>CAZNVM010000386.1:0-4066 GCA_964576215.1 uncultured Planctomycetaceae bacterium
AAGGCTTCGGCAAGGGTGGTCAGGAGCGCAACTGGAGTGTTGGAACGGGAATTCATGGAAAAACCTCCGTGTTTTACGTATTTTGAACTGATTTGGGCTCGAAACAAACGAACCATCAAAACCCTATACGTAAAATTTTCACCGCTGTGCGCTTTTTTTTACTTTGCAATCGTCTTGGGCCAAACCTCCAAACCTCCAAACCATCGGAAATGAAGTTGACATTCGTTTCGTGATAAAGTAAAATACGCTCCGTGTTTTATCCCTTTGGATTTCAACACCTTTTCCAATTCCCCCACCAATTCGTTCCTATTTTGAGTTCAACATGAAAGACACCTCCCCAAAAAAAGGACTTTTTATTCTTGAAAACGGCCAAAATTTGGCGTTTACTTTTATCCTGATCAGTTCGCTGTTCCTGCTTTGGGGATTGTGTAACGGAATGATTGACGCGATGGACAAGCACTTCCAGGACGAACTGGGGTTGTCCAAGTCGCAATCGGCATGGGTCCAGTTTGCCCATTATCTCGGGTACTTTCTTATGGCTCTTCCCGCCGGATGGTTGGCAAGCCGGCTTGGATACAAAGGAGGGATCATCGCAGGGCTTCTCATGGTTGCGGCGGGCGGTTTCTGGTTCGTGCCGGCCACAAAAATCAACGATTGGGCGCAACGGCAAAAAATCACCGTTGCCGCGACGCCCGATCCCGGTGAGGCTCAAGCGGACACCGCTCCGCCGCCGGTGAAATCGAGTTCGCCCATCCGACCGGAAACGATTGCGTTCATCGGATACCTGCTCGGCGTTTGTGCAATTGCCGCCGGTTTGACCTTTTTGGAAACGGTCGCCAATCCGTACACGACGGTCCTCGGTCCGAGGGAATACGCGGCAACCCGAATCAATCTGGCACAGTCGTGTAATGGAATCGGCTGGATTCTCGGACCGATCATTGGAGGGTTGTTCTTTTACGCCAAAGATGCGTCCGGACACAGCATCGGCAGCGAAATGCTTTATATTCCGTACGTAACCGTCGCTTGTGTCGTGCTGGTTCTTTCGGTGATCTTCTTCTTTGCCTACATTCCCGACGTCAAGACGAAAGACGATTACGGTGACAAGCCGACCGAAGAAAAGGGGGAGGTCGTTTCGGATCGTCGGTTGAACCGTCTCCAGATTTTCACGTTCCTGTGGCTCAACGTTGCGGTCTTGATTTGCATCACGGGAATATTTTCCTGGCTGCTCTTCTCAATGTTCGATCCGATCGGGAAATCCCTCCAAGGGATCGCGGCAACGCTTATGCCGTTCAATGTGCAAGTCACGCAATACAATTCCCTGCTCGTTTTCATTGCCGAAATTGCTTGCGTGTTGATCGTGTTCTCCGCTTTTTGGTTGATTTTTGTAAGCCGCAAAGTTTCCCACAACAACATCTGGTCGCATCCACATTTTTCCGGCTCGGTGCTTGCCCAATTTTTGTACGTTGCCGCCCAAGCGGGGATTTTCAGCTTTTTCATCAACTACATGACTTCGGAGGTTCCTGCGCTGCCGAAATTCCTTACAACCGCCGACTCGAAAGCAAAAATCACGGAGAAAATCCAAAAAGGCGAAGTCGGTGGTTTCCTCGGATATTTCCAGAAGAAATCGAAGGATTGGTTCGAAACGGACACGATGTTCCGAGTGGAAGACATTAAGGATTTCCCGGCGTTCGTCCAAAAAATTCAAAAAGCCCAAGACCCGGTTTCCGCTTATATTAAAGCGGATTTTCAGGAAAATTTCCCCAAGACATCCGCCTTGCGGGAGTTGGAAGAATATCAAGGCGGTGACGCCAGGGGCTTGCGTTCCGTGCTACTTCAGGAACTCAACTTGCTCGTTCGACAGGATCCGAGAAAAGCGAAGGGTGGCGTCGCATTTTACAATCCGAAAAATTTTGAAGGAATCACGTTAAGCGAAGAAGCTCAAAACTTGCGGGACCAGAAACTGGCCGAAGACGTGAAAATCGCCGCCGATCTTGAACGAATCAAGGCCGAGGAAGCGCAGATGAGCAAAGAGGAAAAAATCGCGGCAGCCAAAGAGCGAATGAAAACGGCGGCTCTGACCGAGCGTGTCAACGCTCCGCTTTTGAACCGGCTACTTTTACAGGAAGCGTTCCCTGACGAGTTGGTTTACCGCCGGGATGTTCTTGCGATCAGCGAACAGGGGGCGGCGTTTTTGCTGTCCGCAGCGTTTTTCTGTTTCCTTCTCGGTCGGTTTACGGGAGCGGGAATGCTCCGAAAAGTCTCGGCCCACAAACTTTTGGGACTTTACGGGATTGTGAATATCTTCATGTGCCTGTTGATTTTCGCCAAATGGGGTTGGTTGTCAGTCGCTTGCGTGTTTTTAAGCTTTTTCTTCATGTCGATCATGTTCCCGACGATTTTCGCTTTGGGGATTCACGGTCTTGGAGAACGAGCGAAGAAAGCGTCGGCTTTTTTGGTCATGGCGATCATGGGCGGAGCGGTTTTGCCGAAACTGATGGGTTACGTTGCCGACCAATACGACATGTCGCGCGGGTTCATCGTTCCGCTGGGATGTTTTGCGTTTATCGCGATTTACGGCTTTTTCTGGCCGAAATTCAGTGGTGCCGAATCGCTCAGTGGTACAAAAACATCCGGTGGACATTGACCAATCATCGGGCTTATCCGGGAAACCCAGAAAACGCGGCAACATCCAAAAGACTTAATCATGGATCCAACTCACCAACATCCCTGGACACTTGTCGCTTTTCTTGGTGACCTTTTTCGAAGGACGCAATTCAAGGCAACGATTGCGATTCTTTATGTCTGCGTCGCGGCGTCACTTTGGAAAACGATGGTTATTGCGACGCCTGATTTTCTTTGGGGAACGTCCAAAATTGTTGCGGCATTCCTGCTTTTCGGTTTCATTCCGGCTCTGATCGTCAAGTTTGTATTCCGGGAAAATCTCGCCGATTACGGACTCCGCTTGGGCCTCGTGAAATTCACGATCCGCTCAACGCTCATTGTGATGCCTTTGATGATCCTCTTGGGGTACCTGGCGGGCTGCAACAAAAATTTCTTTCTGGTTTACCCGCTCAACCCTATGGTGCAGCCGGGGATTTCCCCAATATTTTTCTCGGCACATCTGGTATCTTATCTCCTCTATTACGCCGGTTGGGAATTTCTGTTTCGCGGTTTTTTGCTCAAAGCGACCGAGCCTCAAGCCGGACAATGTACGGCAATCCTCATTCAAACACTGGCGTCAACAATGCTCCATTACGGACTGCATCCGACCGGCGAAGTGTTCGGAGCGATTCTCGGCGGACTCTTTTGGGGATTTCTCGCCTATCATACCCGGTCGATCATCGCCGGATTTTTACAACATGCCACTCTCGGTATGACCCTTGATTTTTTTCTCGTATATGGAAAGTAAATCAATCGTATTCGAAACCGGGCAAAACAAGATAAGACCTTTTTTTATCCGCTCAGGTCCAAAGAATTTCCGGTTTGGCCGGACGGGTCAATCGATTGATCGCGCACTGGGCGTTCCTTGGATTTGTTTTTCAGATTCCATTCCCACGCTCTTCGCCCATCGGCGTCGCGGTCACCGGCCTCTTGACTTTCTTCTTCATTTGTGCCGACGCCTGCGGCTTTGACGGCTCGTTCGGTGCTGTCGGTTTTCCTTTGAAAAGCGGCGGCATCTTGTGCGGCCTGGTCTGTTGCCGATGTTTGTTTCTGGGCCTGGGCACTTCCTGCAATCCCGGCTGCAACTGCCGATCCAAAATTGACGATACTCATGGAAGTCTTTTACGATATTGTTTTTACAGGCTTTTTTAACATTTTTCAGGTTTTCTCACCAGTTTTCTCACCTCGGATAATCGGAAGAATCGCTACAGGGTTTACGTTCCATGTAAATTTGTCACTAACAAAACTCGTGTTGATTAGCCACAAATGATTTTGTGGATATTTTGTTGACCACAAAATTCCCGCTTGAACCGACCCGCTCCAGGTACGTCGATTTTACCAGATCGCCGGGAAAAATAAACCGGTCGGGAATTTTTGGGCAAAGGTCCATCCCGGCGGTGCGGTA
>CAZNVM010000387.1:0-4783 GCA_964576215.1 uncultured Planctomycetaceae bacterium
TGTCAAGCGAAGTAACCCATTGTTGTAAAAGGATTTGCGTGATTTTTAATTGCCAAGTGTTTTGCGTTTGTTTTTTTGCCAGATTGCTGAAAAACCTTGCATTTTCAAGACTTGTCCAAAAACGACCCATTTTAACATTCGGCACTATTGTCGAAAAACACAAAAACAGAATTTTTTCCTAACCTGTTGTAATATAAATGGTTGCAACAAAAAACAATCGTTTTTTTTGCGACAAGTTACTTAACGGCGTAGAATGGCAATATCGCCGTTTTCGATAAACAAGTCAATTTCGCCTTTGATTCCCAATTTTTTGTTTCTGAACGTCTGCTTTTCGCTACAACGATCAAGGTCGCCGTATCCCAACGCCTCGAATTTTTCAATGATATTTCCCTTGATCATATTTTCGACGATTGCGGCGATACTCCCCGTAAGACCGGCGACGTCTTTGTTGGTTTGCCTGATCTGCGTCCATAGCTCTTGGTTCATTTTCTGCCATCGCCGGTCGGCTTCCTGCAACCGCCGGTCGAATTCCAAGGCGGATTGCCGGAACATTTCAAGTATTCCTTCGTAAGTAACCGGTGTCAATTGTTCGGACATTGCTTCTCTCCCGAAATAAATCGAATTACGAGCTACGATACTGCGTTTGCCGTTTTAGTGTATCTTATCGCTCCTATTTTTCAAGGGGAAAAAATGAATAAAAGCCGGAATGGAGCGCAGCGAAATGACGGTGATAAACCGAATGAATCGGAAACTTGTCGACGGACTGCAAACCGGTAGAGAACCTTTTGAAAATGATCAGAAAGTCCCTGCGATCTTGTCGGCGGCCAGGAAACCTGAAGAGACTGCGAACTGGATATTGTACCCGCCGGTGTCGCCGTCGATGTCGAGCACCTCGCCGCAAAAGTACAACCGCTTCACCAGTCGGGATTCCATGCTGTTGCGGTCCACCTCTCGAAGTGACACCCCGCCGACAGTGACCATTGCCTCGTGAAAACCACCAAGAGCCGCAATTTTCGCCTCAAAAGTCGTCAGCATCGTTGCGATTTTTCCCCGATCCGTTCGGGAAATTTCACAAGCGGGCGTTTCCGGTGAAATCCCGGTCGCCTTGAGCAGGGCAACAAGCAGTCGCTCCGGCAATCCCGTGAAACGCAAGGCACCTTTGATCGATTTCCTGCCGTGTCTGGCAAACGTATCCAGCAAGACACCGCCGAGCGTTTCCGCTTTGGTGTCACCGAGCCAGTTGAAAACGAGCGTGTCTCCCGGGTTCATATTGCGGCTGAAGTCAAGGATGAGCGGTCCCGACACGCCTTTGTGCGTGAAAAGCACGCTGCCACGGGCCGTGTGTTTTGTTTTTCCGATTCGTATTCCAACGTCGTCCACCGAAACGCCGCTACACTCGACGAAATCGTTGACGTTCCAATAGACCGGCGTCAAACCAGGTTTGGGTGAAACGATGGTGTGTCCCAGTGACGCCGCCAATCGCCAGCCGTTGCCGCTGCTTCCGGTGGCCGGGTAGGAGCATCCCCCGGTGGCAATCACGAGATTCCGGGCAGTAGCCACGCTTTGCGGCGTCCGAATCGTGAACAGATCGTTGACTTTTTCGACGGATTCGACCGGCGAGCCTGTCTGGATGATAACACCATATTGTTTACACAGGGCGAGAAACAGGTTGAGAATTTCCGAAGCTCTCCGGGAAGCGGGAAAAATTTTTCCGGTGGCCGTTTCTTCGAGAGCGACACCATTTTCCCGGAAAAACCCGCACCAATCGGCGTTCGTAAAATGATAGAGAGCCGGTTTGACAAACCGCCCTTTTTCGCGGCTTCCGTAACGGTCGAGAAAATTTTCGATCCGACCGGCGTGTGTCAGGTTGCATTGACCTGTCCCGGAAATCAAAAGTTTCCTGCCGGGCTGGGCGTTTTTCTCCAAAAGCAGCACCGACAACCGCCGCTTGCCTGCTCCGACGGCACAAGCCAACCCTGCCGGTCCGCCGCCGAGGATCGCAACGTCATACGGAATGGAAGGCATCTGATTACTTAACCCACTGGAGCAGTTCAAAAACGCAACCGATTGCGACCATGAAGACGACAACGCTCAAGGCGAACCGTATCGCGTGCTTGAAGATCGGCTGCGGCAATTCGTGCCGTGTTCCGGCATAAACCAGAGAAAACACGATAATCAGCGGAATTGCGTAAAAAATCTGGGGAAAGTCCATAGGAAAATTTTGAGGGAAAAAGATTTTCTGTAACGCTTACAGGGTGAAGTTTACCCGTTTTTTCAAAAAAAAACAGGGCCTGACAAAGCAACAAAAACCGGCGAAAACCGGCTTGCAAAGAACGAGCATCCACGTTAAAATACACGTTCTCGCAGTTACACGGAGTACCGGTAATAAAGGATGGAAACCAGAATGATCGCCAAAAAGAACCCGAAAAAACTTGAAATCGTCTACATTGTTCCCTCTCGATACGATGACGAAGGATACGTCAAACGTTACCATTGGGGGGTCGTGCCTTCGAATTCCCTTGCGGTGCTCAAAAGTTTGACAAGCTCGCTCATTGCGGAAAAGCCGTATCCTGGCGTCGAGATTTGCGTTACCTCTTACGACGACAACGTGGAAAAAATCCCGTTTTCCAAAATCGTCAAACGGAACCAACGGAGCGACACAAAGGTTGTCGTCGGTCTTGTCGGCGTTCAAAGCGGACAGTTTCCCCGAGCCTCGGAAATCGCCCTGAAATTCAAAGAACAAGGGGTCGACGTGATGGTCGGCGGTTTTCACGTCAGCGGCGTTCTCGCCCTGTTCGACGAATTGACCCCGGAATTGCAAACGCTCCTTGACGCCGGAGTTTCGCTCATCGTTGGGGAATCGGAAACGCCGGGAATGCTTCGTTCACTGTTCCAGGACGTTCTCGACGGAACGCTTCAGCCGATTTACCGTTTTCCGAAAGCCCCCGATCTGCAAGACGCCCCACTCCCACAGGCCGATCCGGAATACGTCAAGCATTTCGGAGCGCGTTGGGCAACAATTGATTCCAGCCGCGGTTGTCCCTACGGCTGCTCGTTTTGTACCGTCATTAACATTCAGGGACGCAAAATGCGATGCCGTAACGCTCAGGCGGTCCTTGCGACGATCCAAAATAATTGCGACAAAGGGGTCAAAAATTTCTTCTTCACCGACGACAATTTTGCACGGAGCAAAATCTGGCCGGAAGTGTTCGACGGTATGATCGAAATGCGCAAGTCGGGAATCGACGTTAGCTTTATGATGCAGGTTGATACGCAATCGTGCAAAATCCCACGTTTTGTCGAAAAAGCGAAGGCCGCCGGTTGCCGGTCCGTGTTTATCGGCATGGAGAGCGTCAATCCGGCCAATATCGAGGCGGCAGGCAAGTCCCAAAACAGCGTCGATCAGTACCGCGACATGGTGCAAGTCTGGCAAAATGAAGCGGTGATCGTTCACGTCGGTTACATCATCGGCTTTCCGCACGACACCCCGGAATCGATTCAAAGCGACGTGCAGTTTCTCCGGGACCACGTCGGCGTCGACCTTGTTTCGTTTTTCATGTTGACCCCGCTTCCCGGTTCGCAGGATCATTTCGAGATGGTCAAGCGAAGCGAAGCGATTGATCCCGACCTGAACAAATACGATTCCTTCCACGAAACGTTTTTGCACCCAAACATGCCGGAAGGAAAGTGGTTCGAAGCGACGCAAGCGGCCTACCGGGAATTTTACACGAAGGATCACTGCGCAACGATATTGCGGCGTGTCGCCAAAGAGCATTACTGGTTTATGTTCTGGAACCTGATTTGGTATCGCTATTCCGGCGTGCTTTCAGGAACGCATCCGATGATGACCGGTTTTTTCCGCATCAAAAACCGGCTTGAACGGCGGCCCGGCCTGCCCCGGGAAAACCTGTTTCGCTTTGCCGCCCGTTGGGTTCGGGAATTTGTCCTCGACGCCGGTTCTTACGTGAAACTGTTTTTCGAATTTCAGGAGATTTGGTTTTTGACCCGGCGAAAACCGGTGAAAGCACCCTGTTCCCGGGGAATGTTAACCTTGTCCGATTTGCGCAACCGCTGGAACGGTCTTCAGCAACGAATCGCCGAGTACAACTGGTCGGGACACTGTGACACCGCTCTTCAGGAGGTACGCAACATTTTGGCGACGACGGCACAAAACCTGCGGGGCATGGGAGAACGTTTGCGCGGCAGGCAGACGAGGCAGGCGAAAGAGATTAAGCAAGTCGTCTCGGAAATCGAGGAGCAAATCACGCTGATTGAGAAAAACCCAAGTGATACTAGGGTGTTGCAGCGGTCCCAGGCTTTCGTGAGGGAAAAACTGATTGCCCGGCACGAGGAATTAACGCACAAATACGTCAAGGCACGCCGCCGCATCAATGCCTGGCGAAATCGAGCCGTAACGCGATTGAAAAAAGGGAAAATGCTTGGTTTGACCGGTTCCCTGTTCCGCGCCCCGGTGTTCGCGGTGTTGGAAACTTACCTTTCACTGCGGTTCGGGATTGCTGCGATTCGGAAGGAGCTGTAAACAAGTGATAAGTGACCGGAATTCTCCGCGATTTGGTCCGGTCGCTTCACTTCGTTGCGCTCCCGGTTGCCATTCATCATACTTATTTGCGGCCTGTTTCCTCCGCAGTCCGTCGACAAGTTTGTATCGAGACCGTCATTTCGCGATGCTCCATTCCGGCTTTTATTCATCTCCCCCAATAAAAGCCGGAATGAAGCGAAGCGAAATGACGGTAAAATCAGTAAAAATCGTAAACTTGTCGAC
>CAZNVM010000388.1:0-1864 GCA_964576215.1 uncultured Planctomycetaceae bacterium
CGTTCCCTGATTCAATTCGTTCAGAAAATTTTCCATGTAATCTGCTTCTTCGCTTGCCAATTTGAAACGCACCTCATCAAGAAGCATCACCGCCTTCCTGAGTTTTTCGTTCAAATCGTCGGATAAAGCAAAGTCGTAAAAGTGCAAGTCCGCTTCAGATTTTGTTTTCATGTTTTGCTCCTTGAACTGACGTTCAATCATTTATCGGTCAACAACAATGTGTGCCAGTCACCACCGCAAGCCGGGCGATACCCGGCTAAAAAATGTGGCGATGATATCAATCCTTCGCCGGGCTTGCCTTGATGACGTAAGGTGGAATCATTTCATCGGGCATCCGGCACTGAAATAATGCGACCGCAAACTCGGTCAATTCGATCTTGACGTTGGCGTTGCGACAAACCTCGCCAAGGCTATTGATACCGTGAGAATGGGCTTCTTGTTCCAGTTCGGCGAAAGTTTTTTTATCAAAACGCTTCGCCTCGTGAATGAGGAAACGTTCATCAATTTCATATTCGGCTTCGGTGTTTGGATCGAATATCTTGCGGCCAATGGTGATGGCAGCTTGATACCCAAATCCTGGTTCAAACACGAGGCGGATGGCAAGGTAGTTCAAACCCTCGCCGGAGGATCGTGTTTCCGGTTCTTGATCGACGACCGTAAAATGGGTCAGGGTTTTGGATTCTGTCGGCATGTTTGCATTTTTGAAAATCGGCCAATGTTACGACTGTTTATCGGGCGGCAAAAAGTCCTCTCTCAACTTTGATAAAGCGAGAGTCGGCTCCCTTGACCGACACCTCTCTCTGTATTGCGGCGGAGATCGTCAGAGCGGGCGTCGCGCCTTTGAGGTTGCAATACCCGTTCTGCATTGCGGTTTCAAATATCTCCCGGACCTTCATGGGACGTCCCGCCTCCGTAAGAACCTTGTGGGCGGCGTCCAAGCCGGAGAGCATTCCGTTTGCCCTTCCACTCTTGGTGCGTTCGGTTGTTGTTCCTTCGGCCTTCGCAATTTTTTCCGGCTTGATTTCCCGCAGGAAACGCTTGGAATCACTGACCGTCATCCGCTTGTTGGTCTTGGTGTTCAGGCAGTCGAAAACAAGCGTTCCGTTGACACGGCGTTCGACCTTGAGAACCTTGACGGTCGTTGTGTTCTTTCCGACAGTGATTTCGTAAACTTTTTCGGCTTCGATTTTTGGAGTTTTCATGATTTTGATCCTTTCGTTTGAATGATGTTTTGGTTTACCTTCATCAGTGACCGGGTGACCACCTCGGCCAGACGCCCAAGATAGGCGTTTCGGTGTTATGCCCAATAGTGTTCGACCAGAGCGTCGACCATTTCCTGGACGTGTTCGTTTTCCGGGAGAATGTCCCACCCCCGGTCGAACGCGGCGACCTCTTTACGTGTTGCCGTTTCACGGATAGAGAGTTTACTGATGTTTCCTTCGCGGATGCCGTATTTTGATCCGCAAGCGTAAACCTTCGCATCGTAGAGGTACTCTCCGATGTGTCCTCGAACCCAATTGGCATAGCCAAGGTCGATTCCGTCCTTTTCCCCCGGCAACGGTATTTCTGTGATTTTAAATTTCGTTGTCATTGCGTTTGGCTCCTGACTTGGTAAGGTTTCTTGAATTTTGTAACGATGGTTTGTTGGCCATCGTGACACACTTTACCACCAGTAAACATGATTGCAAGTCCTTTTCCGGCAATACTTTAGAAATTCTCAAAGTAAACATCGCCCGGCGGACGGAGGTCTTCGGGAATTTTTCCATCGAACGCCTGAAAGTGGTCCAGCACCATCACATCGTCCGGCGGACGTGGTGGTGTCGATTTCCAGTCCAAAAAGAGTTCGTGAACCTTGCCTATCTCC
>CAZNVM010000389.1:0-12842 GCA_964576215.1 uncultured Planctomycetaceae bacterium
GATTTGTCTCCGGTTCAAATCGGAGTTGTCGGGTTGAATCACGACGATCTCATCGCAAAAGGCTTTGTTGAGTTTTTCAAGCAACCAATCGTTACTGTGCGTTCTTTTGGGCACAAAACCTCGACAATCGCCATGAAGCCGCGACATTTCCTGGCTTTTTTGCGAAGTTTGCCGAAAAAATCGTCAATATCCACATGAACGGTCTTGATTTGCCCTTTTTGCACGACTTCTCCTTGCTCATTGCGAAGGTTGATGGTAAGTTGGTCTTTGTGTTGGTCGATACCAAGGTAAAGCATGATCTGGTCTCCGTAGGTTAAAGGGGTTGGTAGTAAAACCAATTTTAGCTTACGAGAGACCTTTTTGCGCTTTACGCTTCATTACGGGGGGATTGCTTTCTGAATATCACAGTAGAAACGGAACCCCCCAAAAAACCAGACCGCTAACAAGTTCATTTTTAACGCAGATCGCGGTAAGAAACTTGTTATCGGCCTGAAAGAAAGAAAAAATCCTCTTGAAATCGGCGGGAGATACGGTACAATTGGTGATGATGAGTGAAGACACCCCCAACAAAATCCCGGACGATGACTTGGAAGGCACCGAGCGTGACGAAGCGAAATCGCCTCGCACTTTGTGGCACCCGGCAGTGGTACGGGCAATCGAGTTTGAACTCGAAGACTGCCGGGATGATTTGGCGATTGAGGCGGAATATCAGCTCACAGTACGCCTGAAGTATGTAGCCTAGAATACCAAGTAGGAAACAGACGCTTTGATAACAATGTTTAATACTGATTATACCGAATAACCCCAAGCAACATGCCAAGTTGTCGCGGCAAGAGTGGAGTATAATGAAGAAGGAAACCGTGGTCGTTTGGTCGATCACCGTGCCTAGAACATAAGGTATGCCGAGTAGTGCTACAAGGCAATGCCAAAACAGTTTGTTCAACAATGTGGGGATCAGGCGAAGTTCCAAAACCGAGGCAGCCCTGCTAGGCAGAGTTTTCATACGATTACCCAAAGAAACCACCGAAAAACCTTCGGGAAAGGTGTCCCCCATCACCGTAATACTGGAACTGCCTGGACTCATCACCCAGGATAGGTGATGGCTTATCCGATTCAAGCCATTTGTTGAGGTCTAAGAATTCGAGAAGAGATAATCTCTTCGTGTCCGTTGCGAGACCAATTAGTAGACGGAGTTTAAGGGAGCAGCAGACCGCTGTTGGGTCTTCAAGTTAGGTGGAGTCTAAGTGAAAATGTTCGAGTGTTATCAAGGGAACCAGGGAAGCCGGATCGAGTAGCAGTACCTGCGGTGGAAAGGCCGAAAGGCAAAACGGTAGAAGCACGGATAATTTGACCAGGATAACCAAGGCCGAATGAATCCCTACCGACGAGGCGATCCGGTGGCAGAGTCCCCGTAGTAGTCCGAGGACGGGAAAGCCGTCCACATGGCAAAGGGGGACAGATTGATTTGATTTGAGTAACAGAAAAGTTCAAATTTGGAGGGTTCCAAATGAACGTGGAAGAAGTTCAAAGAAGACTTTGGGAACAATCGAAAGCCCACAAGGAGAATCGAGAAGAGAGTACACCTCTCTTTCCAACGAACTCCTACGACAAACGTATCCGCAACCTTTCCGACCTGATTCACCATCCGGTGTGGCTGGAAGCGGCGGCGGACAAGGTTTTCAAGCGTTCCAAAGGTAAAGCACCCGGAGTCGATGGAGTGACGGTTTCCGAGTTCAAAGAACACGGAGCCGAAAATCTTCAAACGCTTCGGATGGAGTTGAAGAAACGAACCTATCGACCGCAACCGCTCCGGCGGGTGGAGATACCGAAAGCGAACGGCAAAATGCGTCAGCTTGGTATCCCCTGTTTGCGGGATAAAATCGTACAAGAAACCATGCGAATGGCTCTTGAGCCGATTTTTGAAGTCGAATTTCACAAAGACTCCTATGGGTTTCGGCCTCATCGCAGTACACACCATGCCGTGTTTCGTTGCCAACAGGCAATGTCAAAAGGGTTCACCTGGGTTATCGAGGGTGATGTCAAGGCGTGTTTCGATGAAATTTCCCACAAGGCTATTCTCGGTGCCGTCCGGGAAAAGGTAATGGACAACAAATTTCTCGATCTAATACAACTGTTTCTCAAAGCAGGAGTAATGGTTGACGGAAAAGTGTTGCCAACCGTTAAAGGTGCTCCACAGGGAGGAGTGATCTCACCCCTGCTCGCCAACATCGTCTTGAACAAGCTGGACTGGTTCCTGCATGAAAAGGCGAAACATGGCAAGGAGGCACATCGGATACATTATCACGGCGAGCCAAATCTTCGATTTGCCCGATACGCCGATGATTGGTGTGTATTCCTGACACGAGCAAACAAGCACTATGCCGAATCGCTCAAAGAGGAAATCCGCGAGTACCTTCTCGACCAATGTGGTCTTGAACTCTCCGTGGAGAAAACGAAAGTTACACATGTCCGCGACGGTTTTGATTTTCTCGGCTTCCATCTGGAAAAGGGAAAAGGTCGGAAAGGGAAATTAGTACCGAAAATTAAGATCGGCCAAAAAGCCCTCTCCAACATCCGGTTACGATTGAACGAAGTGACTCGGTATCGACCTTCGCAAGAAAGTGTTGATACACGAGTACAGAACGCATCCGCCGTCATCCGTGGGTGGGCCAATTATTTCAAAATTGCACATAATTATAGTGGAGTGGCGGGAAAATTGGACTACATTGTTCATTGGGCGATGGTTAAGGCGATTAGTCGCAAAAACGACATGTCAACTAAAAAGGTGCATCAAAAGTTTCGTTTCAATGGTTGCATCGGAGTATCCCCGAATCGAACCATCGTTCGATTTTCGGATACGAAAATGTCACTCGATTTTCGAGGACCAAAAGAGTACGAGCCGGGGCAAGGAGAATACCTGGAAGATCACGAATGGGAAGCGGATATCCGCCGCCCAGACAAGAATCGCCCAGGACGAATGGACTTGAAACAAGCGGCGTTAGAACGAGACGGCTATCAATGTCGCGGGTGTGGCAGTTTGGTGGTCTCGGAGACATCACATGCCGATCATATCAAACCCGTGCATAAGTTTGCCAGTTTTGAACAAGCGAATACGCTTGACAACATACAGACATTGTGTCTATACTGTCACAAGCAGAAAACCCGTTTGGAGCGAAAAGTTTAGAATCAATTGGAAAGCCGGATGCTTGGAAACTTGCACGTCCGGTTTGGGGTTGGGGTCAGGGTGAACCTCCCTGGCCTACACCATACGGAACCACTCCGAATTGATGTCCTCATCATCAAAAAGAAGCGGGACGTGATTCTCAAAAAGAACATCGCCCGGATTTTCAGGCGGTGCAACATTATCGAGTACAAAAGCCCCGACGATCATGTCACCGTTGAGGATTACGACAAAACACACGCCTACGCTCGGTTGTATGCCTCCTTAAACAAGGTGCGAACTCACGATTTGTCGGTAACGATGACAACGACACGCCATCCGAGAAATTTGCTGGCGTTTTTGAAGGGCCAATTTAAGGTGCGACAAGAGCAACAGGGGATTTATCTCGTCGAAGGAGAAGTGTATCCGACGCAAATCATTGTCGTAAAGGAGTTGTCGGACAAGGAAAATTTATGGCTCGCAAGTTTACGAAAGGACTTAACACTGAAGCAGATAACCCAGGCGTTCTCGGCATCGGTAGGCAAGCCGAATATCGAACCCTTTCTATACGCCATTGCCAACGCCAACCCAAAAGTATTGGAGGAATTTTACATGCAACAAACGCAACAAAATGTCATTTTAACGGAAAAACTGGACACATATTTTACAAATAAGTACGCCGCCCCCTGGGTAGCCAAAGGTAGGTTTGAAAGAGATGTCGAAATTGCCCGGAACATGAAAAACAGGGACTTCGACATTGATGTCATTTCCGAAGTGACCGGCCTTTCCACCGACGAAATCGAGCGGTTGGGTTAAAACGCAAAAATGTTGCTAACAAGTTTCATTTTTAACGCAGATCGCGGTAAGAAACTTGTTATCGGCCCCCCAAAAACCTCTAACCTCATTTACCTTATTTCGCCCCTCCAAAAAATAAGGGAAATGAGGTTGGGGTTTCAGGGGGGAAGCACCTGCTACAGAGGTTGTTTTTTTCAGAAAAATGAGGTGAAAATAAGGTTTTTCAAGCAGAGCCGCAATCGTGAGATTGCGCAACAAAAAACCTCCCAAAAGGGCAGGGGACGAAGCGGTACTCCACGCTGTCCCCGGAAGAATCCCCGTTGCCTTTAGTTGAACCGAAAAGAAGACAGCCGCGAATCAAAGGTAGCACAATTCCCAGCAAAATTGGTTTGACTATCGGTTATTGTAACGATAAACGTTTTGTCCTTGTGTTGGAACAGGAATTGCTGTGCTTCTAAATCCATATTCATCATCCTTGCTTGATAATGCCAAAAAAGGCTTTCTTTGTTGCCGAGTTTTCGAGTGGCACAAGACTCCAATATTGATATATCATAAAAACAATTGTGTCCCGCCGAGCGGACCTCGTTTTTGTCCGCTTGCATCAGTGTAATAATAGTTTGCCATATGTCGTATTGGCGAGTTTTTTTTCAAAGTAAATAAACGATAACACAACCAACCAACCGATACTCCTATTAGTATGAAACCAATGAAAATTCCTCCAGCATGGGAATAGGTGAATCCCTTGATTACCGCACCATTTGGGTCTTCTGGCAAATAAAAGACTTCAACTACATCACCTATCACCGGAAAAACTACTCCATCTCGCTTCACGATGTTTTTTTGTTGCCCATCTGTCGTTAAGAATCTGATTGTCGAAACAGAGTAAGGTTCTTTCTCCCCTTTTATCTTCACATCGACAACTGTGCCTTCTACGGCGATTCCCTCGTTAAACGTTCGCAAAATTTTGAGATATTCAGGGATCATTAGTAGTAACAAAATGCCCAAAATCACACCTCCGATACATGCGAACCTTTCCAGGATACATGTGAACCTTTCCAGTGGATCAAGCCTTGTCATAATTGCCTCCATTAGTGGTTAAGAGTTACTGCCCATCGGTGGGCTTGTTTTCAAAATAATTGTGTTTACTTGAAAGAGTGCAGACGTTCCATTGTAACGGCAAGAACGGCAAGAAAGACGCTACCGTCAAAAAAGACGGGGTACGCCATGGGCATTCAAGAGAACTTCTCTCTGTACTACGAGAGAGTCGCGCAATTTTACACGACAACGCGAGGGCGCACCCTCACACCGAAACCCTGCAAGTCACATGCATGGCGTCCCCTTACGGAGACGCATGTTTTCATGTGAATTCTTTGGACTTCCAACCGGCGAACCGGGTAGTACATGGAAGCCTGAATGCCAAAACTTGCGATCAAACCCAAAATTTAAAAAGACGGTAACGGTACGCCACCGTCATCAAAAATTGTAGCCCACCAAAAAGAACGACGCAAGCCGGGCGGGAAAAAAATTATGGAGCGGTTCACCCGGGAACTGCGCTGCGTCCCCGGCTCTTTTTTTGTTATTCTCGCGCAATCTCACGATTGCGGCTCTGTTCGCGTTTTTTTGTGTCTGCCCGTCCGATAGACGACCGCAAAAAATGTGGTAAAATTCCGTTTTTACACATCGTCGCACAGGGTGCGACGGCTACGTTTTCGTACAATCATGCCTCGCCATCTCAAGCAAATCCGCAATATCGGGATCATCGCCCACATCGACGCCGGTAAGACCACCGTGACGGAGCGGATGCTTTTTTATTCCAACTTCGTCCACAAGGTCGGCCAGGTCGACCAGGGGACCACCGTCACCGACTTCGACCCTGAAGAGCAGGAACGCGGGATCACCATCCAGGCGGCGTCCGTTTCGTTTAACTGGAAAGACCATTGTTTCAACCTGATCGACACCCCCGGCCACGTCGATTTCACGGCGGAAGTCGAACGCTCCCTGCGAATTCTCGACGGCGGGGTCGTTGTCTTCAGTGCCCGCGAAGGGGTCGAGGCCCAAAGCGAAACCGTTTGGCGGCAAGCGAACAAGTACCACGTTCCCCGGATCGCGTTTATCAACAAGATGGACCGCGAAGGGGCGAACTTTTACGTCGTGCTCGACCAGATCAAAAAACGACTCGGGGCGACTCCGATTGTCGTGGCGATTCCCGTCGGAGCCGGTCCGCCCCATCTGCCGGAAGCGTTCAAAGGGACCATCGACCTGATTACGATGAAAATGTTGACCTTCTCGAAGGAAAACAGCGGCTCCGTCGTTACAGAGTCCGAGATTCCCCTCGAAATACTCGACGAAGCGAAAATCTGGCGTGGTCAACTACTCGACGATCTTTCGATGTACTGCGACGAACTGACCGAACTGCTTCTCTCGGAGGAAGAAATCTCCGAGGAAATGATTCGCGGAACGCTCCGGGCAGCGACGATTTCCGACATGGTCGTTCCGGTTTTGTGCGGCTCCGCACTCGACTACATCGGCGTTCAACCGCTTATGGACGCCGTTACGTATTACCTTCCGTCACCGCTTGATATTCCGGCGGTGCAAGGGCAAGACCCTACCCGGCCCGACTGCCCGGAATTGGAGCGAAAGGCCGACCCCAAAGAACCGTTTTGCGGCCTCATTTTCAAGATTCAAGCGGACAAGCACGGCGATTTGCACTACGTCCGAGTTTACTCCGGCACGCTGACGCAGAACAGCCGGGTTCTCAATCCCCGGGAAAACAAGAAGGAAAACGTTCCGCAGCTTTGGCGTATCCAGGCGGACCGCAAGGAACAGATTCAAGAGGTTTCCGCCGGCGACATTTGCGGCGTGATCGGTTTGCGGTTTTCCGTTACCGGCGACACCCTTTGCGACGTGAAATATCCGATTCTGCTGGAATCGATCACGTTCCCGGAAACGGTGATCTCCATGGCCATCGAGCCGGACAGTGCCGACGAACACAAGAAACTCAAGGCGGTCCTCGATATGATGCGTCGGCAAGACCCGACGTTTCGCGTTTCCGAAAGCGAAGAAACGAGCCAGGTTCTCATCAGCGGCATGGGGGAACTGCATCTGGAAGTGATTAAGCACCGTTTGCTTCGGGAGCACAAAGTCAACGTTCGGGTCCACAATCCCCGCGTTTCCTACCGGGAATCGATTCAAAAAGCGGTGGAAGTGACCGGCATATGCAACCGAAACCTCGGCGGCACGAAACACTGGGCGGAGATTACGGTCCGGATGGAACCGATCCCGGAAGCGTCGGTCGAAATTGCGAACCAGTGCAACGACGAAATATTCACCAAACTCTACAAAGCGGTTACGCTGGAGTCGGTTCGGGAAGAATCGCAAGGGGGTGGACAGCTCGGTTTTCCGCTGATGAACGTAAAAATCACGGTTCTCGGCGCGGCGGTCAGCGAATCGGAATCAAGCGAAACGGCGTTTCGGATCGCGGTTTCTGACGCTTTTCGCAAAGGGATCAAGGAAGCGGGAATCGTGCTGCTTGAGCCGATTATGAAGCTGGAAGTTTCGACGCCGGACGCTTATGTCGGCGATATTGTGAGCGATTTGCAACAACGCCGGGCGTTGGTGAAACAGACGGAAGTTCGCGGCCATTTGACCGTGATCGAAGCGGAAGCCCCGCTTGCGATGTTATTTGGTTACACTTCCGTCATGCGTGGTCTTTCCCAGGGCCGGGCAAGTTCGTCCATGGAACCGCTTTCTTACGGTCCTGCGCCGCCGGAGGTGCTACGGAATTTTATGCTGGAGTGAAGTTGTCCATTTTCGCTGATCTTTACCGCATGGAATGGAATCCTCAAAAAATGCCGAAAACGTTCACTTATGAACGGCAACCCGTCTCGTCGACAGAGCGGCGTTGCGGTGCGGCGGCTCTTTGCATGGTGCTACGGGATTTCGGGATCGACGTTTCGCAAGAGCAAATCTGGGACGAAATCAAGACGCCGGTTCCGTCCAAACCGGACGAATTTCGTACCGAAACCTATCGTTTGGCGGCGTTTGCCCGGAAGAGCGGGATAAACACAATCGTCGGGCGACTTCGCCGACCGTTTCCGTTTCTCAAAAACCTGCGTTGTGAACACGGATACCGATTGATTTTGAACCATCGCGTTCGGGCAGATTCACGGTTTGGACATTTTTCGGTGTTCGTGAAAATGAACAGGGATGAACCAACGATTTTGCTACACGATCCCCAAAAGGGGCCGAATTGGGAAATTTCCGTGGAGGAACTGACCGATCTTTGGAAACCGACAGGTCAAGACTGCGAAATTTCAGGCAATGTCGGCGTTCTTCTCTTTCAAGCGGACACAGACAATCTTTCCGACGCGATTCATTGGTCGGCGAAATTCGACCCGGAAACCGGTCGAAAGGAATGACGTCAATAGGACGGCATTTTTTCCTATTTCCTCTTGTCCAATGGGTAAAATTAGAGTACGATCTCCGCTTGAGGATGGCGTTGTCGCCATTCCAGTGGAATCAAAAAAAACATGGTGGAGAATCAATCTTGAGGCGTTTTGTTATACCGCGAAAATGGATGGAACGGTGAAATCATGGAAAATGGACTAACACTTTACGCTCCATTTATCAGAGAAATCAAAGACCCGCTTGAGCGCGAGTTTTACATCAAAATGACGAAACGTTACGGCGGGGCTTGCCTTGCGTCGGAATTAAGGTTAAGGTTTATACACTCCACGTGCGCGATGCGGGGTAAGCTTCGCCGCTGACAGTGGCTCAACAAATCCGGTAAACTTTCAATCGTGCAATTTTTGTAATTCGTAATTCGTAATTCGTAATTAAAAAATGACAACATCTACAGTTCCCTGGTATAAAACGATGAACCGGTATCACTGGATCGTCTTCATCATTTGTTCTCTCGGTTGGGCTTTCGACTGCATGGGGCAGCACCTGTTTACCGGGACGCGGACAATGGCACTTGCCGAGCTGTTGAAGCTGGAAAGCACGTCCGACCAAACACTCAATTACGCCGCTTTGGCAACGTCGCTCATGATGCTCGGCTGGGCAACCGGTGGAATCATTTTCGGGATCATCGGCGACAAGTTCGGTCGGGCCAAGACGATGTTTTACACCATCTTGATTTACAGCCTTTTGACCGGCCTCAACGCCTTTTCCGTAACCCTTTGGGACTTCCTGCTGATTCGGTTTCTCGCCGGGGTCGGTATCGGCGGTCAGTTCGCCATCGGAGCGTCGCTGCTTGCGGAGTCGGTGCCGGAAAAAGCCCGGCCGCACGTTTCAGGACTCATGCAGGTCATCTCCGGATTTGCCAACGTCGGTTCCGCGTTGGTCATCATGGGATTCACGCAACTTGGAGCGATGAACATGCTCCCGTTCCAGATGGCCAGTTGGCGTTACATTTTCCTCTTCGGTTCGCTCCCGGCCATCCTGTCGTATTTCGTCTGGAAATACCTCAAGGAACCGGAAACGTGGCAGGCGTCGATCAAGGAAGGGGGACGGAAAAACGTCGGCTCCGTCCGCGAACTGTTCACGGAACCGACGCTTCGCAAACACGTCGTCCTGGGCATGATTATGGCCGCCACCGGCGTCATCGGTGCCTGGGGCATCGGACTGTTCAGCATGGAACTGTCCGGAAAAGTATTTCAGAAGATCGCAATCGAATCTCCCCAATACCGCCAAGCGGCTCTTCTCGTACTTGGCAACCATAACATGATTCCGGAAGACATAAAGAGTGCTTCTCCTGAAGTTCAATCAAAATTCATCGCAGATACCATAAAGGTAATTCATCCCGCCGCTGAAATTCAAACAGAACTCGACAAGAACAGGGATCCCGTCAAGGTATTACAAAAGATCGCCGAGATCGCCGAAATTCAAGCGGAACTCAACACGGATACCGTAGACTCTGTCAAGATGTTTCAAGAAATCACCGGAATTCTCGCGGAACTTAATAAGAACGTCGGTGATCCCGTCAAGGTGTTTCACAAGGTTGCAACTACCTCACCACAGTACCGCCAAACGGTCCTTCATGCACTTGGCGACAAGGTGTCAGATGCCGTGAAAAACGGCGGACCGGCTTGCCAAATAAATCTCATCAAGAGTATTAAGGATACGGATGTGTTTCTCAAAGCCGCTACTGACTTACAAAACCAAGCAGCCCTTTGCGTACTTGGTAGCCCGGTTCAAGAGGACACGGACAAGGACGCTTTAGCTAAAAAAATCTCCGTCGTTTCAATGGAATTCAAGGAGAATACCAAAAAGATCGTCGATGACACCGTAGGTTGGTGGCGTGGTTGTAATTTGTTGCTCTTCAACATCGGTGCGATGGGGGGCATGTACGGTATCACGCTGGGGGCGATTTATTGGGGACGCCGGGTTACTTTTACCATCTTCAAGACCGGCTGCATCATTTCGACGTCGGCGACGTTTTTGTTCCTGAACGACGCGACGACGCTCCTGATCCTCATTCCGCCGATGGGATTTTTCCTGATGTCGATGTTCGGAGGTTATACGGTTTACTTCCCGGAACTGTTTCCGACCCGATTGCGCAGCACCGGCGTCTCGTTCTGCTACAACGTCGGCCGTTACATTGCCGCCTTCGGTCCGCTCATGTACAGCGGCCTGACATTGGCCTTTGCCGGATTCGCAACGCAAGCGGATGCAACCTTGCCGGCCCGCTATGCCGGAGTGGCCATGTGCTCCGTCTTCCTCATTGGCATCACCGTCGTTTGGTTCCTGCCGGAAACCAAAGGAAAACCACTCCCTGAATAGAATTACGAATTACGAATTATGAATTACGAATTACGTTTTATTTTTTGAACGTAATTCGTAATTCGTAATTCGTAATTCTAAAGTAATTCGTAATTCGTAATTATGAATAAGCGTCATCCTGTCGGACTTTGGGTTCTTTTTACTACGGAAATGTGGGAGCGGTTCGCGTTCTATCTGATGCGGGCGATCTTCGTTCTCTACCTCGTCGATGTTTCGACCAACGAAAGTACGCCGGGATTCGGATGGTCGGAAGCCGACGCCTATCGGCTGTACGGAATTTATACCAGTCTCGTCTATTTTCTCCCGCTGCTTGGCGGTTGGGTTGCGGACCGTTTTCTCGGTCAACGCCGCTGCGTGCTTCTCGGCGGAATGATGATGGCCCTCGGGGAATTTTGCCTTGCCGCCACGGAATTCGTTCGAATCGGCAACGGTGTCAAAGTAACGTGGCAGACCGATCCGGCGGCTCTGGTCATGTTCTACGCCGGGCTTGGCCTGATGATCCTCGGCAACGGCTTTTTCAAACCCTGCATCTCCGTCATGGTCGGTCAACTGTATGCGCCGGGTGACAAAATGCGGGATTCGGCCTTTTCGATCTTTTATATGGGAATCAACATCGGTGCCTTCTTTTCGCCGCTCGTTGCAGGAAGCATTGCCGAGAAATATGGGTACCATTATGGTTTTATCATCGCCGGTCTCGGGATGATTTTTGGTCTGATCACGTTTTCGTTTTTCGGAGCCGCCTGCCTGAAGGGAATCGGCACCCCGCCTGCCAAACAGGATACGAACGCCGAGCGGACTCCGGAAGAAAAAGCCGTCAAGGAAAAAGCAATTTACGAACAAACCCGGCCGCTCGTCAAGGAAGATTGGGACCGAATGTACGTGATCCTTGTGTTATCGCTCTTCGTCATCGCATTCTGGGTTTCGTTTGAGCAAGCCGGTTCGTCGTTGAACATTTTTGCCAAGTCGAAAACCGACCGGGCCGTCGCCGACCTTGTCATCCGCGTTACGCCGAACGCCGTTTCAAAAAATCTGTACCTGAACAACGAAGACGTCGTCGACTTCCAGGCGACCGTCATCCGGACCCAGGCGTTGGCGGACCAATTGGAGCGTCTGGGGAACGAGGTCGTTCGTGAATCGTTGGGAGACCGTCTGAAACGACTGTTTTCCTTCAAGGTTTCCAAAGACAACCGGACGATGGAAGAACTTGTTCCCGCTTTGCAACAGCAGGCAACCGACCTGACACAGCGGCTGCAAGACACAAGCGACGAGGACGCCCGGAATGCCGTTGAACAGATGAACCGCAAGAAAAAGACGGCGGAAAGTTCTTACTCGCCCGGCCAAACGGCGTTGACGTTTCCGACGACGTGGTATCAATCGGTCAATGCCTTTGGTATTGTGATTTTCGCACCGATTTTCACGGCGATTTGGCTGTTTCTCGCATCACGAGGCATGGAACCGAGTACGCCGACGAAGTTCGCACTTGGCCTGCTGCTGCTTTCACTCGGTTTTTTCCTGATGATTCCGGGAGCGAGGGAAGCGGCGACTCAAGGCAAGGCGGCGGCTCACTGGTTGATTTGGTGTTATCTTTTCTCCACGTGGGGCGAGCTGTGCCTTTCGCCGATCGGTCTGTCGATGATTACGAAACTTGCCCCAGCCCGATATGCGTCGTTGTTCATGGGCGTTTGGTTCATGGCGAGCAGTATTGCGTATCTTCTGGCGGGGGAACTGGCGAGAATGTTCGGAAGCGGTGAAGGCGTGAATCTCATTTTCGGCAAAGAAGGGGGTTTGGCCGACTTCTTCCTGCTCATGGCGATCATCCCGCTGGTGATCGGTGTCATCGCACTGGCAATGGCCCCGTCGCTGAAAAAGAAGATGCACGGGATACTTTAACTAGTCGAGTCAGAAAAAGCCCCTTTCAGTGACACACGGCCGTCAAAAACCGGGGCGGCGACGGCCAAATCGTAGCGGATCGGTGAAAAATTCCCACCGCCGTCGCCCAAAAATGACGAAAAACTCCCCACACCATCGGCGCATGGGAATAAATCCCCGTGCCCAGTAGCCGTAACAACTTTCGTACGTTAAATCCCGCCGCCGAACCGATCAA
>CAZNVM010000390.1:0-16730 GCA_964576215.1 uncultured Planctomycetaceae bacterium
GGGGAGGATGGGTTCCGCCTGTTTGACGCGGTTTTGCACATTGACCGTCGCCATGTCGGGATTGGTGCCGACTTCGAATGTCACCGTGATTGCACATCCCCCGTCGCTTGTGCAGGAGGATTGGATGTAGAGCATGTTGTCTACGCCGTTGACGACCTGCTCGATGGGGATACAAACGGAGTTGACGACATCTTCCGCATTGGCCCCGGGATACATCGCCTGAATCATCACCGTCGGCGGCACAATATCAGGGTATTGGGCCACCGGAAGCGAATACACAGACACCAAACCGATCAGCATGATCAGCAAAGAAATCACACAAGCGAAAACCGGACGTCGAATGAAAAAATGGGCAAACATGAATGGTTAGGTGAATGTAAGACTTGACTATAATTATTTTGACTTGACAATAATGTAAGAGAGATTCCGGCTATTTGTATGGGGGATCAAACCTTATTTTTTTAGTCGACTATGAGTTACTAAGGTTGTTTTTCAGGAAAAATAAGGTTTTGTTTCCGGTGATCCACCATCTCTGCTTTTGTACCTTATCCTTATGTTGTTAAACGCTGACGAGTTCCCGCTCTTCGGCATTGACAACCGCCTCGCCTGTGTATTCTTCCTTTTCTTCTTCAAAGGAACTCAAGCGATACCCCTGTTTTTTGATCGCCGTAAAAAGGGCGTCAAGCAATTTGGCTTTTTCCGCCGGGTGTGCTCCTCGTGCAAGGGCGGTCAAGGCGATTTTTTCCGCCTCGTCGAACAATTCGGCCTGAATCGCGGTCCAGGCGGCACTGCGGCAAAGGACAGACCAAGTCATCGCCGTCGTGTTTTCATTGGCCAACGCAAGGAGGGCGGCCTGGTTTTCCAACTCGAACGCTTTGACACGGTACTCTCGATTCGCTTCTGAATCGTCGGGATCGGCGTACTTTGCGGCCAGGATCACCGTTTCCATCGCCTGATTGTGTAGGTCTCGAACACTGCTCATAGATTCTCCTCAAATCGGGTCTGTGGAAGACTAAATTCAATAATACAAATGTAAACAGGGCAATCCTGGCCAAGCGATTTCTCTGTTTGGATCACTTTCAGAAAGAAACGTCGACTGATGTCGGCTCTATTTCCTTGAAAGATTCCAGACACCTCCAATTTTGCATCATACTGAAAAATTTCCGGGTTCGACTCGGCCTTGTTTTTCTTAATCAGGTAATAGTCAAACCCTTCTCCAGGGCTTGCTTGCGAAAGCACAACATAGTCCGTCAATAAAGGAACAAGCAGTATCGCAAGGCATAATGCCCCATGTTCTGTCGTTACGTTTTGATCTTTCCAGGTTCTGTCGAGTTGTGAATCAACTTGTAATTTCCAATCGAGCACAATTTCTTTTTCAAGGGAACCGGTGATTTTCAACACCACTCCGGCGGAGTGTCTTTGCCGGTTCAGGCAAAGCACGGCCGCTTCAAGCAAATACCCGCCCGCTCCCGGTGTCAATCCCGGAAATCCGTCGCGAATGCGTTCCAAATCGAGTGTTTCCATTGTGTTACGGTTGACTTAAACTTCAACAAGTTCCCTTTTCCGTTTCTTTGCTTTCTCCTGTTTCTGCTCGTATTCTTGCACATAATCGGGAAACGGAATCCCTGTCGACCAGTGGTACAAACAATCGGGGCATAAATCGTATCCGTTCGGCCAATAAATGGTTTTCCACTCAGGATCAATTTCGACTTTGGCAAAATAATCCGGATCGTTAAGCGATTCCGAAAGTCCTCCGAAAGGGATATGTTTTTTTGCTTCAAATATACCTTGCCGACCATCGGCAAAATAGAGATATAAGCGATAATCCGGTAATATTTCCAGTTTAATAATGTCATGTTCAGCCATGTTACAGTTCCTTGATACAACACTACAAAGGATCAATTTCAATCGCTTCTTCGGTGGGTGCAACATTTTTGCCGTTACCATTCACCGACAAATTGTATTTCTTATCGTATTCTTCCTGGGTAAGCGGAATGACTTTTCCGTCGATTTTCGCCTTTTGGAGGCCCCGATAAATGTAGGTTTCGCCCGGTTTGAGACCGGCGAGAATCACCCGCATCCGACCGTTGACCTGTTCGCCGATTTTGATGTTGCGACGGTGTACAATGTAATCTTCACCAACTTTTTTCACCACCAGTAAAAATTTGGTGTTCAGGTCGGAATTGAGTGCTTCTTCCCGAACGAGAACCGCGTTGGGAATCAATTCGGTCGGAATTCGAACACGGCAAATTTGCTCCGGAAAGATACGGTAATCCGGATTGGGAACCTCGCCCCGCATGATAATTGTGCCCGTGCTCACATCCAGGGTGTTATCCGTCAACTGAAGCGTCCCCTCATGATGAAACCCGTCGTCGGCAGAAACATCGGGGCCGGTGATAAAAGCGATGGAAAACGTTCCACTAAATCCTTGTCCTTCCGGTGAAACCGACTGGCTGTCCGCTTTGCCGACCTTCTTTGCGTTTCGCTGAATCGCGTTGAATTGAGCGTCGCTGATGTCGAAGTAAACGTGAATCGGATCCATCTTGGCAACAGTGATCAACGTGCTTCCCGGTCCGACAAGGTTCCCCAAGTCAACCATGTTCGGTCCGGTTTTTCCGGTAAGAGGGGAAGAAATACGGGTGTACCCGAGATTCAGTTTCGCACGGGTGATCGCCGCTTTGGTTCGGTCAATGTTTCCGAGTGCCTCCTGAAGCGAAGCGGCGTATGTTTGGAATTCCTGCGGCGTGATCGTACGGTCCTTGATGAGTGTTTCCGCGCGTTCAAAATTGGCTCGGGCAAGCATTTCTTTGGCTTGATTGATTTTCAACTCGGCTTCCAACGCTTCCAACGCGGCCTGGTAGTCGTCAGGCTCGATTTGGAAGAGAGGCTGCCCTTCCTGCACGAGGTCGCCCGGTTGAAACTTGATTTCCTGGAGAAAACCGGCGACTCGGGCGGGAATCGTTACGAATTGCGAAGCACGGGTCTCCCCCTGAGTTCGAATATAAAGTTGCACGTCCTGCGTGATCGATTGATCGACGATCACTTCCGCCGGCGGCGGTTCCGGTCTCGCTTGTTGGGCCGACGAGCAACCCAAAATCAACAGCGGAAAAGTACAGGCCACGACCGCAAATACGCCATAAAACGAACGGCTAATCATCATTCTTGCCTTTGAAAATTACCTGTGAGATGTATTGAAATGGGACAAAGAATCCCAAGTCGTTTAAATGGGAGAAAGGGAGAACCCATTCTATTCCCTTTTTCGTCTCTTGCAATCCCGGGAAAAGGGCCGAATTGTGGCATTTTCCCCCACTTTTCCAAGAAAAAACCGACCGTCACCCTCACCAACAGCAAAAATATGCTAAAATAGACCGGTTATTCTACGTATCCCTACCTATATTATCCATTTTAGTCTGGCGTCCAGGACACCGAGACCACCGACCACTACTCTCCCATGGCCAAACGCACGAATTTTCTGACGATTCTCCAAAAAAACGGCGTTCTCAGTCCTGCGCAAATTCGGGAAGCCGAAGAATACGCCAGCTCCACCGGTCTGAAAGTCCAAGACGGTCTCGAAAAACTCGGTTACGCTTCCGACGAAGAAATCGCCAGGGCGATCGCCGAAGAATTTGGCCGTGAATTCGTCGATCTGAGCGAGATTCATATCCCTCCCGCCATCATTGAACTCGTTCCGGAATCCGTCGCCCGGGAAAACTCCATTCTCCCCTACCAAACCGACGGCGAACTCCTGCGTGTCGTCGTCAGCGACCCGAACGACATCGAAACGCTCGAAAAACTCCGGTTCATCCTCAACCGTCCCATCGAGCCGGTCCTTGCTCCGAAATCCGCCATTCACGAAGCCGTCAACCGTCATTACACCCAGACCATTGGAGAGTCCGCCGACTCCATGATCCAGGAAATGACCGTAACCGCCATCGACTTCACCCAGACCGAGGACAACATCGCCGGAATTCATACCCAAGTCGTCGGCGGGGAAAGCGACGCCCCGATCGTCCGGTTGTGCGACCTCATCATTCAGGAAGCTGTTCAGCTTCGCGCGTCCGACATTCATATTGAGCCGTTTGAAGACCGCGTCCGTGTCCGTTACCGGATCGACGGGATGCTCGTCGAACGTGATGCCATTCCGAAACGACTTCAGGGTGCCGTGCTGTCACGCTTCAAAATTCTTGCCCGGCTCGACATTGCCGAACGACGTCGGACGCAGGACGGACGTATTAAATTATCGCTCGGCGACAAGGAACTCGACCTTCGCGTCAGCGTGGTGCCAACCAGTCACGGGCAGTCGATCGTCATGCGGATTCTCGACAAGGATAATATTCGGGTCAATTTGACGCAACTCGGTTTTGACGAGCGGGACTACAAGAAATTCAGCCAGCTTATCCGACGTCCGAATGGTATCATCCTGGTAACAGGCCCGACCGGATCGGGTAAAACGACGTCGCTGTATGCCGCACTTAACGAACTGAACACGCCGACACGCAAGATTATTACGGCGGAAGACCCGGTGGAGTATTATTTGCCGGGGATCAATCAGGTGGAAATTCGACACTCGATCGGCTTGGACTTTGCAAGAGTAATCCGGGCGATGTTGCGGCAAGCTCCGAACATTATTTTGGTGGGGGAGATGCGGGACCTGGAAACGGCGTCGATGGGGATTCAGGCGTCGCTGACAGGCCACTTGGTATTCAGTACGTTGCACACGAACGACGCACCGGGTGCAATTACGCGGCTGGTGGACATGGGTGTACCGCCGTATTTGGTGTCAAGTTCGGTGATTGGTATCATGGCCCAGCGATTGGTCCGGGTGATCTGTGGCAAGTGCAAGCGGGCACACACGCCGACGGAGGCGGAGATTCGGGAATTGGGCTTGACGCCGGAGATTGCGGCGAAAGGGAATTTCATGAAGGGACGCGGTTGCGGAATGTGCAACAAAACCGGCTATCGCGGCCGCATGGCAATCTTTGAATTGATGATGATGACACCAAAAATCCGCGAAATGACGTTCAAGCAAGCGAGTACGGTGGAAATCCGCAAAGCCGCAAGAAGGGAAGGAATGACGGTGCTCTTCGAAGACGGTATCCGCAAAGTGTTTAAAGGGGTTACAACCGTCGAAGAAGTTCTGCGCATCGCGAGACTAACCGAACAGTAAAAATCTCAAAGTGTAAACGGATTGGTTATGAGTCCGGAAAAAGTGTTGAAATTTAAGGGCATCGGGCATAGGGCATAGAATTTTGACTTGTTCGACTCTCTTCCTTCGACGAGGAAAAGATGGAAAATATTGCTACTTTTCCTATGCCCGATTCCCGATGCTCTTGACTGTTTTGAGCCACCATTTGTTTACGGTTTGAGTATTTCAGAGTCGCAATCGTACTTGCGCAACAAAAACGAGCCGGGGACGCCGCGTAAGCGAAGTCCCCGGCGGATTTATTTTCCAAGATGATGCGTGTTATTTTTGCCGTCTTTTTTCTTTGTTTTTTTTCGGCACTCTTGTTTTCCGCACAAGAGATTACGCCGACCCTTTCGGACAAAGAACTCGCCTTGTCCGGCAAATACGATCAGTTGGAAGCGATTCTGCTCCGCATGGCCGAGGTGAGCGCAACAACGGACCCACGCCGCGCCGCTCTTCTGAAAAAAGTGATCGCCGAAAGCAAGGATCGGCTCATTCCGCTACGGTTTGAAGAAATCGCCGCAGTTCTTCAGAGAAGCCGATTTTCCCAGGCAATCGGCGCTCAGACCGGCCTCGAAAAAGACCTTGCGGAACTCCTCAAATTGCTGGAAAGCGAAAATCGGGAAAAACTTCGCAACAGCGAAAAGGAAAAACTCAAAGAAGTTCTTAAAGAGATCGAAGAACTCATCTTACAGCAACGGAGCCTCAAGGGACGAACCACAGAGACGGAAAATCTGAAACAGGCTGCGCAGGAACAGGAAAAGGTCGGCGAAAAAACCAAAAGCCTTTCCCAAAAAATGGGCGACCTGCAAGAGGTCGGTCCGCCTCAGGAAAATCAGGAGGAAACCAGCGATAACGACAGTGATCTACAGAAAGGGTCTTCCCCGACGCAACAAGCAATGCGGCAAGCACAAAAGCGGATGCGGCAGGCTCAAGAGCAGCTTGAGAAAATGGAAAAGAAAGGAGCCGTCGAGGACCAGGAGGAAGCGATTGCCGAGCTACAAAAAGCCAGAGCGGAGTTGGAGCATCTTTTGCGGCAGCTTCGGGAAGAGGAGTTGATGCAAGTGCTTCAATATCTCGACGCAAGGCTACGGAAAATGTTGCAATTGGAGCGAGCGATACGGACGCAAACTCAGCAGCTCGAAGGGCAACTTGCGGACCAACAAACGGATACACGGCAAATCCGGATTCTCGCAAGCCGGCTTAGCGTCGATCAATCGAAAGTGATCGAAGACGCCGACGCCGCTTTGCTGTTGCTTCGGGAAGACGGAACGGCCCAAGCGATGAAGGAATCGTTGGAACAGACCCGGTTCGATATGCAGGAAGTGGAACAGCGGCTCAGCCGGATGGATGTCGGTGTGGCGACGCAAAACGTCGAAAACACGATTATTGAATCGCTCCAGGAAATGATCGACGCCGTAACCCAGGCGAAAAAAGATTCCCAGGAGCGAAGTCAAAAAGACCAAAGCCAACCTCCTTCTCAAGCGTCGCAGGACGAACAAAATTTAATCAATCAGTTGTCCGAACTGCGAATGATACGAACGATGCAGCGTCGGGTCAACGAAAGAACCGCCCGATATGAGGCGATGCTTGCCGAGGGCAAAACGGACCTCGCGGTCCTGGAAAAAAACGTCGATGAACTTGCCAGACAACAGCTTCGTATCCGGCAGATTTTGCGGGATATGAGTTTGGGGAGAAACCTATGACACGCAGTCTCTTTTTGTTTTGCCGGTTTTATTAATACTCAAAGTGTAAACGGATTGGTTATGAAATTGGAAAAAGTGTTGAAATTTAAGGGCATAGGGCATAGGGCATAGGGCATAGGAAAAACAGTAGTATTTTCCACCTTTTTCCTCGTCGATGGAAGAGAGTCGAACAAGTCAAAATTCTATGCCCTATGCCCTTGACAGTTTCGAGCATCCGTTCGTTTACGGTTTGAGTTAAAATCACAACCTTTCAGTAGAGGATCATTTTATGAAAAAACGATTTCTTTTTTTAGCACTTTTGGGACTGGTCGCTCTTGGTCTGCTGCAAACAGCCTCGGCACAGCAATGGTACAAAGGCCAATTGCATTGCCATTCTCTCTGGAGCGACGGAAATACCTTGCCGGAGCTTGCCATTGACTGGTATCGTTCCGCTGGATTTCACTTTATGGCCCTGACAGACCATCGAGTGGTGCAACTTGACTCCAACAGGTGGAAAGAAGCCGTTTCGGCTCTCATTGAAGAATCAAGGAAAAAATTCGGCGATGAATTTACCGAAACGAAGGAAGAAAACGGAAAAACGCTGGTTCGACTGAAAACCTATCAGGAACTGAGCGATCTGTTCAACAAGGACGGAGCTTTTCATCTTATACTTGGACATGAGCAGGACGGCAATATTGGCGGACGAACAATGCACGCGAACGCGATCAATATTTCCGAGGTGATTCCTTCTTCAAGCAGTTTTCCAACGCTTGTCGAAGCAATGCTGGACTGGAGAAAGGGTACTCTGGAAAACGCTTCGAAAAACGATAAGGTCGGTTTTTGGATGGTCAATCATCCGAATTGGCCCTACTTTGACATAACGCCGGAAGTGCTGATCGAGGCATCGGACGTGGAATTTTACGAATGGAATACCACTTCACCCCCCCGGCATGTCGGCATTCCGCCTGGGCATCCCGAAGGCACCACGCTCTGGGACAGCATCATCCACCCAGACCATCCGACATTTGAAAAAAGCTGGGACATTATCAATTCCTTTCGGCTCATTCAGGGTAAGAAACCGATTTACATGGTGGCAAGCGATGACACCCATAGTTATCGTACTTTTGAGCACAACGTCGCCAATCCCGGGCATGGGTGGGTCGTCGTTCGATCGGAAAAACTGGAGGCCGATTCGCTGTTTACCGCCATGAAAAAGGGGGATTTTTATTCGTCCACCGGCGTTGAACTGAAAGAGATTCGCTTTGATGCAGAAACGGGAACGCTGAATGTGGAAGTCCAACCTGAAGAAAACATCTTCTACTCCATTCGCTTTGTCGGCACCAAAAAAGACTTCGACACGCGCGCAAGAACTTTCGAAGACCCCGCCATCGGGTCTTTTAAGCCAATGCGGATTGGCAAAGCCTATTCCGGTGACATTGGAATCACGTTTCATACGGTAACAGGAACTTCCGCTTCCTACCAGATGGCCCCGGACGATCTCTATGTTCGGGCCGTTGTCACCTCATCAAAAATACCAAAGTATCGCGCACGAAACAAACCTCTGACGGAAAACGCATTGACCCAGCCTTATTACAGACCATACTAAGGCAACCGGCTTGGTGTCGTTTTCAACAAAAGCCGGAATGGAGCGTAGCGCAATGACGGTTTGCCTGACGAACCATTATTACGGCGGAGTACCGCCTTCATTCCGGCTATTACGGATTATTCCCCCACCGCAATAAGAAACAGCGAATCGACGGGACCGAGTTTGAGTGGGATCACCGTTCGCCCTTCATTAAATTGTACGGACTCGACTTTGCGAATCGTCCCGTCATGTGGATTCCAAAATTCGAAACGTTTATTCTTAATACCACGAAGCGACACCATCGTATCCACGCTTTGCTCGGTCGAATTGCTGAAAAAGTAAACATCCCGCCCATCAAGAACCCGGTGCAGATACATGAAAGAACCAGTCGGAGAACTCTTCGGCAGGGATTCCTCTGGGGAGAATTGTACATCCGCTCTCGTTGCATCTAAAACCAGTGAAAATTGCTGTTCGACTTGCTCCAACGGTTGCGTCGGGTCAACGTTAATGAAATGAGTATTTCGGTTATCTTCAGGTCCGAAAATTTCTTGTAGGAACAGAAGCAACGTGAGACGTGCCTTCTCGCCCGGCTCGACAGTGTTTTTCGGAAGTTCGCCAACGCAGATGACCTTTCCACCTATCTTATGGAAATCATGAATTTTGCGGAGCGTTTCCAACTCGATCACCTCCATCGTCGGTATCACCAGCGTCGAGTAGAAATTCGGGTTGATTTCGTTAGGAAGCGTCAACGTGGCACTTGCCTCAAAACTGCACTTGTCCCTCAAAACCTCCGGGTGAAGGTAGTGGAAATCCCGCCGCAATTGGAACGACAAAAATTCCCCGATCTTCATGTAATTGTCCCGATCTGACGGAACACCGCCAACATAAGCGTCAAGCGGCCCGTGAAAATGGTACGTTGCCTGAAGCGATTCAATCGGGTACAAAATTGCAATATCGGCAACCGTTCGCCCCGGTTTTTGTAACAGGAGATGAATACGCCCGACGTATTCGTTGTACCTGGAAAGTTCCGGGCCGTACTTGGGATCTCGCGGCGAAAGGTCCGGCGGCATCGTCTTTTCCCCTTGCGAATCGTACCAGACGGCATGGGGAACGAACATATTAATCCCTTTGACCGCCTGATCCATCACCTCCTTGTAAAGGTTTGCCGGCGGCATGTTTTTGGTCGCTCCGTAAGTTTCCGTCATCACAAGGTGCCGGTCATAATTCACCGCTGCCGAGGAGATCAGCTTATACATGCAGGAACCGCGACCGTATTGGAAAATCTGGTCCAAGCCGGGAATCTCCTGGTATTCGAAAAATTTGATGGCGTCACCGCTTACGCCGGTCGGGTTGACGACTTCTTCCTGATCCAGGTGCCCGGTGAGCGGTACACCGTAAGGTTCAAGCCAATCGACAATCGTTTTGACGAACCCTTCACTGAAAAGCGTTGCGCGAAATCCGAACAGGACGTTTCGTGCCGACGCGGTTTCTCCGCCGATGTCCATGAACATCGCCGGGTAGAGCGGCACCGGATCGTATCCGAAACGTTTTTCAAAGTATTCGTTGTACTTCGGCGTCCAGGCCCGACCGGAACCGGGCGTGTAGAGCATCGGCTCATCGTAAAACGCCGAGTCGATGGTCGTCCCGAAATGGTCCGGCATCGCGGCCTGATACTTTGCGTAGGTCAGCGAAACGAACACTTTCATCGATTCCGGCTCCAGATAATCGACCAGATTGCGCTGTCCGTCAAGAACGCAAACGAATACCATTACCTTGTAAGGATCATTGTCGGCGGCTTGCCAGCGGAGTTTCCCGTCCTGAACGCTTGAGGTGATATTTTTCCGTTCGAACGTTTTCAGATTTAAGGCGACGCACCCCATCAAAACGCCGTCGGGAATATCAAGTTCGACCAAGCTACCGTTTTCCACGGTGGCGTCAACCATATCAAGCCGCTTGCATAAATGTTCCGGAAATTGTTCCCGGATCAAACCACCGGCACTGCCACTTGGAAACCAGTATTCATCGTAAAGGCAAAGTTTCAAGCCGTGTTCTTGGGCAGCGTCGGCAGTGATTCTGTATTGCTCCAGAAATTCCGGACTCATAAATTTCATTTTATCTTGTCCGAATGCCGGGAGAATCGCCAGGCCGCCGTATCCGGCTTCCTTGCACGCTTTGACCTGCTTGATGGTTTCTTCTTTGGTGGGCACCTTGTTCCAAAACCAAAGCGGACGCGAATGAGTCGCCAAAGGAGGTTTCGCAAAATCCAACCGGGTCTGCTCCCAGTCACCAGCATTGGTAAAAGAAACGAGCAGAAAAACGAACGAACTCAGGGGGATGACAAATTTCATGAATTTTTACCTTTTTTTGGTGAAACGCCGTGCACAGTATCGGATTGAAGAAAACGTTTCGACATTATACTGTTTTGAGTTTCTCATTTATACTGTTCAACGCCAATCAGGTGCCATTTTTCGCCAACCGTAAACCCAATCAGAGCCGCGCCCAATCAAAATGTCACGTTATTGACGGTGTACGGTATATCACCGCAACCAATTCCCGGATCAATCGATCCAGTCCGAACCCGGTTACGCCAGAGATGAGATGCACATTGGGACCGAGCTTCTCCTGAAAACGCCGCTGAACCTCTTCTCCTTCCGGCAGGTCGGCTTTGGTAATTGCGACGAGTTCCGGTTTTTGACCGAGCAACGGGTCAAAGTCCATAAGTTCCCTGCGGATCGTTTGATACGTGTCCCACGGATCAATTCCGTCTCCGGGCATCGGTTCAACGAGATGCAGTAGAATTTTCGCCCTTTGAATGTGCCGCAGGAAATCGTGTCCGAGTCCGAGTCCGCGACTGGCCCCTTCGATCAGGCCGGGAATGTCGGCCATCACGAATTGCCGGTCCCGGTCAACGACAACGATTCCCAAGTGAGGATGCTTCGTTGTAAAAGGATAGGCGGCAATCGCCGGTCTTGCGTGAGACAAGCGGCTCAAAAGCGTGCTTTTTCCGGCGTTCGGTTTTCCAACGAGTCCAACATCGGCAATGACTTTCAGTTCGAGTTTGACGAACCGCTTTTCGCCGTTTTCTCCCGGCGACGCTTCACGAGGAGCACGGTCGGTTGCCGTTTTGAATCGGGCGTTTCCTTTTCCCCCTTTTCCGCCGCGACAAATAACGACCTCTTCGCCGAGCGCGGCGAGGTCTTTCAGGAGAAAACCGTATTGGCGGTCGATAATAACGGTTCCCGGCGGAACGTCGAGTCGAAGATCATCCGCTTTGGCACCATGCCGTTTGGAACCTTGCCCGGATTTCCCGTCGTCCGCTTTCCAGAGTTTTCGTTGCGTTAAATGAATCAGACCGGTTACATTCGGAGCGGCCCGCAAAATGATACTGCCGCCGTTTCCGCCGTCGCCGCCGTCCGGTCCGCCTCGAGGGACGTACTTTTCCCGACGGAAGGAAACGCAACCGTCTCCTCCTTTGCCGGCCTCCAGTTCAATTTCCACTTCATCGACGAACATAAACGATAAACAGGCGAGTGCGGAAAGGTATCAAATCAAAAAACGGGTGTATACTGCGAACCCACAACCCCCGGCTGAACTCGGACAAGCAATCTACGGAATAGAAAGCGGCATTCGCAGGCTTCAGTGCGGTAGCGAACTCTGCCATCGATTGGCAATCCAAGGCGTGTTCTGCCCACGAGCCACGCCCAATCAGAGCCGCGCACGGAGTAAGCGGTTTTCACGTTACCACCGAGGTCACCGCTTACTTTGTGCGCGGCTCTGATTGGGTTCACGGTAGCGAAAATGTTGCCTCATTGGCGTTGAATAGTATATCATTTTTTGCAGCTTCGGTAACGGTCATTACCCCTGGCGTGACTCTTTTCTCGTGTTTTTGACAAAGTACCACCATAAAATGCGAATCAAGCGGTGGTATTTCGGGATTTTCGAATACGACTGCAATTTCTCCAAAACCTCTATTCACTTTTGTGCTGACGACCCATAACGTGTATTCTACTCCAAAATCACACGAAAAACAAGGTCCAGTCAGTCAGCTCTGTAAATTCGTAATTCAACACCTGGCAAAATTGCTTGACCGGAAAAACGCGAAACGCTACAATGAAGTCATGTTGCGTTCCGTTTTTTTCACCTCCCGCACGAAAACCGTTTTCCCCGTTTCGCCATGCAACGAAGAATCCTGCCGCTTTTTTTCGTTACGTTTTATTTTCTGTTTCCCGCCGGAGGTTTTTCCGCTGACAAAGACCGGATGATTCAAACGGTCCGATTTCTGAGCGAAGAGAATTTTCCACGGACCGCAACCCCGGAAAACAAGGAGAAAACGATTGATTTTATCGCCAAAACTCTCGCAGACGCCGGTTTCGAGGTCAATCGCGGTGAATTCGCAATCAAGCAATTTTTATGCGACGGCGATTTTCCGGATTCCGGCGACTCTCAAAATCCGGTTGCAATCAAGTTGTATCAAAGCTGGTATACCAACATTCACGGATTGAAAAAAGGAAAAACGGACAAACGAATCGTGGTCGGTGCGCACTATGACGCGGTTCCGGAATCGCCCGCCGCCGATGACAACGCCAGTGGTGTCGCCGCTCTCCTCGAACTGGCGTATTTGCTGAAAAAAGGCGACAAGTTGAATTGCGATGTTGAACTCGTTTTCTACGACATTGAAGAGTGGGGCCTGTTGGGAAGCCGGTATCATGCGAAGAAACTCAAGAGTCAAAACGTCGAGGTTGCCTGTATGCTTGGCCTGGATTTGGTCGGTTACTACAGCGACGAGGATAAATCGCAAGAGTACCCGGTGAGTGCTTTGAGTTTGCTTTACGGGACGAAAGGTGATTTTCTCGCGATGATCGGCCAGCCCAAGGATGCCGCCCTGACTTTGGACGCCAAAAAAGCGTTCCAGGAAGCGACGACGTTGCGAGTCGAAGCCATCGCCACGCCGCCCGGTCTGGATGTGTTATTCGCCCGGTCCGACCATTACTATTACTGGCAGGAAGGGTATCCCGCCCTGCTTTTTACGGACACTGCCGATTATCGCAACAAAAACTACCATCAAAAAACCGACACCTGGGACACGCTCGATTATGACAGAATGGCCCAGGTTCCCGTCGGGCTGTATCAAATGATTTTGACGATTGACGCGAAATGGCAACCGGATAATAGTTCGTTTCTGTAAATATTTCGGGTGTAGCCGTGATTTTAGGAACTGTCAAGAATTAAAATACCCGTTATGATTCAGTGGAATTTTCGAGAGGACTTGCAACAGCGCGCCCTTAGTAGTAGCGGCGGCCACCAAGCACTGCGCCCTTATGCCCTTATCGGAATAAGGGCGCAGTATTGGTGGTGCCACCGGTGCTACTAAGGGCGCGCACGAACGGAACATTCCACTGAACCGTTTGAAAAACACTCGTCCCGCAATTTTTGGACATCTTATTTTTTGACAGTTTCCGAAAACCGCTTACTCCGTGCGCGGCTCTGATTGGGGCTGGTTCGTTGACTGTTCCTGTTTCTTGGAGGGAAAACGTTTTTCCGGCGTTTCTCCTCTCGAAGGAACACCCTGGCCGGGCCGCCAAGAACCCGCATTGGGGCGATAACCGCCGCCTGGTTCTTGTTGTCCACCGCCGCCGCGATTCATCGGTCCGCGTGGTCCCGCTTCAATCGCCTTTTGGATGTAGTCCGGCGTTTCCGAGATAAACTTTTCGCCCAGCTTTTTCTGTGCGTCCGTCAGGATTCCCTGGATTTTCGTTTCCATTTCCTTACGGTTTTCTTCCATGAACTGCCGCATTTTGGGCTGCATACTTTCGAAATACTGCCGTCTTTCATCTGGTGTCATATCCGCGACAGAAGTTGCCGGACGGTTCTGCTCCATAAAAGTCCGCATTTTGTCCATCGATTCCTGCTGAAACCCACGAATTTTTTCCCTTTGGGAGTCCGTGATGTCCAGTGCCGCTTGAGCGAAGGGGCTCATCCCGAGGCTTCCAAAACCCTGACCGGCCTGGAAGGCGCGTATCCGCGATTTTTCCAACTGCTCTTTGGTCAAGATACTTTCAACCTTCTTGATTGTTTCGTTGAGCCGTTCCTGCATCTGCTCACGGAACTTCTGACGTTCGGCCTCCGTCGCGTCCCGACCGGGGAACGCTTGGCCCTGTTGAGGACGCATATCGCGAAAAGCCGCTCGAATATCTTCAACCTGCTTATCGCTCAACCCGATATCTTGCCGATTTTCTTCGCTGAAAAGAATGGCCAGACCGGGGCCGCCCATCATCATACCCGGTCCCCCTGGTCCCCCTGGCCCCGGTCCGCGTCCACCTCCCGGTCCAAATCCTTGGGCAAACACGAAGCCGGAACACGCAGATAAAAATAACAACAAAATTACTGAACTTACATTTTTTTCCATAAAAATCCTCAAAATTTAAAAATTTAACGACAAAATGAACTTACAAAAGGAATAATTTTCACTTGAAACGCAATGTACCGGTAAAATCAGGAGGATTGCAAAGTCCCTGGGAACGCAGGCTTCCAGCCTGCGCGAAGGTTGCGGAATGGAGTCTCCGCTCTGCGCAGATAGGATGCCTACGAACTCACTGGCAGGCTGGAAGCCTGCGTTCCCAAGAAAAAAGCGACTTTGCAATCCTCCTGCCGGTAAAATAATGGCAAAAAAAACTAGCACTATACGGTACAACCCCAATTTTACTCAAATGTTTTGATAATTTCAAGCCTCTTTTCAAGGTTTTCGCCTCTTTCGGGGGTTTTGGTTTAGTGTTTTTTTGGTACAATTGCTTGGGAGTGTGGGGCCGTAGGCGACCAGCTCTTTTTTCATTTTCCTTTTTATCTTTATATCTGTTATGAATTTACTAATTTTACGTTGTTTTTTCATCCTTGCGTCGAGCGGTGCCGGGGTATACATTGCCGGGAATACGCCGGCAGGGCTTTCCGGTTTTTTCGGCGTGTTGGCACTCATCGTCGTCGTTATCGGATTGGACGCGTTGATTCCGAGCAAAAAAGTCGATTGGGTTTCCTCGGTGTATTTCGGTCTCCTTGTCGGTTTGGCGTTGACTTACGCGCTGAGCTTGGCGTTTTTTCCGCTGATCGAGTTACAAGATGATCCCGAGCAAATGGTCATTCGCCGGGCAATCATGCTCGTAATCGGTTTACCGGTCTGTTACCTTTGCGTGAGCATGTTGTTTCAGACCCGCAACGACTTTCGGTTTATCATTCCGTATGTGGAATTTCAGAAAAACCTGCGAGGCAATCGTCCGCTCATTCTTGACACGAGCGTCGTGATCGACGGTCGAATTGCCGACGTGGTGGAAACGATGATTATCGACAGCCGCTTGATCATGCCGAGGTTCGCCATCGTCGAATTGCAACGAATTGCCGACAGCTCCGACCGGGGAAGAAGAACCCGGGGACGGCGAGGTTTGGATATTTTGAACCGGTTACAGAAAATGAAGGGGGTTGATCTGCAAATTGACGACACCGATTTGGCGGAATTCAAGGGCCAACCGGTCGATCTCAAGCTGGTCGCTCTCGCAAGGCACATTGAGGGGAAACTGGTGACCAACGACTACAATCTCAACAAAGTTGCGAAGCTTCAAGGGGTCGAAGTCATCAATTTGAACGATTTGGCGACTGCTCTTAAGCCGGTTTTTCTGCCGGGCGAAAAATTGGACGTTGAAATCGTCAAAAGCGGCGAGGAAATCAACCAGGGGATCGGTTACCTCGACGACGGAACGATGGTCGTGGTGGACAATGGCCGGGCGCACCTTGCCGAGCGGGCCATCGTAACGGTAACGAGCGTTCTTCAAACCAGTGCCGGGCGGATGATTTTCGGACGGTACGAGTACACGACGAAAAAACTTTCCACGGGAAACTCCGGAACGATCCCGGTAAGTGAAGAAAAAGAAAGGACCGCCGAATACAGCGTGGATCGGGACGCCAATACCGAGAAAGATGACGATATGACGCAAAAATACTCCCATAACGGCGGCAATCAAGGGTCGAAATCTTACAATTATGCGAAGAGGAAGTAAAAAAAACATGATAAGAGCAAGACATTTGGATTGCGTGTATGTTGATTCAGACGGTCAAAAACAACACGAGAGGGTGTACTTTGTAGAAAATTCGTAACTGTTCAGCCGAATTTTTAAATTTAAATTGGGCAATTTTACAAAGTGCCCAATTGCCGCACAACCGCCATTTTTCGCTACCTATATTGCACAATTTGTGTAAATTAGTGTAAAAAATGCGAGTAAATATTCGGCTG
>CAZNVM010000391.1:0-5729 GCA_964576215.1 uncultured Planctomycetaceae bacterium
GATCTTGATTTTTAGAGCGATCTATGCCGGTTTCAAAGTTCAACTTAAAATTCGAAGTAAGGCCATTTCAAAAAGAAAGAATCCCAACACGGTATGATATTCTCTCTTATCGGAACAATAAACAGGCGATTACCGGAAAAATCGACATCAGGTCGCTCCAGTCCGGACGTTGGATCAACCGATTCAGTTCCTTGCGTGTCAGTGGCCCACCGCAAATTTTTTCCAACCGGTTCGGTGTATTTTCACTTCAAAATTCCAAGAGCACAAACCGCTACGATGTGGTCTGCTTCGTCGGAGCCGGACGTGTCGTAATTTCTTACGACAGCCTTCGTCCCTTTTCTGGAAAAATCACGAACCGATTTCAAATTGATTCCGCTTACGTCGCAAGAACCCAATACGTCCGAATTGCTACAGTCCGACCTCGCGGCAGCCCGTCGTTGCTGGATTGACGAGGCGAATGGTCCGACGGAACAACAGAAACGGGAAGCGTCGGATTTTTTGATGTACAAAAACGGCGAAGGAAAATTTGCCGATTTCCACGGGTTGCGGCATACATTCATCACAAACCTCGGCAAGGCAAAAGTGTCGCCCAAAGTGGCCCAAACGCTGGCACGGCATTCGGATATTTCCTTAACAATGAACGTTTACACACACATTGAGGAGGACGAACAGATTGACGCGATCAACTCGTTGCCAAGCATACCGAACACGAAAAAATCAGACGGCGATGGTGTTTGCGTCCCGAAATATAGCTCGTCCCAAAAAAAATGCAACATTGGTCTTGACCTTATTGCCTTAAAAATGTTATAACCCGCTCACGATGAGCGACAATACTTTTTCCACCTATGAAATTCGTGTCCGAGCTGTTGAAGCCATCCAACGTGGCCTTTCGAAACAGCACGTTGCTTTGGCCTACGGAGTCAATCGGACCACATTGTATCGTTGGCTTGAAAAATTTGATAAAAATGGATACGAAGGATTGCTTCGCCAAGAAGGAAGTGGGAGACCACGCCTCCTTGAAGAGGTTTCCGAAACGGATTTGAAAAAAATCGTCCTTGCTTCGGCAACCCAATTTGGTTTTGAGTCCGATTTGTGGACGGTTGGACGATTGCATCAAGTGATTGCCGAAAAGTTTCATGTTGAAGTTTCAAAAAATACAATCTGGCGTCGTCTTGTCGAAGCAGGCTTGACTTACCAAAAACCGGAACGTGTTTATTATGAAGCTGACGAGGAGTTAGCGGCGGGGCTTGCCCCATAGGTTTTAACTTAAGGGGTAAATAACGTTTTTCGCAGAGCGTTTGTCGAGTGGAGGGATGTTTTTTTCGTTTTTTTCGTGGTCGAATACGGTCAAAGCGGTTCACCAGTTTGGCAAAAGGTCGTCAGGGAAGGTGTATGTGAAGGAGTGGTGATGGTGTCGTGGTGACGTTCGATCCAAGTTTTGACGGACTGCGGCGAACAGCGAAGTTGCTTGGCGACTTGGGCGACGCTTCGGTGGTGAAGAAGAACTTGCTCGGCGGCGCGACGTTGGGTGGCAAAATCGTAACGTTTCTGAGGCATAATCGGCTCCAAAGGATAAAGGAATCTTGACGGAAAACTCGACAATTTCCTTATCGACCAATTCGGTGAACCTCTGAATACGTCGTTCGTGGAACCGATACAACAGTTCTGGGCAATTTGCGTAGTTTGGATTGATCCATTCGTCACGAAAACGTTTGGGATCAGGAGCTTGCAATCCAAGTCAACAATGGCTAAAATCCGTTTTTCCGTGTATGTCAACCATAAACCAGGTGTGTCAATGTCAAAAATTACCCGTCCCGCTTCACTTGTTCGACAAGGCGATTTAGTTCTGTACACAACTTCGCTTAAAGTTGCTGATTTACTGCTCCCTGATTTTTACAACATTGAACGTCTTGACCCTAATAATGGTGAAGGTTATCAGCGTTTGCTCAACGTTAGCCGAGCAAAAAAACTCGCTGATTATATCGTTTCCGGCATTGAAACACGAGATGCTTTCCTGCCAACAAGTATCTTTATGGCAACTAACAAAGAAATACCTTTCAATCCTACCAACAACACTATCGAAATCGATACCGGTGTGATTTGCCCATTCAGTATTGTTGACGGACAACACCGCGCTGAGGGACTCAAAATGGCAGCCTTGAAGGATGCGAGAGTTAATGAATTTGAAATCCCCGTCAATATTGCTGTAAAATTACCTGACCTTCATCAAATAGCACACTTTCTTATTGTTAACACAACACAAAAAAGCGTTGATAGTAGCGTCTCACAACAGATAGTGGCGAGGTTGTCAAAATCCATTGACGTAGAAAAGATTCCAACTTTACCGAATTGGATCGCTCGTCTGGTAGAGAAAGGTGAGGATGTCAAAGCATTGTCTCTGGTTGTTTATCTCAACGAAACGGATGGTAGTCCTTGGAAAGACCGTATTTACATGGCAAATGAAGAAACCAAAAAAGGACAGCGTGTAACTCAAAGTACATTTGCGGACAAGATAAAACAATATTATTTCGTTGAAGACAATCCGGTGTATCATCTTGACGAACAAAAGCAAAAGGCTATTTTCACAACTACTGGAAAGCATTGGCAAACATCATTGGAAATGAAGATTCCGTCTTGTTTAAGTCCATTGGCGTACAACTTTTCATGATGTTTTGCGTACCATTTTTTAACAAGGTTGCAAATGAACCCAATTGGTATGTGGAAACAATGGAAAGTATTTTGCGGAGATGCTTTGAAGAAGCAACAGGCGAGGCGGCAGGAGTTGGGCATTACGACTTTTGGAAAACGAGTACTGGTAGAGCAGGAGGACTAAACAGTAAAGCCGTAAGCGTGGTATGCAAAGAGTTGAAGTCCGCATTACAACGTTCATCCAATCTTGGAGGCGATGTATGAGGATTACTCAACTACAACCATTGCCAAATTGCCGAGTGAGTTTTAAGCGTTCCGAGTATAAAAAAGTTTCGACCGCCCCTGGGTGTTACGTTTTAACAACATTTCAAGGAGAAATTTTGTATATCGGAAAAACTGATAGAAGCTTGGATGTGCGTTTTCAAGAGCATCTTGGCAATTCTGAAAAAACGCAACCAACAGACGAGGGGAAAGCATTTTGGTTTTATTTTTTGGAATACGAATCCAATAAAATTGGAGTTCTTGAAAAAACGTGGATGAATGCGTTTGTAACAACAGAAGGACGTTTGCCGCTTCTTAATAAAATTAGTCCGCCAGGTTGACGCCATATCGTTCCTTCCTTGCTAACGCTTCTGACTCTCTAAATGCAATCTTACGATTGCGGCTCTGTACGAAAACAAAAAACCATGTTTGACCTCCAAGCCCCCTTCCATCCTTCTGGCGATCAGCCGCAGGCGATTGCGGAAATTATTCGCTCCATCGAAAGCGGCGAAAAATATCAAACGCTCATGGGCGTCACCGGAAGCGGTAAGACGTTTACCATGGCGAACGTGATTGCGCACTTTAACCGGCCGACGCTGGTGATGTCGCACAATAAAACGCTTGCCGCCCAGCTTTATAGCGAGTTTAAGGCGTTCTTCCCGAACAACGCCGTCGCCTATTTTGTTTCTTATTACGATTATTATCAACCTGAAGCGTACATTCCACAGCGGGACATCTACATCGAAAAAGACGCCTCGGTCAACGATGAGATTGACCGGCTTCGACTTTCGGCGACCTCCTCTCTGGTGACTCGCAAGGACGTGATTATCGTTGCAAGTATCTCCTGTATTTACGGGCTTGGTTCTCCGGAGGATTATCGTAACATGATGGTTACCCTGCGGATCGGCGAAGAAATCCAGCGGGACAAGATGCTCGCCAAACTGATCGATATTCAGTACGACCGGAACGACGTCGCCTTTGAACGCGGCCAATTCCGGGTTCGCGGCGATTGCGTCGAGATTTATCCTTCTTACGAAGAATACGCCGTTCGTGTCGAATTTTGGGGAGACGAAATCGAACAAATTTCCATCATTAACCCACTCACCGGCGAAACGATCCGCAAGCAACCGGAGTTTTACGTTTATCCCGCCAAGCACTTTGTGATGCCGGAAGAGCGAATCACCCAGGCCGTCGAGCGGATCGAAGCGGAACTCGCCGACCGGCTCAAGCTGTTCAAGGAGCAAGGAAAACTGCTTGAGGCCCAACGCCTTAGTGCCCGGACGAAGTACGACCTCGAACTGATGCAGGAAATCGGATATTGTCCCGGCATCGAGAATTACAGTTGCGCCCTTGCCGGTCGTGCTCCCGGTTCGCCGCCGGATACGCTGTTCGACTTTTTTCCGAACGATTATCTCCTGTTCGTCGATGAATCTCACGCCAGTGTCCCGCAAATCCGGGCCATGTTCAGCGGTGATCAGGCTCGAAAAACGAATTTGGTTGAACACGGGTTTCGCCTGCCGAGTGCTTTGGATAATCGTCCGTTAAAGTTCGATGAGTGGGAAGAGCGGATCAACAAGGTCGTTTTCGTTTCCGCGACACCAGGCCCTTATGAACTGGAACAATCGCAGGATCGGATTGTGCAACAGGTGATTCGTCCGACAGGGCTTTTGGACCCGGTGGTCGAAGTCGCCCCGGCTTCCAAGCAGGTGCCGCATTTGCTTGAGGAGATTCAAAACCGGGCAAAGGTCGGTGAGCGGGTTTTGGTCACGGCCCTCACGAAACGGCTGGCCGAAGATTTGGCGGAGTATTTTTCGAAACAGAAAGTCCGCTGCAAGTGGTTGCACAGCGAACTGGACGCTTTTGAACGGGTCGAGCTTTTACGCGACCTCCGGGCCGGACGGTTCGACGTGCTGGTTGGTGTCAACTTGCTTCGGGAAGGACTCGACTTGCCGGAGGTATCACTGGTTGCGATCCTCGACGCCGACAAGGAGGGGTTTCTGCGCAGCGAAACGTCGCTGATCCAGACTATTGGCCGAAGTGCCAGAAATATCAATGCGAAGGTGATCCTTTACGCCGACAAAGTGACGGATTCGATGCAGCGGGCCATCGACGAAACGGAGCGTCGTCGAAAATTACAACAAGAATACAACGAAAAGCATGGTATCACGCCGGAAACGATCCGCAAGAATATCTCCCGGGGAATCGAAGCGGAAGCGGAGGCCCATCAAAAGGCAAACGCAGCGGTCGGACAAAAGGACGACGACCTGTTTATCACGGCGGAATATATCCACGAGTTGGAAAAGGAGATGCTCGAAGCGGCGGACGCTTTGCAATTCGAGCGGGCCGCCGTGATCCGCGACCGGATCAATGAGTTGAAAAAACACATCGGCCAGCGTTCGAGTGTGGTTGATTTTTCGAAACTCAAATCCGAACGAGGGCGAAAAAAGCGACACCCCAAAGGGCGGGTACCAAAGCCGGAAAAGTAGGATTTGGGTGTTATCATTTGGATTTTTTCTGTTTCTCAACCCACCCTCGCACGATTTTCGGCAATTGTTCGATCACTTCATATCCAAAAAGAACCTCATCAATGTATCCCATAGAAAGAGCGTCGATAATCCTGCAAAGATAGGAACGTCCCTGAAACCACCATGTTTCATAGGCATCGACCATCAAATAATGGTATCCGTTCACGGTTTCCGCTAAAAATTGGTATTGCATATTTTTGCTGAAACTGTTATTGTTCTTTCATGGGAATGAAAGAAACGATCAGGCGGTTGCGAGCAGAGCTTCGAGAACGCGATAAACTTATCGCGTCACTT
>CAZNVM010000392.1:0-1886 GCA_964576215.1 uncultured Planctomycetaceae bacterium
CACGAGTGGTTCCTGTTCGATACTTTGCGGTACGGTGTCATCGTCGAAATCGTGGACCTCGACGAGAAACGTCGTCCCTTCAGGGATCGTGAGAACGATATTCCGTTCTTTCTCCTCTGCGATGAATGGACCGATGGAGAACCGCCCGTTAATGAAAACCCAAGACCGTTTCTCGGCGGTGTCACTCGTCCAGTAAATCGCCACCTGATTCTGAGCAAGCGGACGAATGAGTACGTTTTCAATGAACATTTTGAACCTCCTTTGCCAATGATTCCCAGTCCGGAACAACACCGCCACGTTGATATGCCTTTCGGGACTCACGGATCATTTCATGCAAGAGCGGCCACTGCTGGGATTCTTCTTCTGCCTCGTTCAAATGCCCGATGAATTGAAGCCGATAAGAATAGCCGTCGTAAATCTCCGACAGAATCACCATTGCCGCGCCGAGATGTTTTTCGACGCATTCGAGGCAAGAAGGACGTGTGCTATCTCGCTCTGCATTTTGCGGATCGACACAACGACACCTTTTCGTTCGATTTCGGTGCATCGCCATGTCGTCGGTGGGACGCCTGAAAGCAATGCGACACTGTTGGAGATGTTGACGCTCGGCTTTTCGTATCCACCGCTCCTCAAAATGGCCGCCGGTCCGCTCGGCATAGAGAATTTCGTTACCGTAGATCGTCGGCTTGTAGGCAGGGACACCATCGCATTCGATGAGACGCTGTTCGCCCGTCGCCAAATCGTACTCAATGGAAAAAACCTCTTCTTCACCGATCCATTGACCGGTGATGATCAGCGTATCGGTTTGATCGGCCCGATAACTGACCCGATAAATGTACGCTCCCGGCAGTTCGATGGTATGGTCCCCTTCGGGATCGTGAACGTACACAACGTCCTGTATCGCTCCGACAACGAGCCGGTCAAGATAAATGAATCCTGTTCGAGTGGGGCGAATCGCAACGGGCCGCGAAAGTTTTTCGAACGACTCGCCGTCCATCCGGTACAGGTGATAGAGCGGATTTTCCATAGCACCACCGGCGATGAACGTCAAATGCCAGCCGGTGTCATCCTGCCATGCGGCGGGCGAACACTCGATCATTTCGTTCGAAAATCCCGTTTCAATTCGTAACGGTTCGCCATCGTTCATGGAAACGTACATCTTCCAACGCTGAAGATCGTCCGCTTGACAAAACAGGAGAACCCGGTTCCCCTCGCGATCATAAGTCAAAAACGGCATATGCGTCATCGTGTCACGGCCATTCGATATTTCCGGTCTTTGCATTTTTACACGCCAATTGAAGTTTCATATATCCGTCGTAAGAATAACTTGTCGTGAACGAGTTCGGCAAGCCAACCAACTCGCCGTTCGAATTGATTTGTCCGTTGCCGTACTGGAGTCCGGCCCCCGTTTCAATCAACCGCCACTGAACGTGCGGACAATTGGTGTCATCAATTCCCGGTCCTTGATAGGGTGTCAAGTTCCACGTCCGGCGGTCGGCGTAGGCAGCGTTGGCCACGAAGGACGCCAGCACTTTCGGCTTGCAACAATCACAGCATTGACGACACCCTTTTGGTCCGAAAACGGCCAGTCGCCCACTGCGAAAGACTTTACCCTTGCCTTTTTTTGTTACAACATCTCCTTGCCGTTTCGTCATTCGTCATCCTCGCATTTGTCCAGTTGTAGCGTTTCATTGATCCAGCCGAGAACGAGTTTGTCGTCCTTGTTGTAGTGAGCGTAACCGAACGACGCTTCGGTAATCGCTCCGATGTTCGGACGCTTCCACTGGTGCGGCGAAGCGGTCGGATTGACATCCTCTTCCAGTTTTTCGTCCGTTATTGCATCGGTGACTTTGTATTTCCACGAAGCGGCCTTTTTGTCGTCCCCC
>CAZNVM010000393.1:0-3490 GCA_964576215.1 uncultured Planctomycetaceae bacterium
GGATTGCAAAGTCGCTTTTTTCCTGGGAACGCAGGCTTCCAGCCTGCCAGTGAGTTCGTAGGCATCCTACCTGCGCAGGGCGGAGACTCCATTCCGCAACCTTCGCGCAGGCTGGAAGCCTGCGTTCCCAGGGACTTTGCAATCCTCCTGATTTCCCTTGCTGGAAAATTCGTTTTTGCTACAATCTTCAGGATAGCCGTGTTCGTTTAACGAACAAAAAGTGCACGATTTTCTCTTTAACGTTCACCAATCGATGAAACCAAATACACTTGCCATTCATGCGGGCCAAACGCCCGATCCGACGACCGGTTCCTGTGCGGTTCCGATCCATTTGACGACGAGTTTCGCTTACAAAGACGTCGAATACGCCCGTACACTTTTCACGTTGGAAACGGCGGGACACATTTACACCCGGCTGAGCAATCCGACGACATCGGTTTTCGAAGACCGCATGACCGCCCTCGACGGTGGTGTCGGAGCGGTCGCGTTTTCCAGCGGACAGCAAGCGATTCTCGTCGCCTTGCTCAATCTCGCGCAGTGCGGAGAACACATCGTCGCCTCCCGTGGACTTTACGGTGGAACGGTTTCGCTTTTTTTGAACACGTTCAAAAAATTCGGAATCGAGGTGTCGCTGGTTGATATGTCGAACCCGGATAATATTGCCAAAGCGGTCAAACAGAACACCCGTGCCGTATTCTACGAAGTGCTCGCCAACCCGAAAAACGAGGTCCTCGACTACCCGAAAATCGCGGAAGCCGCCCATGCACACGGTCTGCCGGTGATCGCCGACAACACGGTTCTGACGCCGGTTTTGTTCCGTCCGTTCGACTTCGGCGTCGATATTGCCGTTTATAGCGCAACGAAAATGATCGGCGGACACGGAACCGTGTTGGGAGGCGTCCTCGTTGACGGCGGACGGTTCGACTGGGGCCGCGAGCCGAAGCGTTGGCCGCAGTTCACCGAGCCGGACCCGCAGTATCATGGTGTCAACTTTTACGAGCGGTTCGGCAAGGCGTGTTACATTGTAACCTGCCGCGCGAATTGGCTCCGGGACTTGGGCGGTTGTATCAGCCCGATGAATTCCTTCCAGCTTTTGCAAGGGCTGGAAACGCTTCCGCTCCGTGCCCCAAAGCACAGCGAGAACGCGCTTGCCGTTGCGAAGCACCTGGAAAGCCACCCGAAGGTCGCGTGGGTCAATTATCCCGGTTTGGCGTCACACCCGAATTATGCGTTGGCTCAAAAGTATCTCCCCAAAGGATCAGGCTCGATTCTCGGTTTCGGCATCAAGGGGGACGGACGAGCCGCCGGGCAAAAATTCATCGAGTCGGTCAAACTGGCGACGCATCTGGCGAACATCTGTGATGCCAGAACGCTCGTGATCCATCCGGCGACGACAACGCACAGTCAGCTCAGCGACGAAGAACTTCTCGGTTCCGGTGTCTCGCCCGATTTTATCCGCATGTCGGTCGGCCTGGAAGACGTCGAAGATATCGTTGCAGATATTGAGCAAGCATTGGGGTAATTCCAAAGGGTGTAGCCGTGATTTTAGGTAGTTTTTCGTTTCGAAAACTGGAGAAACAACCTTATTTTCCCCTTATTTTTCTGACAAAACGACCTCAGTAGCGGCGAAAGCCCACGAAACCCCAACCTTATTACCCGGCCCTTTGTAGGTGGTGTTGTGGGCCTAAATAATACGGATACCGCTGATTTTGAAGCATCATCCCCAAACGGCGGCTGGTAACCCCAAAAATTTTACCGCAGGGGGCTGCGACTACAAAATCAGGGAATATACGTGAAAACAAGACTCTCGATTATGTACACCACCTACAAAGGGCTGCCTATTGAAATCGGAAATCGGGAGTCGGAAATAGGAAATAGGGTGAAAAAATAGTATCTTCTTTCCTGATGCCTGATGCCTTTTACATACCGTGAAAAAATTTGTTGACGGTCTTTACATTGTCGGATAAATCCAGTATACTTATTTTCAAGTTGCCATCAAACATCGCCGACCACTGACCACCCAACGAATGATGTACAACACCAGCTTTTCTCGAATTTTCCCGTTGTTTTTCGTTTTTTTCGTAACGGTTTCCGCTTTCGGGCAAGGGAACGAAAAAGCCGTTCCGATTTTACCGGAACGTTTGAAGGAACTTGACCCGGAAGAATGTGTCAACGTTCAGGTTTACGAAAAATGTAACCGCAGTACGGTTAATATCGACACAAAAAGCATCCAGCGGAGCACGCTTTTTTTGGGCGTTGCCACCGAAGTGGAATCGGATCGCGGCAGTGGAATCGTCCTCGATAAAAACGGTCACATTTTGACGAATTTCCACGTCATCGAAGGGGCACGCGAAATCAATGTAACACTTTTTAACGGCAAATCTTACGTTGCGGAGATGATTGGCGTTGATCCGCCGACGGACATTGCTGTATTGAGAATCGACGCCTTGGAAAGTGAACTTTTTCCGGTCGAAATTGCCGATTCCTCAAAACTTCTCGTCGGACAAAAAGTTTACGCCATCGGCAATCCGTTCGGTTTGGAACGGACGTTGACCAGTGGGATCATTTCCAGCTTGAACCGTTCAATCGGCAGCCGTGTCCGCAATCGTCCGATCAAACAGGCGATTCAGATTGACGCCGCGATTAATCCAGGCAACTCCGGCGGCCCGCTTTTGGATTCGCGTGGAAGGATGATCGGAATGAACACGGCCATTGCGTCCCGGATCGGCGAAAACAGCGGCGTCGGCTTTGCGATTCCGACGAACACGATTTCGCGAATTGTTCCGATTCTCATCAAGGACGGAAAAGTCGTCCGGGCGGACATTGGCGTTCAGGTTTACGAAACCCACGAAGGTTTGCAGATTCGGGCGATCAAACCGGACGGTCCGGCGGATCAAGCGAGATTACAAGGACCGCAGCTTGTCGAAAAACGTTCGACCCGGGGAGGTTTTTCGATCACCCAAAGGTTCCTCGATACGTCTGCCGCGGACATTATTACCGCCGTGGACGACAATCCGGTGAAAACCGCAGAGGAGTTTTTCACGATCATCGAGGAACACAAAGCCGGCGACCGTGTGATGATTAGCGTACTCCGAAGCGGAAAAACCGTGAAAGTGCCGGTTGTGCTGGAAAACCCGTAATGTTCCATTTCTCTCTCCCGGCGTTTGCCCCGAAAAGCAGTCCGCTAACAAGTTTTCCCACGCAACCAAAATTTCGTCAACAGATAATACAGATTATACAGATTTTTATTGTGAAAGCCAGAATTTCCCTCTCTCTACATATCTGTTGCATCTGTATCATCTGTTGATAAAAACGGAACTTGTTATCGGCCTGCCCCGAAAAGCAGTCCGTCGACAAGTTTACGATTTTTACTGATTTTACCGTCATTTCGCTTCGCTTCATTCCGGCTTTTATTGGGGGAGATGAATAAAAGCCGGAATGGAGCATCGCGAAATGACGGTCTCGATACAAACTTCTTCGACGGACTGCC
>CAZNVM010000394.1:0-2503 GCA_964576215.1 uncultured Planctomycetaceae bacterium
CGGAGTCGGTGGTGTCAACCTCCACGAATACATGCCGCAGATTACGTACAACAAAGGCTGGCATGTCGACGGCATGGTGTCACCAGGCAATGTCTATGGCCCCGGCGGCGTCACCGCCATTAACGTCGTCGCCAAGCCGAAATTTGACAATTTCGACCCGCCAGATGTTGACGCCATCTTGAATCCGCCGCAGCCGATAACTGTTACGCTTGTGGCACCTTACGAGATGGAAAGTCCGTTTTGGGCCGGAACGAAGGCGTTTTGCTGGAGCATCGGCGAGAGTTTGTACGATTTTGCGAATCACGTTTCTTGGGGCTATCTTGAAACCTGGACGGACGAAAATGGAGCGGCACCACGCTATCAGTCCCAAGTCGATGCAGCTGGCGAACGGCTGTACAATATTGCGATCAATCTCGGCTATTCCAACGAAAGTATCGCAAGCGGCTGGGGGCTCGCACAAGCCGTTGCCGGTGAAGTTACTGGCATGAACGAACTTGCGGAAGCCATCGCCGGTTGGGATCTTGGTGCCAACGGTTTTCTCACTGCTGAAGAAAGGGCAGTCAAAGGTCTGATCGGTGGTGTCAAAGCGGCTGCCACCGTCGCCAGCGGACTGCAAGCGTTTCGCTCGCTCACGGCGAAGCCACCGGTCGCCATCGAAGGGGGAGGGTGTTTTCTTGCTGGAACACTTGTTTCCCGATATTCGTCACATAATCCCGATTCCAAAGAACTTGTCGCCATTGAGCAGATCAACAAATACGACAAAGTATGGTCTCGCCATCCATTCGGTGAACATTGGGAGCCGAAAACTGTTCTTGATGTATTGACGCACAATTACACAGGCGATATTATAACTGTTGACTATGATGGAGGCCGATTTGAGGCAACCGGCGGCCATCCGATTTGGATCAGGACAGGCGAAGACCTTGAACATCGTCCGCGCTGCGAACATGTTTACGACGATGAGCATGAAATGTTACCACATGGTCGCTGGGTTAGTGCCCGTGATCTTCAAATTGGTGACACCTTTGAAACAAGATCGGGACAGTCTGTTAAGGTCATTAAAATTGATATTCGGACGGAAATTACAACCGTGTACAATATCATGGTTGATGATTTTCACACCTACGCCATCGGTGAATTTGAATGCCTTGTGCATAACAAGCCGATGGTTAGAGTTGAATACAAAGCTACAAAACCTAATCTTTCAGGCAAAGCAAAGAAAAATGACATTCCATCTTGGGCAGAAGGGCAAAGACCGTATGTCGGTGAAAATGGTAAAACCTTTGCCAAACGCTTGCTTGATGAAAAATATGGATCAGGAAATTGGAAAAAAGGCCCCACAACGGAGTTTAACAAAATAAAGAAATGGGGGGATGAGGCATTCATAGATCCTTAATATTAACGGGCAATTTCAGGATTTCAGTTCAGACACGCACACGTAACAATTCTATATCAAAATGGCATACAAAATTGAAATTACCGACATGAACCAATTACAGTTTAAAAAGGCAACTGAAATCGAAATTGCAGACGATAGCGAATTGTATTTGATTGGATTTCGTATTGATAGTCTACTCGAAGATAATTGTGATTTCTATACATTATATGTTGACAGTGAGCGGCCAATAGACAGTGATGGTTATCCTATTATTTTTTTCAAAGATGATGACATAAAAAAGGTTCTTGAAACGTCAAACTGTGGCTGTGAGCATCTGCCGCTTAATTTGCCTGACAATTTTTGTTTCATTGATATTGCGCAAACTGTTTTGGAGATTGGAACATGTGAAAAAACAAATAATGGCAATTTGCTTGATTCTCTCAATATGATTCGCGATTTTATACCGATGCTTCATGAGAGTCGGGTTCACAAAAAGAACTGGCAGTTACTTTGTCACGCCGCAAACCACTTTACATTTAGCTATGATATTAAAGAATTTTTCGATAAAAATGATGTTGAACGAAAAGAGTTAATATGGGCGATTGAGTGGGCATTAGGCGCAACATTGCTTTGGTCAAAATATGTACGATAAACGATTAAAAATGGTTTTGAAAAAGTTGGACAAGAGGGTACCTGACAACTCAAAAATGCCATGAGCGACAGCGAATCCTTTCTTGATCGAATTGTCCGAACGTTGTTCGGCAATCTCGGATCGAAAAAGCCGAAAAAGGTGAATGCTGTCAATACGCGCCGCCTTCAGATGGAGCCGTTGGAATCGCGGGAAATGCTCACCGTCGGCCCGGTTGCGGACGTTGAATGTTCGATGCCGGTGAGATGCCACACGGAAATACAAAGCTCATGTCAGGTGTTCCAAGACGGAGAGATGGAATTTTCACACGGAGGCACAGAGACACAAAGAATTTTTAGCCCTTGCGCCTCCGTGTCTTTGTGCGAGAAAAATACTGCAGTGGCCGCACAATGGTCCGCCGACGTTCTTGACATGTTTTTCGAGAGCTACAATGACACCATCGATTACGGCACGGCCAGATATTCTGATTTTTCGAC
>CAZNVM010000395.1:0-2063 GCA_964576215.1 uncultured Planctomycetaceae bacterium
TGTCCAAAAACGACCCATTTTAACATTCGACACTATTGTCGAAAAACACAAAAACAGAATTTTTTCCTAACCTGTTGTAATATAAATGGTTGCAACAAAAAACAATCGTTTTTTTTGCGACAAGTTACTTAACGGCGTAGATCGCCAGGTGGGTCAGTAGGTGGTGTGAGATCATCACGAGATGCAGGTATCGTTCCACAGCCGTGTATCGCAAAAATTGATAGTCTCCCAATCCCAAGTGTTGCTTCGACATTTTGAACAGTATTTCAATCGGCCATCGATTCCGGTAATGTTCGATCAGACTTTTTGCCCCCCATTTCAGATTATTCGTTGCTACAATCAAACGCCTTCTCTCTCCACGCCGCCGACTGAATGCCAATTTGATCCGTCCCAATTTCTTCATCTCCCCCACCCGCTCCGCAACGCAATGTTCCTTTCGACTGCCCGATATGGACACCATGCGCCCATCGCGATCCAAAACATTCTTACTGTACGCGCCGACTTTCTTCTTGTCGTTCGGCCTGCCGTCCGGGAAAAAGTTGCGATTGTCCTTCACCGCTCCGATATACGTGAAACCCTTGTTATTACAGGCTTTCACGACGGTGTCACACAAATAAAACCGGTCGAAAAGCACGATGGCTTTTCCCGGCGTCGGCAGCTTGACCGACTCAATGGCGTCAGCGGCAAGTTCCGTCAGTTTTTTGAATTCAACCGTTTCGTGTTTATTGTTGCTCTTTTTGGATTTGTCACAATACTCTTTGCTTGCCCAAAGCCGGACGGCACATGGTATCACGACACCACGATAGACAAACGCCAGACCGAGAATGGTATGACCGTAAGCGTACACTTTTTCGGCATGAAGGAATATTTTCGAGACGGCATCCATTTTCTTGCCGCGTTTTTGCTTTTGAGTGTCATCAAGAACAAGGTACAAGGTGTCACCGGATTTGTAGCCGAGTTTACGCAACATGGTGAGGGCATTTTCGAGCAATAATTCCGGAGCGTCCCATTCGGCCTCGGTAAGAAAGTGTGCAATCGCCTGCCGGGTGCGGCGTTTTCCGTACAGTTTGGTGAATTTGGAAAGACTCTTCTTGCCTTGGAGCGAGGCAAGGCCGACGACGATTCGCCAAAGATGCGAAAAGTGGACATTTCCGATAATTTTTCGGATTCGCTTGAAAAACCTCTTGCCAAAAGGAGGAAATCTGTGTATGCTGAACATCGGATATTTTGTCTGTGGTTCGGATATTTTGTCTGTGGTTCGGATATTTTGTCTGTGGTTCGGTTCCCGAAAGGGGTGATTTTTTTGACGCCGAATCGCCGAATCATAGCAAAATGTCCTTGTTTTATGCAATACCAGTTCCCGAAAAGCGGGAACGTTTACAGTTTGAGTACCAGTGTCAACGCTCTTGACCATGAAAAAACGATGTCGGTTGTAACAGGTGATGGTCTCATGTTCCTTTACACCTGGAAAAATAACGCATGGACTTTGGTCCAATAAACGCCATACTCAAAACAATGATACCAGAAGATCAAATACTATCGCGGATAAAACGCGAAATTCGCTACATAAATGAGGACGTGAACTGTATTCAGCGTGGTAGCGAAAGCAGGCCGTTCGGCAAAGGCACTCCTTATGCAGGACTGTCGATTCAGCTTCGCAGTATGTCATATTTAAAGATTGCGTTAGGGGAATACTCGGAAGCAATTGGCTCGCTCTTGCCAATGTGCAGAACTCGCAACTGGCTTTATGAAAAGCACAAACTAGGATGGGACATTAGTCCAGAAATTCTTTCTGCGGGCAATTGGCAATGTCTCCTTCTGTCTTTGCTAACCAATCAAGACCAGTTTATACGAGATTTCTGCGACAATTTTATGCCGGTTGTTTTTAGTAAAGATCGCATTTTTCAGCACACGAATGACAGTCTACGCCGTTAAGTAACTTGGCAGTCTGACTTGACTGTCAAGCGAAGTAACCCATTGTTGTAAAAGGATTTGCGTGATTTTTAATTGCCAAGTGTTTTGCGTTTGTTTTTTTACCAGATTGCTGAAAAACCTTGCATTTT
>CAZNVM010000396.1:0-1601 GCA_964576215.1 uncultured Planctomycetaceae bacterium
CTGGCAACGAAGGCACTTACACGTTGATATCGAGCGGTCATGAGGACAGTACAAGCACCTATTCCACGTGGCCGAACGGCAGTAGCAATACGTACAACTATTACAGATCGCTCAACGGATCGATCAGCATGACATACGGAGGTTTTTGCGCCAACCTCCACGAATACATGCCGCAGATTACGTACAACAAAGGCTGGCAGGTCAACGGCATGGTGTCACCAGGCAATGTCTATGGCCCCGGCGGCGTCACCGCCATCAACGTCGCCAAGCCGAACTTTGGCAATTTCGACCCGCCGAAGGTTGACGCCATACTTGGTCCACCATCAATAGGTGGTGTCACACTTCAGGACCCGGTCGAACCCGGAAATCCGGCGGCGGGTCGTTCCTGGTGGGGCTGGGTTGAAGACACCATTTGCGAGCCAACCCATGACTGGCTCCACGCGATGTTCTTCGACGTGAAGTTCAATTCGGACAAGATTCGCCAAAAGCAAGAGCTTAACAGCATCGCCGTCGCCGAGCTTGGCGGCGAGTCGCTGTATCCGTTCCAGGATAAAGCGGAGGAGATGGCCATGCAATTTGCGGGCATGATGTCCGGAACGAGTGGTATCATCATGCTCGACATTGCGACGGACCGCGCCCAATCGGTGCTCGACCGTTGTATCAGCGGCGCGTTCCTCAGTGCTCCCGCCATCATTGGTGTCATCGGCGAAGCCGGTAGCTTGGCCAAAGGGCTGAAGCAAGAAGCGAAGGCAAGCAAGGGTGTCTTAAAAAGTGATATTAGTGCCATCGGCGGTCTTACAAAGGCAGCAAAAGAGGCAGAAAGAGGCTTAATAGGAAAGAATGCCAAAATCGCAAAGTATTTTGATAAGGATCCTTTCCATTACGGAAAAAAAATTAAAACTTATGAACTTCCTCACATTCATTTTCCTCCCGTTAAAGATCAAAAAATAGCACTAAACATGGATGGCGCATGGAAACATAAACCACCCAAAAACTGGATAATGCCAACAAAAGCCCGTGAGTACCTTGAAAAATTCCTTACCGGGCCAATTGCCCCGTGGTAAAAGCAAGTATTGTTATGCGTTCAACACCTAATTATTTTAAGTTTCGACAGTGGCTCGGATTAGCAATGAAAAATGACCCGGAAGGAGATGATCATTTTTTTGCACACGAACTTTATCAAACTAACTTTCGTGATGAGCCTCGGGAGGAAATTCCAATGGCATTTCTTCTGTCTTGTGGACCATTGATGCTTGAGGATTCACATAAGTATTTCCGGAAACACGCGTATACAACCAAAACAACGGTTTTCGAGTGCGATATCTGCGATATCTACGACATAGATGGTTTAAAGAATTACGATTTAAGTAATTTTAAATATGACACCTCGATACCAAAAATCTCTACACTGGAAAAAATGACGGCGTTGTGTAAAGGTATTACTTTTGAGAACTATCGATCGGACATTTGGGATTGGCGACTATCACAAGGCTTCAAGTTCATTTCCGTACCGGCTCCTAAATGGTTTGGTTCTCAGTTTAACATGGTATATGCCAAAAAGTATGCCGAAGAGTATAATGAGATTTGGCACTTTTTACTTT
>CAZNVM010000397.1:0-4743 GCA_964576215.1 uncultured Planctomycetaceae bacterium
TCGAAATAGTACATCTGGAAATATCTGTCAAATTTGAACCTCACTTTCTCGGCCACAAAAACAGTTGTAAGTATTTGATACAAAAGCAGTTAGCTTTATTTTACTAAAAAACCACCCACAGATTTTGGTGAGGAGGCAAAACCTTTATAGTATGATTTTTCCGATGTTGTCTGATACTCCATCCGACCTGTTACGCGAGCATATTCAGTTCAAACTTGCGCAACAAAAAGCCGCGAAGGATGCAGAGAAAGATAGCACATCATTTTCAGAGATTGATTGAGTATATGTTGGGAGTGGTATCCGGGGACTTCTCGCCGTGATATTTTTTTGTCCGCTGCGTCGAGCGGCTCTTTGTGTTTGTATTTTTTGTTGCGCAATCTTACGATTGCGTCTCTGTTTTTTTGTTCTCTTACGTTTGCGGGTCTTTGGTTTTGATCCACTTTGCTTCTGTGGAGCCGAAGTATGCCCCCTTGGTGAAAAATTTTGCTTTTATGCTACAATCTCGTTCTCCTCACCAACACCCAAACATGAAGGATAGTTACCATGGATTTGACAAATCAAGAACAACGAATGTTTGATGAGATTGCTGCGTTGATTGAACAAAGCCGACGTGCCATTTACGCTCAGGCGAATGCGGTGACTGTCTTATTGTTTTGGAAAATCGGTCGGCGTATCAACAACGAAATACTCCACAACAAGCGTGCCGGTTACGGCAAGCAGATTGTCGTTACGCTGTCACGACAATTAACCAGTCAATTCGGCAGGAGTTTTGAAGAAAAGAATCTACGGCGAAGCTCATTAGTAGTACGTTTTCTTAAACGTCCTCCACCAACTCGTAGGTGTCGCGGGTCTGCACGGATTCCAGTTTGGTACGGAGATTTTGGTAGTACCTCAAATACGTCGTATCGAGCGTTTTCGGGTCGATTTGCATCAACGCTTTTAACGCCGTTCGCGGCTGGTTTTTCAGCAAATACATCTGGGCCAGCTTCAATTGGATCGGGCCCTTTTTTGCGTTGTAATGAGCGAGATAAAAATGAATCGCCTCAACCGCTTCCTGGTAATGAACCTTTTCGCCCAACTGTTGAATCAATTGCAAAAGTTCCGGCTCCGGCAGCATCCACCGGGGATTCTCGCTGGAAATTCTTTTGACAACGTGAAACGCCGGAAGCGGATTCTTTTCGTGAAGTGCGAGGCGAACTTCCGTGAGAATCATGTCCAACTGCCTGGCGACCTTTTCCTGACGACGCCGTTCCCGTTCTTCCGCCTCCCTTTTTCCCGCTGGAGATTCGGCGTAAGCCTTGGCGCGGTCTTCCGGCGTCATCAAATGCTGGCCGGCCCAAACGGAGAAAATGTCCCAATGTTCACAATCGACCAGCCCGGTTTTCAGCAGGATGATTCCGACAGCAAATCCGACGATGGCTCCGACGACATGCAGGTATTCGCTTGATAGCTCTCCTCCGATTAAACACAGCAGGAGAATTTGCAATCCAAGAAAAATTGCAACCAGGTATTTGACACCGATTTCATAGCTGGTGTCACAAAAAACACGAAAACCCACTACGAAAAAATAGAAACAAAACATGTTATTTTCCGGTGCCCAAATCAGACTGATCGCCATCATTCCGAAAACGATTGCCGAAGCACCCAGACAAACCGACGGTTCATGTCCCAACATGAGCAACTGAACGATGAAACCGTAAACGGTTCCGATTCCAAGATACACGACAAGCGTTTTCCACGGTCCCAACTTTCCTTCGACGATCAGCCCGAACGCCCAGAGCGGAATCATGTTGCCGAGTAAATGCACAACGTTTCCGTGAAGAAAGTTATTCGTGACCCATTGGATCGGATGCAAACCGTCGCCGACGGCCAGTGCATAGACGGAAATCACCTCCTCCGGATTTGCGATTTCCAAAACGAACGCGACGATGTTCACGACGATCATGCCCACCGTAACATACGGCCAGTAATAGATCGGGGCGTCGGTGTTGTAGGGAAAAAACACGAGAGACGAGAAATAAGGATGAGAAATGAAACGGTCGACATCCCCATTGTACCAGAGTCTTGTCGCACGGGACAGCAGCCAAGCAGCTACGATTGCGGCTCTGTTTTGCTTACGATTGCAACTCTGCTCTTGCGTCCAGCGTTTCCCGGAGTGTTTCCCGAAGGGCCGGGTTGGACAATTCCGCCTTGTTGCGAAAGCGGAGCTCGAGAATGTCGTATTCCGGGTTCGATCCATTGACATTCGGTTCGAAACCAATCTGTCGGATTTTACCAAGCGGAATCGCGTTTTTTTGCACGTAAATATCGACGTAAAGGGCATCGCAACGCTTGGTTCCGACGATCACCCAAGGAAGAATCCGCCCTCCCACCTTCTTCGGCGGACCGACGTAGTAGGGGACCAAAACCTTGTTCGTCCAGACCGGTTTCGCGTTCGGAGCAAGTTCACCGAGCATTTTGAAAACGGTGTCAAGCATCGCAATGTCCCACTCAAGTTTGTTTCCGCCGATCAGTCCTTTAGGGATCGTGTGCCATTTTTCCTTGAGAATCTTCCACGGCATCAGGTCGTCCGGCTTCTGCTTGGCGCGGTCGGTAAACTTTTCAAAACCGGCAATCGCCAGGTCCAAAAAGTCCCAAAACTCCTCCCGGTCAATCTCGGAATACGAGTGAACCTTCAGTTCAATCTCCTGCCAGGGACCGGTCGATTGTTGTATCCGCACCCTCGGCTCCGTGCCGTAGAGCGGAATGTCGTCCAATTCGTTGAGCGGCTTGAGTTGCAGCCTTTGGACAAGCATGTCCCGGCGAAACGTGTTTTTCGCGGTCCGAAACTTCATTTTCAAAAGCCATTCCTCTCCCGTGATTGCGTGAAAGAACCAGCCAAGCGTTTTTTTCTCCGCCGAAATTTCCACGACGGTCCGGTGGTTCCAGTTCGTTTCCGCGAAAATGTCCGACTCCTGAATGCGGTCCACCACGTCGGCGAGAATCCGACCGTCCCAGCGAATGGCCAATCCGCCGCGTGAAAGCCGGTCTTTCGTGTGCCAACGCCGTCCATCCGTCTCCCACGGCATTTTGGCGTCTTCGGAAGAGTCGGCAAAAACCGGAAATCTTTCAAGCGGCTCAATGGTTTTCGGTACCGAACCGGGGATGTACGGCTTACGCTCCTCATAATTTCCCAAAGCAAGCACCGGCGCAAGTGCCGCCGCCGTATGAGAATAAAATCCTCCTTTCCTCTTTTTGGAATCCGTAATTCGTAATTCGTAATTCGTAATTAACTGTTCCGGCGTTCCGGCAAACACCAAATATCCTCCTTCCAACCCCGCTTCAGGTCCGAGATCGACGATCCAGTCGGCGGACTTAATCATGTCGAGGTTGTGTTCGATGACGATCACCGTGTTCCCAAGATCGACCAGCCGCTGGATCATTTCCAATAGCTTCGTCAGGTCCTCGAAATGCAGGCCCGTCGTCGGTTCGTCCAGCAGGTAAAGCGTTCGGCCCGTGTCCGGCCGGGCAAGTTCCGCCGCGAGTTTGACCCGTTGTGCTTCGCCGCCGGAAAGCGTCGGGGCCGGTTGACCCAGCGAAAGATAATCCAGCCCAACATCGCAAAGCGTTTGAAGAATCCGCCGGATGTTCGGAACGTTGACGAACAGCCGCAGTGCGTCGCCGCACGACATTTCCAAGACATCGCTGATGGAAAAACCGTGAAATTTCACGTCGAGCGTCTGTTTATCGTACCGTTTTCCGTTGCAGGCATCGCAGGTGATCCAAACGTCGGGCAAGAAGTGCATTTCGATTTTGATTTGGCCGTTTCCCTCGCATTTTTCACAGCGTCCGCCGGGAACGTTGAAGCTGAATCGCCGGGCGGAATATCCTCGAACCCGGGCGTCGGGAAGTTGGGCGAACAGGTCGCGGATCAGTTCAAACGCTCCGGTATAAGTTGCCGGGTTCGAGGTCGGCGTTTGACCAAGCGGTTGCTGATCGACGCGAATAACCTTGTTGATTTGCTCGACTCCTTCAATTAAATCGTGCGCTCCGACGGAACCTTGTGCCCGGTGAAGCGTTCTGGCAAGCGATTTGTAGAGCACTTCCTCGACGAGGGAGCTTTTGCCGGAGCCGCTTACGCCGGTGATGCAGGTGTACGTGCCCAGTGGGATCGGAACGTCGATTGATTTAAGATTGTTCTGCCGTGCGCCGTGAATAACCAACCAGCCGGGAGCCCAAGGACGGGGTTCAGGAATCGGCTCGGATACGGTTTTCTTGCGAACAGCTTTTTTTGGCATTCTGAGGCAACGGGAAAGAAAACGGGATTATACACTCAGAGGGTATAATCCGCAATCGCAAGACGAAAAAAAGACTGGGAATGGTAACCGATAACAAGTATGCGATGAATGGCAACCGGGAGTTCCAGTCGGACTGACCTGCCGCCGGGGACGTCAGGCCGTCGACAAGTTTCGTTTTTTTGCACCCCCGTTAGCGACGGGGCTTGCCCCATAGGTTTCAACTTAAGGGGTAAATAACGTTTTCGCAGAGCGTTTGTCGAGTGGAGGGATGTTTTTTTCGTTTTTTTCGTGGTCGAATACGGTCAAAGCGGTTCACCAGTTTGGCAATTACAGCCGATAACGCTTCCTCGTCCTTCCTCCCCAGTGCCTCCACGAGATCCGGGACGGTACGACTGACTTGACGATACAATTGCGTCGGACTGATCCGGCCCAACTGGCCGCCTCGCAAAAGCATGAGCCAATTGGC
>CAZNVM010000398.1:0-3504 GCA_964576215.1 uncultured Planctomycetaceae bacterium
GACTCGGCGTGAAAGTCGGCGGGAACATTGTGATGGCGGATTTTACGGCTCATGGCGGTTTTGGAAAAAAGGAATGGAAAAGGTAAATTGCCAATTTTACCTAATCCCCCCAATCGCGCAACCGGGGATTTACGCACCCGGTTAGCGGCCTGCCCTTGGTTTACCCCTTTGACAACAACATATTTCGATGTATAATCGGTGCATGTCGTTGGTGAAGAACATCTTGGAAAAAAGTGTGACGGTTTCAGGAGACAATCATCGGTTTATCACAGAAACAGCGAGTTTTTGACTCCTTGTTTTTCAGGTTTTAATTCCCGTTGCCCCTTAAACGTTATCGGGGGATTAGCTCAGTTGGGAGAGCGTCTGGCTGGCAGCCAGAAGGTCATCGGTTCGAGCCCGTTATCCTCCATTAGAAATCAAGGCCAGGTGTTTTTTCGTAACCCTTTGTTTTTCAAAGACTTGCGAAAAAACGCCTGGCCTTTTCTTTTTCGCTCCGCCGCCCGGCTTCCTGGGCTGGACGCGCAAATTTAGGCAGGTTTGCGCAAACTCTGACGCAAAAAACCGAGAACGTAGCAGTGAACGGGTTTCTGCCAGTGAACTGATCACCGGGAAAAAATGCTTTCGCCCCGTTTTTCGCCGGGGCCGCCGGGGAAAAAGCCCGGCTTGCCACGTTTGGCCCCCGTTTGCCCCGTGTCGCGTCTTTTTGGCGGAGTTGCCCCTTTGCCCGGCTTCGCTACCGGTTGGCCCGAAAAGGGCGGTTTCTCACTGTTTCGAGAGCTGGCGGTTTCATTTTTGCCAAAAAACCGGTAAATGGAGGCCACTGGCTGGCTGTGGCGTAATGTTATGAAAAATGCTCGGCCCGGTTTTTCACAGGGACTCGTCGTCGAGCATCCACTCGAGATTAAGGAAAACACCGACCCAAGTGCGGAAATCATCAAGCAATTGCTCTTGCGGAATGTTATCGCCGACGATTCGCTGTAATGGCACTTCAAGCGACTTGCCAGCGGAATCAATGCCGGAACAGTAGAGCCCGGTGGGACCATCACCGTCCGTCGGCTTGGCGACATCGGGATCAATCAATTTCTCTACCGTAAACGCGTGCTTGACTGGCCGACCACTACTTCGGTCAACATACACCGCCTCAAAAGGAAGAACCAAGTGTTCTGCAAGATAATCGTAATACACCTTCAACAACCGGTCATCGTCCTCCTCGTCATCGCCCAACATTGGAAACCATTCCAACGGCTTCGTGCCAAAAATCATTCGGACGCGGTCAACGTGATCCTCGGGATCAAGAGGACGATCCGTATATTGTGACACATCGACCGGATCGACCAAAACGACACCGCCACCTGCGAAAGCATGAATATCCTCTTCGTCGAGTCCTTCATATTCATCGATTCGCAGACCCTCAAGCTCTGCCAATGTTTTGTAAATCGGATGGCATTTTTCCAATGTTTCGGCGGACCAACGAACTTCGTACTTCGAACCACCCTCTTCTCGCTGGACTTTGGTAATTTCTCCGACCCAACCACCAAGCGGCAAGTCTTCCCAATTATAATCCATGACATCATCGTTGACTTGAACGAGATCACCAACGGAATAAAGGGGGCGCGGATAGGCGGCGCGTCGCTTTTCCTTGAGCTTCTTCCGGGAAATGGTCCGGCGGCGTTTTTTCTTGGACATGATTCAATCTCCTTGTCAAGCATTATATCCGAAAAGACCGATTTTGCGATAGACCCTTCCAAGGGTGTGTCCAATCTTTTACGGAATTGTTATAATGGTTTGAAGTTCCCCCCCCTGAGTCATTATTTACAAGGAAGTACCAATGAAATCCAGCCCCTCCCCCGCCGAAGTTCGAGCGATCCTCGCCGAACGCCTTGACATTCTTCTCGCCGAATGCGATCAAGTGATGGACAACGCCGCCTTTGGACAAACCCTCAACGACCTTGACGACTTTCTCCTTGTCAAAGGACGAAACTTTATTAAAGAGGTTCTGCAACAGAAAATGCAAGAGCGTATCGAACGTACCGAAACCTCGCCCGAAGCCAAACAAAGTCCCTGTTGTAAAAAAAAACGCAAATCCAACATCATAAACCGAAAACGATAATCGCCGCTCACGGGACAATCACGGTGCAACGCCGCTATTACCAGTGCTCCCAATGTCAGGGATACTCCTTTTTCGCGGACGCCACTCTCGGACTGGACGCGACTTACACCATCGGATTTGAACGTCTCCTTGCTCGGTGCAGTGGTTTTTGGTCTTATCGACTCACCGCCGAAAATTTGGAAATGTTCACCGGTATTCGCTTGTCTCCGACAACGATTGGGAAACTTGCAGAGGAGATCGCCGGCAAACTCGCGGTCAAGTTGCAAGATCATTTGCCGATTCGCCAAGGCTTTCAAGCGGCCAAAGGGGAAACGGAATTTCAGACGGATGGTACCAGCGTCAACACCCGAAATGAAGAAGGTAAGGCGGAATGGCGGGAAATGAAGGTGGGAGTGCTTGCAAAGAGGAAACGCGGCGAGAGTGCGACTCCGTCGGAGTGGGAAACGCGGGAATTGCCGAAACCGACGGTGGTTTCCGCTTTTGCGGCGATTGAAAGCAAGGAAGAATTCCTGGAGCGTTGCCAGAATGAGCGTCGTCGTGTGGGAGTGGGCGGTGTGTCTTCCGCCTTGGCGGACGGGGCGAAGTGGATTTGGAGTCTTGTTTGGACTGTGTTTGGCTTTACGGCGGAGTGCTTGGATATTTATCATGCCGTAGAGCACATGGCATCGTGTGGAAAGCTCCTGTACAAGGACACGGTGGTTTTTACAGAGTGGTTGGATCGAATGCGTTTCGTGCTGTTATCGGAGGGATTTCCGGGAATCGAGCGGGAGCTATCGCAGATATTGTCGGGCGACTTGAAGACGGCGGAGCGAGAGTCGGTGATTTCGTTGTTGAAGTATTTTCGCGGTCATTCTTCCCGTTTGAATTATGCAGAGCGTTTAGCACAAGGGCGAAGCATTGGCAGTGGTTTGATTGAGGGAGCGTGCAAAAACTTGGTAGGACGCCGCTTAAAGCAGACGGGAGCGTGCTGGAGGGTGCCGCGGGCGAACCGAATGGCGGTCCTTTGTAGTGTGATCTACTCCGAGCAGTGGAGAAAGGCTTGGGGAATTCCGTAAAAGATTGGACACACCCTTGTCGCCCAAGTATCTTGACTTGACAAAAACCTGACTCATCGTGAATCGGCAAATATTTTCAGAGAATCGCTTGTTTTATGTGAAAGAGGCGGTAACATTCACTTGACGCAAGGCTATTCCAAACAATAAGAACAATCCCGGCTATTGATGAATGATATGCTGTTTCGGTTTTTGATGGGTATCTATAGAATTCTATTATTATGCCTGATGGTGATTGTATTTGTTGTTGGGCTGATACCATACTTGATTTACATGAAATGGTTTATTCCCTGCCCGGCATGTAAAAAACGCGGCACATTTGATAATGGGAAAAAGCTCACG
>CAZNVM010000399.1:0-9880 GCA_964576215.1 uncultured Planctomycetaceae bacterium
AAACGACCCATTTTAACATTCGACACTATTGTCGAAAAACACAAAAACAGAATTTTTTCCTAACCTGTTGTAATATAAATGGTTGCAACAAAAAACAATCGTTTTTTTTGCGACAAGTTACTTAACGGCGTAGAATGACACGGTGGGCTTCAATGAGCGAGACCAGTTCCGGCAGTGAATGACGCCCGGCGACGTCGCACATCTTGCGCCGCGACCAGCGGTACATGATCCGGTCAATCAAGTCGGGACTGACTCCCTTCTCCTTGTGATGATCGTAGGCCGTCTTGCGAAATTTGATAAACTCCTCACCCGACCGATCAATCTCAGCAAAAATGTCTTTCGAAGAATTTTTAAAATCTTCCTTTACTTTACTTTGCTTTACTTTACTTATTAACTTTAAGTTGTCTCCCGGAGGGGAGATTGGAACGGTGTCCTCAAGAGTAGTATTTTGGCTACTATCAGTAGCATTTTGACTACTATGAGTAGCATTTTGGCTACTATGAGTAGCATTTTGGCTACTCTTCAGGCTACTCTCGATGTCGGCCTCAAGAGTAGCATTTTGGCTACTATCAGTAGCATTTTGACTACTATGAGTAGCATTTTGACTACTCTTCAGGCTACTCTCGGGGTCGGAAAAAAGAGTAGTTTTTTGGCTACACTCAGTAGCGTTTTGGCTACTCTCCGCTCCGGCCACAAGATTTTGGCAACCAAGAGTAGCCTTTTGACTACCAAGAGTAGCGTACACGCTACACTCGGTCGCCGGGAAGTGCGTGTCCGCTACTATCAGTAGCGTTTCGGCTACGCTTCGTAGCGTGTCGGCTACGCCCCGGTGCGGTTTTGCCACACTCCGTTGCGTTTCGACTACTCTTTCGGTAACAACTTGATAGTGTCCGTAGTGAAGTTTGACGACAAGGTTCTCTTTTTCAAGTTTTGTAAGCAGTCGTTGAGCAGTGACTCGATTACATTCAACTCGACGAGCAATCTCAATTGGCGTTCTGACACCATCATGGAGAGCGTCTAAAACTTCGCGAGCCGTACCCGAAATTTTCAGGCTTATGGTTGCTTTCATTCCGGCACCTCCTTTCCCTGCGGCGTCATTTCCGGTTCGGCCTGGGACTTTTGTTGGAGAAAGTATTCCCTGGGCGTCCGGCAAGGCGTCCATTCATAACCGGCGATTCCGAAGCACCATCGGGCCGCGTCGGCAAACCACATCCAGCGGTACTCCAACTCGCCCAACCGCTGTTTGGCCGTCGCCGTCCCCTTAATCGCCAGAATGGTTTTCAGATCAAGACCAGGTATCTCTGCAACACCGGCAAGAGCGATTCGGTCAATCAGATCAGGACTGACATTTCTTTCCTGAACGACACTCTCGATGACCTTGCGGTAAGTCGTGTAGACCTCCTGATTCTTCTTGCTTGAAAACACCAGGTCTTTCAGTTCTTCAATGCTCTTTTTCATTGGTCACCTCCCATCCCCGGAAGCCGGATCGAGAGGGCGTACTGTTCGAGGTTGCCCCGGACGTAGTGGTCCATCGTGGTTTGCAGGCTGGCGTGATCGCCGAGAGCTTGGAGCGTCGCGGCGTCCACCCCGGATCGGCAGGCCAGTTGGAGTGAGTAGCGTTTGAGGTCGTGCGGCATAATGTGCGGCTCGATATTCGCCGTTTCGTTCAGTTCGTGCCAGATTTCATAGAACCTCTTTCGTCCATGCGTCCAGGGGACCAGTTTTTCCTCGGCCTGAAACAGGCTTTGGCAACCCTGGACCGCCCGAAGGGCCTGTAAAACGTGAGGATTAAGAGGTTTCCGGCGTTCCCGCTTGGTCTTGTCAATCTCGGCGGGGACGACAATGTATTTGAGGCCCGGGTCAAGATGCCCCCACCGCAGGCGGAGAGCGACGTTGATCCGGATGGCGGTCGAGCTGATGAGAAAAATCAGGGCTTTCCACCACTGATGCCTCAAGGTCGGTTCCAGGTAGCCCGGCCACAGCTGACAGCTCGGACAGAAGGCGGTGGCGGAGTAGAGTGCGTCGGCAACGCTATCCGCAACCTCGCGTGGCAGCCGTTTGTACGATTGCGGCGGCCTGACCCAGGGAGCGATCGGGAACCAACCGAGTGCGTCCCGGTTTCGCGGCCCAGGCGGTCCCAGTTTGGAGAAAATGAGGTTCATGTGCCGACAGTGCTTACGCTCCGTCTCAATGGACTGGCCAAGTGCACGAAGCCCGACAACGAACCGGGAGTTGTTGGCCGGTGTAAGCTCTTCCAGGGGCACGTCGCCGACGATCTCGATGTACCGTTCGACGGAAATCAGGTAGTTTTCGATGGTCGAGGTCGAAACACGACCATACCAGTACGTGGGCGCATAGTGCGCACGCACAAAGTCAGAGAGGGAAGTCATTGCGTCAAATTAAGATAAAAAGTGATGGATTTTTGAGATACGAGCACGATACCACAATTTAGATTTTGAATCAAGAGCGCGAGCAAGAAAAATCGTTGGAAAATCGAAAAAATCCGCACAAAAGAAATGGGCCGCCCGGCGTCCCGGCGCGGCGAAAAATCGCCTCTCCCGGAAATCGGCATTGATCGGATTCCGAAATATTGCTATGATTCTCCGAATTGAGCAACCACCCTGCGTAAATAGAGAACATGGAAAAACACACGCTTCATTTGTCGCAAGCCGATGCGGATCAACTGGTGGCCATGGAAAAACACTGCTTTGAAAATAAGCGGTATGAATTTCCGTCCGGAGGAAAAAAGATTTCCATTCTGCTGTTTTCGCACGACCGACGGCATGAGTTCGCTTTGGACATTCACAGTGGACAGGTGGACCTCAAAAAATACACGTTCGGCAATCGGACTCGTAGCGTTATCACCCTCATTCGTGTCGATCTTCGCGAGCGCGGGAGACACGTCAATCCAAACAACACGATTATTACCGGTCCGCATATTCACCGTTATCGTGAAGGATTCGGCGACAAGTGGGCAGAGCCGCTTCCTCCGGAATTTGGAAATCCGGGTAATACTTTTCAAGTGTTTCAAAATTTTATGAATCATTGTAATATCGTGGAAAAACCGCATGTTACTTACATTCGCCAACTCTTTCCTCCAGATGAAACATGACTGCCACACTCAACCGATGCCAAATCCAAGAACTCAACGACCAATACTTTCATTGGCTCCGCGACAATACCGTAATCCACTCTCTCGAAAATGGTTGGGCTGAGATTACAACACCGTTTTTGGACCGCCATAATGACAGCCTGCAAATTTATGCGAAGGCCGAACAAAACGGAATACGATTAACCGATGACGGATATACAATCAGCGACCTTCAAATGTCCGGCTGCGACTTGGATTCCTCGCGACGACAAGCGATTCTCAAAGAGACGCTTGCCGGTTTCGGCGTGAATTTTTTAGAGGGGCGGCTTGAGGTCTTCGGGAACCAACATGATTTTGCCCAACTTAAAGTCAATCTCCTTCAGGCGATGCTGTGCGTGAATGATATGTTTTACTTATCTTCTCCACAGATCGCTCAATTGTTTTTTGAGGATACGGCATCTTGGCTCGAATCCGCCGGAATTCGATATGCTTCAAATATCAGGCTTCAAGGAAAATCCGGTTTTTCCTACAATATTTTCGGTCTTATTCCGAAATCACCAAACGCTCCGGATCGGATTATTCAACCAATCAATCGACCGGACAAAAATTCCGTGCGACAGTTGCTTTTCGAGTGGGAGGACACTCGGGAAGCAAGGCCGGGAAACATTCTTTATCCTATTTTGAACGATACGGAAAAGGAAATTCGCCAAAGCATCATTTCCGCATTCGAGTCTTACGGAGTTACTTGCATTCCCTGGTCACAAAGAGAAGATTACCGGGATTTACTGGCTTCTTAATTACGGTCATTCGACACAAAAGAAATGGGCCGCCCGGCGTGGATCGGCGCGGCGGGTCCGATCTCGCCTCCCCCGGAAAAGTGGTAGAATAGGGGTCTGTCAAATCCAATACTACTCCACCAACTTATCCGAAAGGAGAACTCGAAAAATGACTACGATTGATCGGGAAACGGTTATGAATTCCACTGACGCCGATCCGACGGAAGCTGAGGATGCTGTCGTCGAGGTGGAATTCAAAAAAACAAAATACGTCCTATACGGGACGACTCCTTACTTTGAACGGCAAAAGGAATTAGAGGCAAAACCCAAGCCCAAGTGTTGGAAATTCATTGGCAGGCTCTTTGGTTGTACGGTCTGTGCTGTTGCCATTGTATATGGAACCGCTCATTTTCTTGGAGCGATTCGAGAGATTGTTGAATCTTTCGAATGGGTTCGTCAACTTTTCGGCATTTGATAAAGCCCGATACCGAAGTTATGAGGTTCGACATCATAAAAATTAACGCAAACCAAAAAATCCACTTCTCTGCACGGTTCAATCCACTATGGCTGTGACGTATTATGCTGTCCGTTTGTTTGTCGAGACATTGAACCACCAAACTCATTTTCTTACTTAGTTCGGCAACTTGCTCTTGGAGTGTTTCATTTTTTTCGTCCATAGCATTCAAAGTGGAATTCATTCTTTTGCCTCCCCCGGAAAAGTGGTAGAATAGGGGCTTCTCAAACTTACAATTCCACCAACTTTTTCCGAAAGGAGAACTCGAAAATGGCTACGATAAAAGGACTAATCGACAAAAGTGGTGTTCTTGAACTTCTCAACTCACCGGCTATCAAAATGGCCAGGGAAATTCAGTCGCGTCTCGATGAATTTCAGCATGTCCGACAACTGACCGACTCATTTAACAACCTTAAAAAATCTTTGTTTCCTATGCCGCTTACTTTAGAACAATATGATCAACTCATCGAAAACTATCGTCGTATTTCAGAATCATGGGATCCTATCATTGCTCGCTTGAAAAAGCGGAAAAAACACTATGAAAAACTGTTGAATTCTTCAGAATCCAACTCGAAAACTCCAAAACAAAAAGCAAACGTCGAGTACCATAAATCAGTAACCGAGATGCTTTTGTCGATTTCCGAACACTCAAAAGCATCTTACAAAATGCAGGAAAACACCTATGCACTTCAAAGGGAAAACCAAGTCAGTGACAAAGAGCGAAGTGAACGTGAAAAACAAACATTCCGCTTCTTGCGAATCTCCTACCGGACCACCTGTCTTATTGGCGTCGCTACGCTTGTCGTTGCCGCCATCTCCTTATTCCGCCCTCCAAAGGTCAACATTCCAACAATCGAAATACCAACCGTCGAGGTTAAACTCCTCCATGAGCATCGCCACGTAAAACAAAACAATGTGACGCGGTAAATCGCTTTCTACGGTTTTTCCTGCCCTTCAAGGCGAAAAAGACCAACGGTAATGATTTTGGCCAGACAAAGTTCCTTGATAAGTCTGTAGTCCTCTTCACTCCAAATACCGTAAGGAATGTAGAGACCGGACAAATATTCTCGGTAAAACTCCTTCGCGGCCTTCGAAACGTCCGCCTGGTCAATCATCGTGTCAATTTCTGAAAAAAAGGGGTGAAATTTTTGAGACACGGACACGCTACCACAAAACAGAATTTTAATCAAGAGCGCGAGCAAGAAATTTTCAAAAAAGAGGGCGGCGGAAACTGGACGCAGAATCCAGTTTCTTGTCAAAACTTGACTACTGGATAATCAATCCAGTAGTCAAACGGCCAGTTTTGTCGAAAAAAAAGGGAGAATCGTTAGATTCTCCCACGGGCTCTCAAAAATCAACCCTTTTCGACACAAAAAGATTTTGCCCGCAACGAAGACGACGGGACTCGAACCCGCAACCACTGGATCGACAGTCCAGTACTCTAACCAATTGAGCTACGTCTCCAATTCTTTGTTCCGCCAATCTCAAGCGGAGCGACGGAATTTTAAGTGAATTTCTCCTTCAGACAAGGCGGGGGGTGAAATTTTCGAAACCTCGCCCCGCACAAGATGCGACGACCAAGTTCACCCAAAAAACATCGTTCCTACTCCGGCTGTTTCAGAGAAAAACCTTTGAAAAACCAACCGTTTTCCTCCGTAACACTGAGCAAGCCCGATGGGCCGAAATACTGCTGAATCGTCTCAAATTCCGGCATTTTACTTCCGTCAATTCGTGTCGGTCGTATTTCGTCCTCCATCTCCGGCGGGGTCAACAATAAATTCAATACTCGCCCCAAAACCGATTTCGATTGCGGCATTTTACCCTGCCGAATCATCTCGTATGTCGGTCGCATCGCTTCCGCTGATCGCGAAAACGATTGTAAAAAACGCGGACCATGTCCCAATTCGCCCGATTGAAATTCCTCGAAAATGCTTTCGTAATCCTTCGTCTTTTCCAAGGCACTCTCCAAAATGCCCTCCTGTTTCCCCTGAGTCAAAATCTGTTCCAGATACTCCACGTTGCTGGAAAAAAGAATATGGTCAAACGCAACCGTAATCGCCCCCTTCGGGAAAAACTGTTCTTCCTTCGTTTCCTCCAGCTCGATTTTTTTATTCGCGACCGGCTTCGTTCCCGGTAAAGGAGGCATCGTTCCACCAATACTGATCGACGGTCGTTGTTCGGCTTCCAAATAAGCTCTTTTTTGCCAGAAAAGATGATCCTCAAACAAACGTCGCTCAAAATCCGGGTCTTCCTCAGGAATCAATTTGCCAAGTGCTTGCTGTACCTCGGCGGTCTTTCCCTCCTGGATCGCAACCGCAACGAAGAGGTTTTCGCTGTCCGTCGTAATCGGCTTGGTGTATTGCGTAAAAAACAGGATTTTGTGTCCGAGCAACTGGACCAATTCCTCACGAATGTCAATTTGCAGACCATGAGGATCATTTTTCATCCCGTCGATAATATCTTCCCAAGCACTGCGATCTCCCGGAACAAACATTGCATCGAAAAGCGGACCGAAATGGTCAAACATCTCCAGCGGATCGACGTAGAGCGTCGTGGTCCCGGCAATTTCTTCCGGAACCCAATGAGGAAGTTCGAAATTCGTATCGTTACAAAACGCAAGCATGTTCATCGAATAACGATATGGTCGCGGGGCATAAATGAATGTGCGATGAACGACCTCCAATTCATCGGCTTTCAGATCGACCGTTCCTCCGATTCCTAAAATCGCGTCAAATCCAACTTCAGCCAACATCTTGAACGGGGACGTTTTCGCCTTTCCTTTTTCGGGCAAGTTGGCGGTAGCACGAATCGCCTCTCCGAGTTCCAACGGTTGCACGTACCAACGAATGACAGGTTCCGTGTCGTTTTCCTTCAAATCGGCGGCACAGCGTTTCATCACTTCCGTGTACGCCGGTACGTCTGCCAGGGAATTGTTTCGATCCCCCTTGAGACGCTTGGAAATCAGATCGACCAAGTAAACTTGATCGGAAATCAGAAGATGATCCTGTGTCAGCAAATAAACGGCCTGGCGTTCAGACAAGTCTTCTTCCGTGCCCGCAAATGTAAAGACCGACGCGTTTTCCCCACCAATCGGAAGCGTCGATTTTGTCGCTTTTTTTTGCTCGAATTTTTTCTCCAGTGCTTTCAAAAAATCTTCCGTCTCCGAAATACGACCGGAAACCTCGATATAAAGGATAAAACCTGGCATTTGACCGACCGGAGCAATCATTCCGCCTGCAACTTCGCCGGTGGGGATGAGGCGAAGGTCGTCCAGCGTCAAACTAAAACGACTGGAAAGCCGGCTTCCCAGTTGTCTGCGCAAGTCAACCCAAAATTCCTTCATTTCCGGCTGCTGCATGAGAGTACCGAGTTGCGTTTCCTTCCATTGATCCGCCAGCCGTTCCACGTCGCTTATGGAAAAAAATCCTTTCGTCGAATCCGGATAGACACGGTCCGCTTCCAATGCCGGCACCCGGTTCGGAGTACCGCAAAACAGTGTCAACGCCGCCAAAACAAGAGTTGCGAGATTATATTTCATTGGAAGGATTCCGTATCAAAACAAGTTTTCAAACGCGGTGAAAGTTTGACAGCAATTTGAGGTTTTATCGGTAAATGTTATTTCGGTAAAGAAGTCTTTTCCACGAGATCACCTAAATTGCCTGCTCAAATTGTCAATAAATGAAAGTCTGGGAAAAATAGGGGAAATGAGAGGGGAATTGCCGATCTATCGAGACCCCCCGAAGCCCTTTGAGTATACACGATTTGTTTTTTCTATCAATCAGGATTGGGGAGTTTTTCAGATTGAAAATATGTTATAATAGCGGGACGGTCTTTTACGACATCTGGTTACGTTTTGTCGAAGAACTCATGCGTATCACATTTACTCAGGAACTTAAACAAGAGCAGAAACAAATTCTGAGTCAGCGGATGATCCAATCGATGGAAATCCTGCAACTTCCGCTTATGGAATTGCAAGAACGAATCGAAGAGGAAATGTCGCAAAACCCCTTGTTGGAATTCGCAGAAGACAGTCCTGAAGAAAACTTCGAAGAAGAGGGGGCGGTTCCCGTAGCAACGGACGATTCCGGAATCCTCAAAATCGAACGGGAAACGGAAATCGCCGTCGGAGAAAGCCCAAACAATCAGGACGATTTTCGGATCGCCGACGAATACGCTTCGACTTACGACGATACGATCAACGAAGCTCCGGCTCGTTCGCAGAATTGGCTGGAAGGGGAAGAAGAACGGCGAAACGACGTGATTGCCAATATTGCTTGCCGGGAAATCACCCTTCAGGAACATCTCATTGAACAGCTCGGTTGGTTCGATTTGGACGACGATCTCCGGAGTATGATTGAACGAATCATCTATAACCTCGATTCGAATGGTTTTTTACTCGGTTCCATCGAGGAGATTCTCGGACCAAAGGCGAAACCTTCGGAAAAAACGCTTGCCCAAAAAGCACTTGAGGTCGTTCACAAACTCGATCCGACCGGAGTGGGTGCGAGCGGAATCCAGGAATGTCTGCTCATGCAGCTTACCCCGGACATGCCGAATTTTGACCTGGTGAAAACGCTCATTACCGATCACCTGGAGGATTTGGAAAAAAATCGGCTCCCGTTAATTTCGCGTAAAACCGGGTATCCGATTCGCGTGATTCAGGAAGCGATTCTGGAAATTCGCAAGCTCAATCCGCGTCCGGGGGCCGGGTTCAGCGATCAAATCACCCAAGTCGTCATTCCGGACATCTTTGTCGAGAAAAACGAACAAGGTTGCTATGTGATTCGGATTGAAGAGGGAAATATTCCGCCATTGCGGATCAGCAAATACTATCGGGAATTGATGAAACAGCGGGAAACGGACAAGCAGACCCGGGATTACATCCGTCAAAAAGTCGGAGCGGCGCAGTGGTTGATCGATTCGATCAAACAACGGCAAAGCACGATTGCGAAAGTCGCCTCTGCGATTGTCGAACATCAAACGGATTTTTTGGAAAGGGGTGTGGAAGCGATCAAACCGTTGAAAATGCAGCAAGTTGCGGAAAAAATCGGCGTTCACGTTACGACGGTTTCCCGAGCTTGCGACGACAAATGGATGCAGACACCGCAGGGGGTGTTTCCGCTCAAACGGTTTTTCGTCAGTTCCGTTCACGCCTCCGAAGGGGAAGAATACGTCGCCCAAGATGCCGTGCGAGTACGGTTGCAACAGATTATCGAAAAAGAGGACAAATCCAAGCCGTACAGCGATGAAGATTTGGTAAAGCTGCTTGACCAATCCGGCTTCAAAGTTGCCCGGCGTACCGTCGTAAAGTATCGACAATTGATGCACATTCCCAGTTCTAGAGAACGGCGAAACTGGGCGGGGGATTGAATACCAGGAGGATTGCAAAGTCGCTTTTTTCCTGGGAACGCAGGCTTCCAGCCTGCGCGAAGGTTGCGGAATGAAGTCTCCGCCCTGCGGGTAGGATGCCTACGAACTCACTGGCAGGCTGGAAGCCTG
>CAZNVM010000400.1:0-3723 GCA_964576215.1 uncultured Planctomycetaceae bacterium
ATGGGCAATTGGGGATAAATACTTGAAATTCCAACGTTTTAATGGTGAAGCAAATGAATTCAACTCAATACACTTGAAAATCAGGAATATCCATAACTCCTTTGATAATAATAGGTTAGCTCACTATACAGTCAAAATATACAGCGCACTCGAAAAAATAGTTTACCCCATTGGTGATCTTGTCGTTTTGCTGATTAAACCGCTGAAAAAAGTCAGCGGCCTGCTCAAAAATCTGTTCGGCAGGATTTTTTCGAATCTTTCGAGTGCCTTTTCGTCGATTCTTGGCGTTGCCTCTCAAGTGGCCGCTAAAATCGTTACACTTGCACGGGGATTTTTCGTCTTCGAGTCGGTCATCCAAGTCTTTTCCACTCTCGGAAAGGCGACTTCCGGTTTAATCAGGCGGTTTTCAAAAATATCCGGTACGATTATTTCGACGTTTTTTGCGGTTGCCCAAAACGTACCGGCGGTTATCAACCGGATTTTTTCGCAACTCACTGCGCTCCCTGGCCGGATTCTTGCCATTGTCCAAAAAATTCCGGCGGGGATTTCGGCGGCATTTTCGATGATGACGTCCGTCGCTCGCGGCGCGGTCAATGGAATTTCGTCCGCATTTACCGGTCTGGTCTCGTTTTTCTCCGGGCTGGGTAAGAGTCTTGTCATCACCTTTTCGGCGGCGTTGGGTATGCTCGGCGGTATCGTTTCCGGGTTCGGGGATTTTTTCGTCTCGGCATTTGGCAACGTCGGAGTCGCCATCGGCTGGCTTCAAGAACAGTTCAAAAATCTCCGCTCGTTCGCAACTGAGACTTACAACGCCCTTGCTGCCGCGTTCGGTCGCGGTGACATCGAAGCGGCGGTCCAATTGGCTTGGGCAACGATAAAACTCATCTGGGTCCAAGGGACAGGCTGCCTTCTTTCGACCTGGTATTGGCTTGTTGACACCCTTCTAACCACTTGGGCAAGTTGCGTCTATAAACTCAGCGAAATTCTGACGACCGCCTGGTACGGCGTTCAGCAGTTCTGGATCGAAACGGTTTACACCATGTCAACGATCTGGGCGGAGTTTTCCGGTGGTGTCGTCTCCGCCTGGAAGACCGCCGAAAAAACGGTCGCCAAAGGGATCGGATACCTCATGGCCCAGATTCAAGGGATTGATTTCAACGAACTCTCCAAAGTCATCGACGAGGATTATAACCGGCAATCAAAACAACGGGAATCGGCCAAAAGTCAAAGACTGGTCGAGATTCAAAAAAGCCGTGATTCCAAAATGTCTTCCCTGGAGAGCGACAAGAAAGGTGTGCTTGACATCCTGAAGTCCGACTTCGAGAACAACACCGGTCTGCGCGACGCCGCCTATCAAGCGAAGCTGGCCGCTCAGCAGCAGGAATTGGACGCGGCGAAGGCCGCTTATGACGAAGCGATCAAACGGGCCAGGAACCCTGAAATTCCACAAGACCAGGACCAGGGGGGAAAAACAAAGCCTGCGTTCGACCAGATCAAAAATCAGCTTGAAGCGGCGGTACAAGGATTCCGAGCCGGTACCGATCTGGAATCAAAAATTTCCGTAACAGGCTCGTTCAGTGCCGCCGCCATCGCAAGCATGGGAGCGACCTCCACAATGGATCGGGTGGCCAACGCAACCGAGCAGAGCGAAAAACATCTTGCCAAAATCGCAAGCAAGGAAGAAAAATCCAAGCCTGCCCCGGAACCGAAAAAAGAAATCCACGTCGCTGAACCGGACGACAAGGCCGTCGCCGAACTGAAAATCCACACCAGACTCTTGCGTGATCTTTCCACAAAAGGCGGAGCGGTATTTGTTTGACAGGGCATCGGGAATCGGGCATCGGGAATAGGATTCTGATTTTATTTCTCCCGATTTCCTATTTCCGATTTCCTATTTCCCCCCTCCTATGCTCGATTCCCGATTCCCGATGCCCTACTACGATGATAAAAATTGAAGAAATTCTCGGTTTCACGTCTTCCAAAGACAAGTCGAACGAGACCGTGACCAGAAAGTATTGCATTCGTGACACCGATCCGAACTCGACAAACCCGGCTACGGCGAAGGCGGCTTTGGAGCTGTATGCTCTGTCGCTTGCGCTGCCGTTTGGCTTGGAACTTGGCGAGGTGTCGCTTGATGAAGAGAAGAACGCCAACAATCTCTATTATGGCACCATCACGTTTAAGAGGCCGGATGGTGCGAAAACCAAACTCATGATCGCCAGTGATCTCTACGAGATGTACGGTGAGAAGATGGTCGAAGGGCGGAAGTCGGCCACCCATGAGCGGTTCTTTCGCGTCAAGGCACTCACCGCCAACGCTGCTCTGAACCGTTTGGAAAATTACATCCGTGCCACCATGCCGGTCTCCGGTCGTCTGCATATCGGCGACATCTCTGTCGATGAGGAGCAGGACGGGGAAGGATTTTTCTCCGGTCATGTCGTCTATTCGAACCCGGACACGCACGGTTCCCGCGATAAGCTGAGCGGGATCGTTCCCGCCTACGGGAACCGCTGTGGCTCCACCGTCAACTCCCGTTCGCGTGAATGCGTCTACGAGATGCGGGGCTACAACTCCGAAGTGGATGCGTGGAACGCATTGTCCAGCAATTTCGGCCATGCGAGGGATTGTGAATCCATTGACGTGGAAGAAGATTCCGATGGTGCCAACCGCCTCTATATCGGGCGGGTCCGGTATCGCCGTGAAGAGGAGGAGGATGAGGATTTTAGCAACTCGGTCTCGTTCGAGGTCTCCGGGACGCAGACGAAACAGACGCATTCGCTCTTCACTCGCGGCGGATTTGCGGCGGGCGGAATGACGCCACGCAACTACGGCGGCCTGATCGGTGTGACCGATGACGGGGTCGAAGGGGTGGACATTGATACCGCCGTCTCAACCTTCACGGAGAGCGTCTACTTCTATCCCTGGTTCCTGACTTCGAATTACGTTGCGTTTTTAGCTCGTGCCTACGGGCGGGTCAACAACGCTCCATTTCGCGGGTTCGACGTTGGTGAGGTCCGGTTTCTCGGTGCCAGCGGCGGCTGTCGGCGTGGTGACAAGGCGGTTGAATTAACGTTCAAGTTCGCCGTCTCCCCTAATGCCACAAATATCCGTATCGGAAACATCTATATCCCGTACAAGTACGGCTGGGACTATCTCTGGGTCCGCTGGGCCGACATGAAATACAATGGCGTTACCGTCAAAGTCCCCATCGAAGCCTATGTCGAACAGGTTTATTACGGGATGAACTTTGGAATGTTGGGGATCGGATTTTAATTCAGGGCATCGGGCTGGACAGGGCATCGGGCATCGGGAATAGGGAATAGGATTCTGATTTCTACTCCTCCCGATTTCCGATTTCCTGTTTCCTGTTTCCTTCTATGCCCGATGCCTCATGCCCTATGCCCTTTATGAAAAACGAATTTCAACATGTCAGGTCCGGCGAACCGATTGTGATCCCGGCGGCGACGTACAACGCGATGCTGGATGCGGCGCAGGCACATCGGAATCGGAGAATCAACCTGACGCCGCGTGGTCCGAGTTTCGATTCGCTGTACGTCTATGTCGAGAATGCGACAGGAAAATCTTTGGATCGGTTCAGTATCGTCGGATTGGATGGACCGAGCGAGACGCAAAACCTTGATGTTTTCTGTAACAGGATCGTCTTCAAAGGTGTCATTCCAAAGGCCAAACACAAGGGCAAGTTCGCCGTGCTCCAGCAGGACG
>CAZNVM010000401.1:0-9077 GCA_964576215.1 uncultured Planctomycetaceae bacterium
TTTGTATCGAGACCGTCATTTCGCGATGCTCCATTCCGGCTTTTATTCATCTCCCCCAATAAAAGCCGGAATGAAGCGAAGCGAAATGACGGTAAAATCAGTAAAAATCGTAAATTTGTCGACGGACTGGGAGAACTGCAAAGTCCCTGGGAACGCAGGCATCTTGCCTGCGCGAGGCAGGCTGGAAGCCTGCGAACCCAGGGACAGGCAAGATGCCTGCGTTCCCAGAGGTGCCCTCAATTTCTATCCATTTTGAACAATGCAGTTCTCTTGTGATGAGCACGTCGCCCGGAAAAATCCGTACATTCGCTACAACTTACCATTATTTTGCGTTACAACAGGATAAGATGCTGTTTTCCGAAAAATTAGATTAAGTGGAATAATCCCTACAGGTCGATCCTAAATGAGTCCGACTCCGAGGTTATAGACTTTGGATTTTCCTACTTTTACGGAGAGAAGGCAAGGCAAAAAATGATTCGTTCCGGTTATTTTAGGTTCCCCCCCGATTTGACCATGTTGAGTAAGGTTTCTCGAAGAAATTTCTTCCTGATCCTGGCTTGGGCGATTTTTTTCGTTGCCCCACTCGAAAACGACCTGTTCGGACAAAGCCAATCGACTCTGCCGAGTTCGCAACATGTACCGGTTAGGCAAGCTGTGCCTCCTCGAAATCCTCAAGAGAACGCCGGAATCCCAGAGCAACCAAGCGTTTTCACTCAAACGATGGTCCCGAACTTTGTGCAGCCCGATACGGAAAATCCAAGACAGCCTTCCCCGTCAGCGGCACTGCAACAAAGGCAAACACCACAATTTATCCCGCAAAACGGCCCTCCTCAGAGCAAAACACTGACGTTTCCTGTTGTCAACTCCGGACCGCCGACGAATTTTGTTCGGCAGGTGAACTATCAGAACGACGAAACACCGCCGGCAGGAGGCGTCCTTCAGTTGCCGTCGGTCAAAACGCCGGAAATTCCCAAAAACGCGGTCACGCAGTCGCTTTCCCTGCAAAACCTGAACGCTCCCGATTTCACAAAAAAGCTCCTCGAAAAACTCGGCAGTCGTTGTGTTCCGGTCATTAACGTTCAAACACCGGGCAACGTGTCCCATTTCCAGATGGTGACCGCCGGAAACACGTTGCTTGATCTGGTGATCGACAACCAAGGGAACACCGTCCGTATCACCGGTTCCAAGTCTTCCGTCGATTCGTTCGCCAGGATCGCCCAGATGCTTGACTCGAAAAGCGGTACACCGGAATCGTACACGGACATGGTTCCGTTTCACGGGATCAATTACCGGACGGTCCAGCAAACAGTAAACGCGATCCAACAAAACCAGGAGAGACCCGGCGACCGCCCCGTCGGTAAAAGACCCGATCCGACGGCGACGATCCTTGACGCCGCCGGTCCGCTGAATCAATTGGCGCAGGAAGGCGTCCTTCTCGGTCCCGTGCAAATCGAAGTGCTCGAGGGGTTGGACTATGTCGTCATCAAGGGAAACCGCCGCGATGTTGATATTGTACGGAAATTGATCGATCAAATCGAACGAACCGGTGCCGAGCAGGAACCGACCCTCGTGATTCATCCGCTCAAACATGCCGACAGCACGCGAATCGGAACGCTTGTGCGTTTACTCTACAACGAGATTTACGGGACAAGGCGGGGTTCGCTCAATATCACGTCGCTCGTCAAACCAAACGCCTTGCTTTTGGTCGGGAAAAAAGAGAGCATTGACACCGCGATTGAGTTGGTCGAAAAACTCGATTTCGAAGTCGATCCGAATCACCGTTTCAAAATTGTCCGGCTCAAATGGGTTTCGTCGGCCACCGCCGAATCGATGCTCACCGGTTTCTTTCAAAATCCGGACCAAATGGACACCGCCGTCAAGGTTATCCGTGACGATCGGACAAACTCGCTGATTCTCCAGGGGAGTGAACGCGATGTTCTCCAGGCAATGGCCATGATTGAAAAAATCGATGTGGACGAAAGTGCCTCGGTCAACGAATTCAGGATGTTCCAGTTGCTCAATGCCAACGCGAGCACTTTGGCGACGACGTTGCAAAACGCCCTGATCGGTACGACAACGGGAAGCGGAGGAAGCTTCACACCGCAGGGGGGAAGCGATGCCCGGCGGACGATGCTCGAATTTCGCGGCCTTGACGCCAGAGACGGTGAGATGCTCCGCAGTGGTATCATGACGTCGGACGTTCGCATCACCGCGGAAACCAACGGCAATTTGCTCCTCGTCAACGCCCCGGCCAACAGTATGCCGCTGATTGAAGCGATTATCAAAGAACTCGATCAGATTCCGGCGGTGCAGTCGAAAATCGACGTGTACACGATTATCAACGGCGATGCGAGCAGCCTGTACACGATGCTGCAAAACCTGTTCCAAACGACAACCGGTGCCGGTGTCGGCGGTGTCGGTGGTGTCGGCGGCAATAGCATCATCCAGGCGATGCCGGGTCTTGTCGAAGGGGAAAGCGCAATGGTGCAACTCCGCTTTTATTACGACGTGCGGACCAACAGCATCATCGCCATCGGTAGCGAAGGAAACCTCGCCATGGTCGAAGCCCTTTTGATGCGACTTGACGAGGCCAGTTTGCAGAACCGGATCATGACAACTTTTCGTCTGCTCAATTCTCCGGCAACGCAGGTCGCCACTTCGCTCAACCAGCTCTTGACGCAAGAGCGGCAAATTGAAATGATCGATCCGAATTTGTTCAGCGTTTTTGAACAATTTCATCGGGAAGTGATCGTCGTGCCCGACACGATCACCAACTGTCTGATCGTTTCCGCGACGCCCCGTTTTTATAACGACATTCGCCGGATCATCACGGAGCTGGACCGACGGCCGCCGATGGTTGCGATCCAGGTTTTGGTTGCGGAAGTCACGCTGACCAACATGAACGAATTCGGCGTCGAATTCGGACTTCAGGACGCGGTCCTGTTCGACCGGGGGGCCGGTTTCAATTTCAACAAACTTTTTAGTACCCCGGCCAGTAACAATCCCGTAAACAACGTGAATTCAAGTACGGTCGGAACGCAAGGATTGACGAATCTGAATGTCGGTCGTACCGGAGAAAACGGATACGGCGGTTTCGTGTTTTCGGCGTCCAGCGAATCCGTTAGCGTTTTACTGCGTGCCTTGGAAGAACGCAACAAAGTCGAAGTGCTCAGCCGTCCGCAAATTGTCGCTCTCGACAATCAACGAGCTTCGCTTCAGGTGGGACAAAACATGCCGTATGTCGGTCAAACTCTATACTCTTCCACAGGAGTTCCGCAAAATTCGGTCCAATTCATCAGTGTTGGTGTCATCCTTGACGTAACACCACGAATCAGTTCCGATGGATTGGTTGTGATGAGTATCTATGCAGAGAAATCAACGGCCAAAATGGATGAGATAGAGACTGGTCGCCGGGCACCACTTGTCTCGCTTTCCACGGTTCAATCTGTCGTGAGCGCAATGGACGGACAAACCATCGTGATCGGCGGTTTGATTACCAACGAGACGAATCAGGTGACCCGGGCAGTCCCGTTTCTCTCTCGGATTCCGGTTGTCGGACGGCTGTTTGAATACAATTCCAACAAGTGTGAACGCAAGGAAATCCTTGTGATTATGACGCCGATGATCGTTCGCAGCGAAGAGGATATGGAGATCATTCGCAATCGGGAACAGCAGAGAATTCATTGGTGCGTCAGTGATGTGATGAGTATTTCCGACGCCCGAAATGTAAGAACGCGGGGAGATTATTATTCGCCGGTGGAAACCCAGGTCGTTCCGTTTAACGGTTACGTCCCGGATTCGCAGCTCCAGATGCTCGGCGAACCGAACAACATGGAGCTGCCGGTGCCGATGCTTCCGGGAAATTAGGGCAAAAATACCCCAAAGGGGTGAAACAAGGTAGCCGGGGGTGAGCGGTACTCCGCGAACCCCCGGACACGGTCTTTTTCCGATAAATTGTACGCTTACCTTGCAGGAATTTGTAATAGAAGATTGCTTCGCCAAACTCGTTGGCGGTTATGTCGATCATGTTCATTTGTTGTGTTCGTTGTCACGTCAAAAAACAGTTGCCGATTTGATTCGCGGATTAAAAACAAGTTCGTCTACATGGATCAAAGCACAGAAAAAGGAATGGGAGAACTATCATTGGCAGGATGGTTATGGTGTGTTTTCCGTCAGTCAATCCCAGTTGGAAAAGGTGAAGGAATATATCAAAAACCAAAACGACCACCACCGAACGATGACTTTTCAGGAGAAATTCCGCAATTTGTTAAAAAAGCACGGCATTGATTTTAACGAAAAATACGTTTGGGATTGACGAAAACACAATCCGTATTCTGTGGCACCCCGTTGGGGTGCAGGTTTTGTTGAGGAAAACCGTGTCCGGGGGTTCACGGAGTACCGTTCACCCCCGGCTACCTTGTGTGCCTCCGTCGGAGGCATATAAAACGCCATTTGGAATTCATTTACCACGTCACCACTAGATCATGCGTACACTTTGCCATTCCATCCTTTCCGTGACACTACTTTTCGGATTTTCCGGTTGTAGTTCGCTGAGTAAAATGCCCAATCCGTTTTCCGGCAGCAAGCAGGACGTGAGGCGGACCGTGGCCGTGTGGTCGCCAGCGGCACGGGTGGCCGGCGGCGTGCCGGAACGGGGATTCGCCGCCCGGGTGACTTTTTTCGGCGATGATCCGAAAAAAGGGATCAAAGTGGACGGCGACGTGGTCGTCTTTGCGTTCGACGAATATCCGGGCCGCTCCGCCGGAAACAACGCTCCGGACAAGTCATACCCGTTTCTTGCGGAAGACTTGGCAAAGGTGCATTCCTACTCCAAAAAACTCGGACACTCCTACAGCTTGTGGGTTCCGTGGGACAATGCCGGACCGGACGGAGAACGCAAGACCGTTTCGCTGATCGTCAAAATCGTCCAGAAAAACGGCAATACGCAGTTAAGCGGTCAGGCGAAATGTCTGTTACCGGGCAAAGAACCGGTGTTTGTCGCAAGTCATTCCCGTCAGGAAGGACCGATTTCGCAGGTCAACTATCAATTCGGACGCGAGGATCGTTTCGACGAACAGTTGCCGCCCGGCTTTCGTGATTGGACGAAACAAGACACCATGCCGGAAGAGCGGCAAATCCGCATGACGAACCGCCCGACACAGATGGTCAAAACGTCGATTCCAATTCCGGGCAACACGTATTCCGCGATGATGCGAAACAATCCGTCGGGCAATCCGGTCGAGTTCGTCGCGGCGCAAGAGGTACCGGTACAGAATTCAATCGTGGTGCCCTGCAACGCAGTCCCCAACGGCGGACAAGTTCCTGTTCCGCAGTACGTTCCTTTGTTGGGACCGTCCCCGACGGATAGGGTACCGCCGCCGCGGGTCGAGCAACAGGGGAATACGACGATCACGTATTTCAACGAACCGCGACCCGTGGGCACAAACCCGCTTGCACACAGTATGTAACCGTACACCCAATCAGAGCCGCGCACGCAGTAAGCGGTGACCCTGGTGGCAACGTCAAAAACCGCTCCGTGCGAGGCTCTGATTGTGCGTGGCTCGTTGATTTATCACTCATCACTCATCACTTTGAGATGCTTGATTCCCACCCTTTGGGCACGGTTCTTTCGGTTCGGGTTTCGCCGGGCGTGAAAAAGAATGAAATTCGCGGCAAACAGGCTGACTCGCTCAAAGTTTGTATCACGGCCGCCCCGGAGAAGGGAAAGGCGAACAAAGCGTTGACGGAATTTCTTGCAACCCGGTTCGGCGTTCGCAAGTCGCAAGTGGAACTGCTTTCGGGAGAAACGTCCACGCAAAAAAAGCTGCTTTTTCACGGAATTTCCCTGGAAGAAATGACACGAAAGATTCAGGAATTTTCAAAAAATTGCTCTTGATTCGTTTTTCCTCTTTTTGTATTATCCCGTCGGAACGTCAAGCTCGTTTCTGGGATTTATGTTCCCGGGCACACAATGGAAGAAAAGGATTTCGACCGGATATGACAACATTTCACAAGTATTTCTTTGCGGGAATCGTACTGCTCCTCGGACTCGGGGTGTTTTATTTGCGTCCCGTTCCTTCCCAACAGGCAACGGCTCAGTTACGGCCCAACACTGTGGAAGCCCTCGAACGGCATTGGGCGGAAAATTGGATACAGTTTTCCTACTTGCCCGGAATGGGAGGATATGATTCCGAATTGGATGTGTCTCCGTTCGACATTTTCGTCAATACGCAAATCGCCCTGATGAAAAGCCCGATGGTTCTCAAGTCGGTGGTCGAAAATCCCGCAATTTCAAGACTGGCGAACATCCAAAAGCAAGCGGACCCAATCCAGTGGATCACGTCGAAACTGATGATCGAAGGAGCTTTGAGCAACGCGAAAAAGGGCGAAATTTATACCGTTTCTTTTGAAAGCATTGATCCGAAAGAAGCGGAAATGATCGTCAATGCGGTCGTCGATTCCTATATGTCGTACTACCAGATTCAACAGATGCAGCAAGAGCAGACGCTACAAAAATCGCTCTCGGAGTCGAAAGCGAACCATGAAACGTTGCTTTACCAGTTGAAGCAGCAATTGCCGAACGATTTTAATCCGCAAGCTCCTTTGGACGTGAATTCTGCGAGAATTCTCGCCCAAATCGACTTGGAACTTCGTGCCATCGACCAGATTTCCGAGCGTTTGATACGGCTGGAAATCTCACGTGGAACGGCAAGCCGTGTCCGGGTGTTACAACGGGCCTCCTCGCAGCATTTGGTACAAGTCCCCTAAGTTTTATTTTCCAAAAGTCCATTTTTTTCGAAAAAATTGATATTCGGGTTGCATTGATTGTGTCGATTGTCCGATAAAACACAAATGAGGGACTTTCGCAATCCCGTTGCAACGATTCCCCTCCCTCCAGTTTGACTGGAAAACAAGGTTTTTTCGCAAGTTTCCAATCCGTGTAAAAATAGACCTCGTTTTCACAGAAACTTTTTCACAGTATTAAATAAAGGAATTTTCACTCATGAGGAGACAATACCGATCCTTTGTCGTGACGATGGTCGTCGTTTCTCTTTGCTGTGGTTTTATCGGTTGTAAATCGAACGGCGGCCGCTGGTATAAACCATCCTCGTACACTTGGCACAATCCTTTCAAGAACAAAGGCTTCGAGGAGGATGAGTTCGGACAGCTTGCCGAAGACAATAACGGGATTCGGATGCCCCGGGAAGGGCAATCGCCTGACTTGGACCTGACGACGCCGGCCGGTGGTTATTCCGGGAATCAGGTGGCCCAAACCCCCAGTCGTTCGACCAATGTGAACGTTCCCCAAGCGAGCGGTTCAACCGTCGGAGGTTATCCACAGCAGCAGACCCCGTCGGTTGCACTGAGTAATCCGCCTTACCAAAATCAACCGGTGAATTATTCCAACGTTCCGCAAGGACAACCGGCGATGCAGAGTCAGTATCCGCAAAACCAATACCCTCAGAGCCAGTATCCGCAAAGCCAATACCCGCAGCCGCAAAACGGCATGACACAAGCTCCCAATCCGCAGCCGCAGTACAATACGACGTATCCGCAACCTGTAGCACAGCAGACACAATACGATCCGTCGTACGGGCAGGTGAATCAAGTTTCCAACGGATACGCGACGGGACAAAATACTTATAGTTCCAATGAGGAATACTATCCGGGAGGAAGTCGCTTCTAGGCAATAAGGCGATTCCCGGCAAGAAAAAACAACGAGCCGCGAATGTGAAAACGCTGTTTAGAGAGTTTTCATGTTCGCGGCTCGTTGACTTTTGATTCGCCGTACAGGGTACGGCGGCTAACGTTTATGAAAATCATTCATCTTACCGCCTCCCCCTTTTTTGGCGGACCGGAGAGGCAAATGATCGAATTGGCCAAAACGTTCCGTCAGGAAGGGCGGGACATCGAAACCCTGTTCGCATCGTTTGCGGAAAACGGCAACGCAAAACCGTTCCTCGACGAAACGACCAAAGCGGGTTTTGAGTCGCTCATGCTTCAAAACGACATGCCGCATCTTTGGGGGGCGGCGAAGGAATTGAACCGGCTCTTTCGGGAAAAGCAGGTTGACATCGCTCTGCTGCACGGCCATAAAGCCCGGATGGTCGGATACTGGGCCGCGAGAAAGAACCGGATTCCGTGCATCGGCGTTTCCCGGGGCTGGACGTCGGAAAATTGGAAGATTACGGTTTACACCTGGTTGGACAAATGGATGCACCGCCGGATGGATCACGTCGTTTGTGTCTCGCAGGGACAAGCGGAGAAAGTGGTCCGTAGTGGAACTCCGAAAGAGCGAACCACCGTGATACGCAACGCAATTCGGACGGACCGCTTTCGTGAACTTTCGCCGCCGCAGTACCGACAAAAATTGGAACAATTTTTTCCGGTCGCACCGAAGTTTATTTTGGGAGACGCCGGGCGTTTGTCGCCGGAAAAAGGATTCGACCTGATAATTACGGCGACTTCGCAGTTGGTAAAGGAGGGGATTCCCGTCGGTTTGGTCATTTTTGGCGAAGGTTTTTTGCGAGAACCGCTTCAAAAGCAAATCGACGCTCTCGGCGTTTCCGATTTTGTCCGGTTGCCGGGCTTCACGGACGAGTTGGACCAGTTCATGCCACATTTTGACGTTTTTGTTCAATCCTCACACACCGAAGGACTCCCCAATGTTTTGCTGGAAGCGATGGCTGCTCGCACCGTCGTTGTTGCAACCGAGGTCGGCGGTACGAACGAGGTGGTCGTTGAAGGAGAAACCGGTTTGATGGTCCCACCGAACCGACCGGACCGGTTGACCGACGCAATTCGGACGATTCTGCAAGACGACTCTCTACGGCGGTTGATGGGAGAAAACGGTCGCCGCCGGGTGGAAGACAATTTTACCTTCGAAGCCCAAGCCGGGAGTTATTGGACGCTGTTTCAAAAAATGAAAATGAGGAAACCCAATCAGAGCCGCGCACAATCAGAGCCTCGCACGCAGTAAGCGGTAACCCCGGGGGTAACGTCAGTCCGTCGACAAGTTTACGATTTTTACTGATTTTACCGTCATTTCGCTTCGCTTCATTCCGGCTTTTATTGGG
>CAZNVM010000402.1:0-3836 GCA_964576215.1 uncultured Planctomycetaceae bacterium
TTTACGATTTTTACTGATTTTACCGTCATTTCGCTTCGCTTCATTCCGGCTTTTATTGGGGGAGATGAATAAAAGCCGGAATGGAGCATCGCGAAATGACGGTCTCGATACAAACTTGTCGACGGACTGCCCCGTCGCCAGACTGCCTACTCATTGTACCTTGATTGATTTATGATAGACTTAGACTCGGTTTTTTATACGCTTTGTCCCTCTTGCGAATCAATCCCAGATGCAATCGTCTTTAATCCCGGAATACCGGCGAGGTTCCCAAAACAACATGGTGTTCTTCATCGTCATGATGATGGCGTTCTTCCTGTTGCAAGCCTATCTTAATCCGCCGAAACCGCCGCAAGAAAAAGTGGACGAGGTTACTCAACCGCGAGACGCCGTTAAGCCGGAAGATCAACCGACTTTGGCCGACGACACGGAAAAAACGGAACCCGTCGAATCCGATGCCGCCGTGTCGGAAATGCAGGACATTCAGGAAACTCAGGCCGCTGCGACTTTTGTGACGCTCGGATCGATGGCCCCAGGTAGCCCTTATCGCAGTTTGATTACGCTCACGAACAAAGGAGCCGCCGTTTCCCGGATCGAACTGAACGATCCAAGATACCGCGAAGTCCAGGATTTGACCGGCTATCTCGGCCAAATCGTTGTCGACATGGGAGAACTTCCTCAAGAAACGTCCGGTTGCCCCGTTCAGGTCGTCGGACCGGGAACGCCTGCCGAGAAAGCGGGACTGAAAGTCGGCGACATGATCGTCGGGTTCGTCAAAACGTCCGGGAGAAATTCCGGACTGGCGGTGCCGGTGGATTCGTTCGCGGTGCTCCGTAGCCTCTTACTGCTGACGCGGCCCGGAGAGAAAATTGAGCTGGAGGTCTTGAGGGACGGCAACTCGAAAAAACTTTCCGTCGAACTTGGGCAGGCTCCGATCAACGTTGTTCGTCCGATTGGAACGATTACGACGTGGGAACAGTACCACAATTTGCGGGGCTTGCATGGATACGATGAAACGTGGCACGATCCGCTTTCGTACCTTTGCACGTTGAGTACGATTGACGGTCACAAGCTCGATTTGCCGAAATCACTGGACAAAAATCAGCCGAAACACGAAGGACTTGTTCCGAAAGACTCGACCGTTGATCGGGAGATTCCCGGTGTCGATTTGCGGTATGGACTTTGGGAACTCGTCAAGCAGACGGAAACCGAAGCGGTGTTTCGCAAAACGGTGCCGAAATGGAAGCTGGAGGTCTACAAAACGTTCCGAATCGCCGAAAAGTCGAGCGATCCGGCGGTTCCTTTTGGGGTCGGATACCATCTCAACGTTTCGATTGAGATCAAAAATCTCGATTCCCAGCCGCACACCGTCGCTTACATGCTTGACGGACCGACCGGAATGCCGCTGGAAGGAGGCTGGTATCCCCGCAAAACCGGTCCCGGCTGGGGCGGATACGGTATCCGGGACATCGTTGTCAAATTTCATAAAGGACAGGCCGATACGATTGGCAACACCATCGTCGCCGGCGACAGGTTCAATCGTGAACCGTGGAAAGACGACGCTCTCGAATACATCGGAGTTGACACCCAGTATTTCCAGAGCACGCTTTTGCCGGTTGAAGAAACGCCGGAAAACCTCTGGCATTCACGAACGGTTCCGATTCGGGTCGGCGACCACAACGTTGCGTGGACCAGCTTGACCAATATCACGTTTCGCACTTATAGTACGGAAACGGTTTTACAAGGCGATTCCTCGCTTTCACGGAATTACACGGTGTTCGCTGGTCCGAAAAAGCCGGAAGTTCTTGCCGTCTACGGGCTTGCCGACACGATCTCCTACGGTTGGTTCTGGATCGTTGCCAAGCTGTGCCTGGTGATTCTGCATTTTCTGAAAACGTACGTCGTGTTCCATTATGGCCTGGCGATCATCGTGCTGACGATTTGCGTTCGGCTTTTGATGTATCCGATGAGCAAAAAAATGGCGATCAACGCGGCGAAAAACGCGGCACTCATGCCGGAAATGCAAAAAATCAAGGAGAAATACAAGGGCAACCTCGAAGCCCAGTCCAAAGCGCAACAGGAACTCTGGAAGAAGCATAATTTCAATCCGCTCAGCGGTTGCCTCGGACTTTTCATCCAACTTCCGATCTTCATCGGGCTTTACAAATCGCTTTCCGTCGACGTGGAACTTTACGGTGCTCCGTTGATTTCCAGTGCGCTTTGGTGCAACGACCTTTCCTCGCCGGACATGCTCTTTAACTGGAGCGGCTTTTGGAACTGGCTTGGTTGGACTTCGTTCAGCACCGGGCAAGGGGTGCTTGCACTCGGCCCTTATTTTAATATTTTGCCGATGCTCACGATCACGCTGTTCATCGTCCAGCAGAAAGTGATGATGCCCCCGGCGACCGACGATAACACGCGGATGCAGCAGCAAATGATGAAGTACATGATGATTTTCATGGGCTTCATGTTTTTCAAGGTTCCCAGCGGCCTGTGCATTTACCTCATTACCACGACCTTGTGGGGCTTGGCGGAACGAAAATTGATCCCCAAGTACGATTTTAAGCTGGACGAAAATTCCGGCGAACCGGCGATACAGGAATCCCAGGAAAAGAAAGCGGAGAAACCGGTTAGGGAAAAACAGCAGAATTCAATTGAGAGGAAAGAACAGACCGGAACGTTCGGCCAATGGTGGAAACGGATTACCGATAAAGCTGCCGAGCCGCGAACGCTCCACAAGAGCGATACGGCGAAATCGGGGAAGAAGAAAAAGAAAAAGTAGGGTGTGGCCGTGATTTTAGACAACGTCCGACTTGTTTTTTAGGGTTGACCACTGGAAACAAAACCTTAGCCCAAGTTCCGCAGCCATAGCGTATTCCAGGAATTTTTGAAAAAAAACAGGGGCAGTTTTCGTCGAAATCATCGTTTTGAGCGAGAAATTGCCCCCAAAAAGGGCGAAAAGCCACAAAAACACCTCTGGAATTTCCAAAAACTTATCCGTAACGGAAAAAAATTTCGAAAAGGCCAATGTAGTGGAAAAAAAATTTTGTTGCGCCGTTCATTGAACATCTTCACAAACGAGTCCAACGACAAAAAGCGATGGATTATATGAAAGGGCTGATGTCTGACACGGAACGAAAAAATGTTGAGTCTATCGCCTATTTCAACGGTTATGATCGTCAACGACTTCAGTTTTTTATCGGGCAAGTCGAATGGGACGACGAGATCATTCTCGATAAACTCAGTAGTTCGTAGAAAAGGGTTTATGTTATTGATTTTCTAACCTATTTTTCAACAAGGACTTATGTAAATACATCGTGCGAATTCGATGAGGTCTTTTTCGAGGAAATTTCGTAGGCGTCCCAGCAAGTCCTTGAAGCTGAAATACGTTTCTCGCTCTTGGTAACTTCGGCGACCACTGTTCATGATGTACGTTCGCTCAAACCCAATCCAACAATTCCGCATGATCATCGACAACGCGAAATATAAAAATCGCAACTGCGGTTTGCGAGTGCTCGTTCGGATTCGACACTCGTTCGACTTCTAGCCTGCGCGAAGGTCGCAAGATGGTGCCCACCCTCGTGCAAGCAGGATGCCTGCGAACCCAGTGGCAGGCGAGACGCCTGCGTTCCCAGGAAAAAAGCGACTTTGCAATCCTCCTGATCAATCTTGACGGACAATAACCAATTTCGTAAAATAAAGTAAGTTCAAAAGTTCACCACTCCCGATGGACGGGGGTTAGAGAACAGGTCTAATAGCAAAATGGGCAGGAAACTCCCCGAAGGTGATCTTGCGATATTATGGGCGAATACGTCCACAGGTATATGACCAAGTTACTA
>CAZNVM010000403.1:0-4955 GCA_964576215.1 uncultured Planctomycetaceae bacterium
TCAAGAGCGTCCAAGTCAATCTGAGCGGCGGTCCTTGCCATAATGATCTCCGTAAAAAGGGGGAAAATGAGAAAAAACATGGACCCTATGTTACCAGAAAAACGCACTCTAAGGAAGACCAATTGGACGACTTTGTACTACACCAATTTTTGGAGAACGTTCACCGCAAGAACAAAAACACATTCAACAAGAGCAAAAGCGGGACGAAAAAAATCGAGTTGACGATAGAAAATACGATCTATTGGAATCTCCTCCACCCACCCCACCGCCAGTGATTTCCCGTCCTGTGGACAAACCCATCGTGAAACCGCAATTATCCGTCCCAGTTCGACATGTTGCACCACATATTAACCCTTCCCCGAATGCTTCGATACCCGATTTGTTGAGAAAAGCAGAATCCGGTGACGCTGAGGCAATGCTTCGATTATCTTATGCGTATGGTGCAAAGGAGGACTTCAATCAGGAAGATTTTGACAATACCTTTTTTTGGTTGGAAAAATCGGCGAACCTCGGTAACGCACAAGCGCAGTTTGAGTTGTCGGATATATACATGCAAGAGAATACGGCATTATGTGATTTGGAAGAAGGTTTCCGCCGGCTAAAACAGTCGGCACAGAATGGCTATACCAAAGCGAAGTATAACTTGGCAACATGTTATTTTGCTGGCAGAGGAACTCCACAAGACAATCAACAAGCGTTCTATTGGGCGAAAGAGGCTTCGGATGATGGGCATCTTGGTGCCAGAAGAAAATTAGCGGCCCTCTATATTCAAGGCGGTGTTCCAGTTGATAGAGAAAAGGGTATTTCGCTATTACGTACGTTAGCTTCTTCGGGAGATAGTGAAGCAAAAAAAATACTAGAAGAAATTCAAGAGGACGGACAGAAAAAAAACGAAGTCTCATCGGAATGATAGCAAATAGATTTTTCGGTATCATCGGCGAAGGTGTTCAGATGTGGGCGGGTGCCGGATGGGACATGTTTTGGGAGACCGGAAGAAAAGAGGGCTATCCTGCAGCTTTCTTTGGAACGATTGTTGGCCTTCTCTTAAATATGATTTGGTATATTCCATTTCTTTGTATCAAACTGATACTCTGTCCCTTTATTGTAACCTACGAATATATGTCGGAAAAATAAGCACTATTCAGTTTTCACATTTTTCCCGGCAAGGTCCGGGAAGGCCATCATAGAAGTTTATTTAGGAGCAAAATTATGTCAGGTTTTCGAGACACATACGGCAACCGGATCGCCCAGCGGTTAGGCGACATGATAGTGGACAATTACGGAACCCGAATCTATGAAATCCGGGGGGACCGGGTTTACGACACCTACGGCAACTGGAAATACGAAATCCGAGGCGACCGGGTTTTTGACACCTATGGTAACTGGAAATACGAAATTCGCGGCGACCGGATTTACGACACCTATGGCAACTGGTTGGGGTCGGAATACTGACGTTTTTTCAGGCGTGTTTACCTTATTCGAACCCAGAGACACTAAACCACCACCGGCTGAAGCCGGTGGGTTCCGGTTCGTGAGCTACGGACTGAAGTCCTTTCGCTCACGAATGAACGTCCTCTCGTTTGAGACTCCCTGAAATCCTTGTCGAACGATAGGGTTTCGTTTGGAACCTCAAGCGAACTTTTACCAAACACGCCTGACGAGAGTAAAACCTAAAGGTTTCGCCTGAAGGCGAGGGTTTTAGACCCATCGTTGAGACAAGAATAGTAGCCGGGAGCGTGAGCGACCGGTTAAACGCTAAACCGGTCGCTCACGCTCCCGGCTGCTATTGGTGGATTTGATTTGGTATTGCCTTTATTTTTTGAGTGCCGTTTCGGGTTTGAGGAAGCACACCCTTAGCCAAGGGTAATCCACGATACTGCGCCCTTATTTCCCAGTCAATCATAGGGGAATAAGGGCGCGTTGATTGACGGCTCACACGGCTACTAAGGGCGCGAACAGCACCCGTTTACCCGGAAAACGAGGGACAAACGAGGAACAAATGAGAGCAATACCAAGCCGAATTCACCACTAAAATCACAGCTACACCCTTCACATTTTAATTCACGTCGGAATTTTTGGGTGTTTTTTTGTAGACCCGGATGGTTCTGACCATGTCATAAAGGTCTTTGCTTGTTCGGGGACGGTCTTTAGGGTCTTTCGCAAGGCATAATCGTACGACTTCGGCCATTTCCGGTGTCACGTTCGTGTTCCTCGCCGTGATCGGCGGGATGGCACTACTGATGTGTTTCTGCAAAAGGTCGTTGATCGAACCGCCGGTGTAAGGCGGACGTCCGGCAATCAGTTCGAAAAACGTACAGCCGAGACTGTAAATATCCGCCGACTCGCCGACGGCTTTCCCTTGAATCTGCTCCGGCGACATGTAACTTGCGGTTCCATGAACTTTTGAGCCGAACATCTTGCTTATGAAATTCGGCTTCTGTTGGGCCAGGGCGAAATCGATCAACTTCAAACCGGTCTCTTCGCTAAAAACGTAGTTGTCCGGCTTGACGTCGCGGTGAATCCAGCCTTTGCTGTGAAAATAGACCAACGCTTCGACCATTTGCGGCACGATTTGCTTCATGTACGGGGCGATTTGCTCGTATCCCCGATTGAGAAGCATCTTCAAGTTCGGAGCGGAACACCATTCCATCACAAGATAGGGAACTTTTTTATCAAAGCCGAAGCTATGAATTTTCATCACCAGCGGATGGTCGAGCGGCCCGGCAACTTCGTACTCCCGCTTCAGAAAATAGACCTGTTGCGAATCGCGAATGAACCGTTCCTGCAAGGTTTTAATCCCGACGTATCTCCGTTCATCGTCGTCGTACGCCTGCCAAAGCCGGCTTGTTTGGCCGGTGTTGACGACGTTAAGCAATCGGTAAGGACCGAGGTACGCGCTGGCGAAGGATGTACTCACAATAGTTCAACAAAAACGGATTATTCTGATAAACCGGGGAACATTCTACCGCACTTTTCCGCCAAAAGCAAGGGCATCGGGAATCGGGAATAGACTCGTAATTCGTAATTCATAATTCGCCGCCCCCCCCCCTGCCCTGCCCTCCCCTTTTTTTGCCGGTATTGATGACTTTATCGGTAAAATTGATATGATGGTGTTAATTACGAATTACGAATTACGAATTACAAATTCTTCATTCTGAATTCTGAATTCTGAATTCGTAATTAACACCCCCCCTGCCCTTTCCCAAACACGGAGTACCGGCTAAAAGGGGGAAATGCGTTGTTCATCCGTTCTCTGTAATTCGTAATTCGTAATTCGTAATTCCTCAAGCCATGAGACTGTTTACTTTTTCTTGTTTCATTTTCGTACTATTTTTCGTGGCTGCAACTCCGGCGCAGCAGGTTGTTTCCGGGGTGGTGCTAAACTCTTCGGGACAGCCGGCGGTGAACGCGGTCGTTCGGCATGACAATCTTGCGGAAGACCCCGTCGAAACCGGTGAGCGGGGACAATTCACGATTTCGCTCAAGGAACTGGACAGTTGGACGATACTCTGGGCGTTTTCCGCCGACGGAACGGAATTGGGAAAAACCTTGACCAAGCTGGAAGAAGGAAACCCGACGATCCCGACGTTTACGATCCGCATGACACCAGAGGTCAGGACGATCACCGGAACCGTGCTCGATTCCGACGGTAAACCAGTCGAAAACGCCTTGGTCGGCGGAGATGGGGACGGCTGGGGTTTTCCCGGCCTTTGTACGACCGAAACCGACGGAACGTTTCGCTTCCTCTGGGAAAAAAAGGTGCCGCTTTTGCGAGTCTACGCCGTCAAGGGAAACGTCGGTTTCAATGTGATTGGAACCGCAGAACAGGATGAACCCCAAATAACACCACCGGAGCAAATCAGCGACGGACCGTTTACGATCACGCTTCAAAGACCGCAGACCGCCCGGGTTCGGGTAACGGACACCGATGGCAAACCGCTGGCCGGATGTACCGTTTTTGCAAGTCAATTTCGCAAGGAGACGCCGGAATCCGAAGAAAACGAGGAAGACCCACGCCTCAAAAACGAACAACGTTTTTACACGCATTACTGCCCTTCCGTGTTTCGAACGAAAACGGACGAAAATGGTGATGCCACGTTCGATTGGATTCCCGCCGAAGGATTCACACGGATTGATTATGACGCAACAGGACCGAAAACCGGTATCACCAACGCCGAAGGAAATACCGTTCATTATGGATACAACGGCGTTCAGTATTCGTTCAAAAATCCCAAGGACTTGACGATCCCATTACAGAAACTTGCCCGGCTGGAGGGAAAAGTCGTCTATTCCGACGGTTCACCGGCGTCCTGGGTTCGCGTGAGTGTCCGTTATGAAAACGGACACGGAATTCGATATGCCGATGCCGACGGTTTTTTTGAACTGGGCTCCAAACCCGGTTCCATTGTCAATATCGGTATCGAAAGCAACCGGGAAGCGATGCCCGGCGTTTTCCGGTTCAACCTCGGCGACGGCAGCGAAGTCATGCGTCCCACTTTCAAGTTGAAAAAAGGGACAAAATTGCATGGTATCGTTTTTCACCCGGACATGACGCCATGCCGGGATAATTTCTGGATATGTCTCAATGAAAAGAGTCCTGATCCTTCTCGGTCAGAGGATCGCGTTACCCGACAGACCAGCTTCGAGGAAAGCGTCCAGGTCGGCGGGATGTACGAATTCACGCTCCCGCCGGGTCAGTTTGAAATTTTCGGCACTTGCGGCCCCATGCGAAGCGAAAACAGATACTTCGAAATTTCCCCGGACCAGGAGGAAATCTGGATCGACCTGCAACTGAAGTAAAATTACGAATTACGAATTCTGAATTCTGAATTCCCCCCTCCCCTTTCCCTGTAATTCGTAATTCATAATTCGTAATTCGTAATTCCCCCCCCCCCCCCCCCCCCTTCCCACGCGCGGTGTCCCCCGACATAATCTGCTCTTGTCTTTTGTAGCTC
>CAZNVM010000404.1:0-3434 GCA_964576215.1 uncultured Planctomycetaceae bacterium
ATTCTCGAAGTACGGTTTAACAAGGTTCCCAAAGGAATCGAAAAGGCCGTTCGATCAATGGTGGATTTGATCGCTTTGAAATCGCTGGTGGAACATGCTAAGACCTGCCAGTCGCTGGACGAATTTGCCGAAGCACTGAAGTAATCAAGCATTTTTTGGTGATCACTGTGGTGATCTTTCCTTGAGAAAAGCGAGGTGATCAGGTTGGTGAGCGCAAGTATTCCGCGATTTTCCATGATTTTCCTTTTTGCGTAGGTAACGACGTGTTCGGAAGTTGTGCGTAACCCGTTGAAAACAAATGGGTTACGTCGAATCGAGCCAATGTTGCGAGCGCAGTCTCATAATCCCTAGGTCGTGGGTTCAAGTCCTACCTGACCTATTCCTAAGTCTTTGTTTTTTAAAGGCTTACGTCAAAAAACGAAAGATGGCTGGTCGCCAAAGATGGCCCGGTGCTCTTTGGGGTGCTCACAAGTTTTACCCGATTTTCCTTGATTTTCCCTATTTGCCATCTTTGGGGAGGACCTACGGATAACCCATCCGAAGGGTAAATGCTACTTTTGCCGCCACGTCGCCCTGTTTTGGCCCACGTTGCGACCTCTTGCCGCCTTGGGAGAAACGTCCAACCTGCTCTGACTTCGCCAACGTTGGGCGAGTTTTTCCCGCCGGGAAAAATCGGTGAATTCTTTCGGAAAATCGCTTGCCTTGTGTGAAAGAGGCGGTAACATGTACGGTGTCTGGAGGAAAGATCATGTTCACAATACCGCTCTATTTTGCCTACGGTTCCAATCTGAACAAGCATGATTGGAACCGAAACGGCTTCCGTCCACCGTTTGATGACGTGTTCGAGAAGGTCGCCAATGCCTGGCTTTGTGACTATGCCCTCGCCTTCACCCACCACTCTGCCGTTCGGAACGGAGGGGTACTGGACGTGATCGAACGGCCAGGTTGCTGTGTGCCGGGTGCTCTGTTTCGTCTGAAAAATTGGGAAGGCAAAAAGGCCCTGGACGAAAAGGAAGGATGGCCTTTCATTTACCGCTATTCGAAAAAACGGGTTCTCACGAACACCAACGCACTTGTCGAGGCGTTCACCTACACGATTTGCCCGGAACGCCGCGAAGGGAATTTCATTCGGCCTTCGGAGGAATACGTCGAGGCCGTCCGGAAAGGTTTGCGATACCATCAATTGCCGACCGACGTTTTGGACGCTGTTGCCAAGGGCGAACCGGCACCAATGGTGAACACCTTCTTTTGCTATGGAACCTTGCGGAAAGGGGATTGCCGCTACCGGGTGATGAAGGAACTTGGCATTCTTTCCGAGCGGCCCGGCAAGGTTCGCGGACGGATTCACGATTGCGGTCCTTATCCTGCGATCACCCTTGATGCCCCACATAAAGCGGTGGTTCACGGCGATTTCATTCAAATTCACGATCTTGACGAGGCTTTCCGGCGGTTAGATGCCATCGAAGGCTACCGACCGGACGGCCACCATAATCTTTATAACCGCCGCCTGGTTCCGGTTCGTCTCGATGACCGAAGCGTTCGGATCGCCTGGATTTATGAATACGCCCGACCTTTGCCGCAAACGGTTATCACGTCTGGTGATTGGTTTCGGCGATAATTGTTTGAAAGGAATCGGCGTTTTTTTACCATTCTGATGTCAATTCGTGGACGCGGTGTTGTGTTTCTTCTCCAAGGCCGTAACTTTCTATGTGAATCTTAACCAACCTTGTTTTTCCAGTATTTCATGATATAAGTATGGTTGAAATGGTTTCAAGATTACGGAATGGGGGAGCGTGAAAAATGGGTAAGTTGAGAGACAATAATTGCCCCGAAATTATCAGTATTTGAATGTGGTATTACAACATTGAAATCTTATTACCCAGAATCAAGATTTCTGAAAGAGTCAGTAACAATGTCATTGTTGGAAAAAATTTTAAATTGGACCACGAAATTACCAGATTGGCAACGCGATGCAGCACGTAGACTGTTTCAACAGGGTGGGAAGCTATCTGAAAGTGACGTTAATGAGCTGTATTTGCTTTTCAAAAAGACGCACGGTATCTTGGTAAAAAACGATGCAAAAGCGATTCCGTTAACATTCTGAACCGGGAAAAACACCCGGAGTGGCAAGGGGAACGGACCCAGATGGTCTATGCGTTTCCGAGCAATGAAAAACTCTGGACGCAATACACCGATTTGAGGCGAGACTCGCTTCGGAATGACGGGGATGGGAGTATTGCGACTGAATTTTATCAGAAACATCGGGCCGAGATGGATTTCGGGGCCCAAGTTGCCTGGCCGGAACGTTTCGACCCGGACGAACTCAGTGCGGTCCAACATGCGATGAACCTGAAAATTCGGGATGAGTCCGCTTTCTGGTCCGAATATCAAAATTCGCCGATCATCCCGTCCGTCGGTGAAGAGATGCTGACCGCCGAGGAGATTGCCGCCAAAACGAACGGTTATGTCAAAGGGGTCGTTCCGCTCGATTGTCATCATTTGACGATGTTCATTGACATTCACCAGACCTTGTTGTACTGGTTGGTTGTCGCGTGGGACCGTCATTTTAGCGGTTACATAATCGATTACGGTACGTTTCCCGATCAAAAACGCCCGTACTTCATGATGAAGGATGCGCACCGGACCTTGCAACAGAAGTACAAGAGCGGTGGTCTCGAAGGGATGATCTATGCCGGTCCGAACATGAAAATCGAGATTCGGGAGATTTCCACGATCCGTCCTTACGAAAAAAATCCCCGGCTGAACGACAAGGCGGTCGATCCGGTCGCCGCCAGTTTGAAGGAGTTTGGGTTTCGGCAACCGATTGTGGTTGACAACGACAACGTGATTGTCGTCGGGCACACCCGGTACCGGGCTGCGCTCAAGTTGGGCCTGACGAAAGTTCCGGTTCATGTTGCGACTGATTTGTCGTCGGAACAGGTTCGCGCTTACCGGATCGCCGACAATAAAACCGCCGAAATCGCGGACTGGAATCTTGAAATTCTTCCTATAGAGATTTCCGAGTTGAAGGCGGCAGGCTTTGATATGGGAACGCTTGCTTTTTCCGACAAGGAGCTGACTCAACTACTCAACATTTCGGCCTCGGTTTCCCAAGGGTTGACGGACCCGGACTCGGTGCCGGAACCACCGGACGAGGCAATCACCCGGAAAGGGGATATTTGGATTTTGGGCAACCATCGACTGATGTGTGGTGACAGCGCGAGCCGGACCGATTTTGATAAGCTCCTTGACGGAAACATTATCAATTTAGTCAACACTGATCCGCCCTACAACGTGCGTCCGATGTATATTGCCTAACTTACCAAGTAGGTGATAGAAACCTTGATAACAAAGTCTATGATAAGATGACGCTTCAAGAAAAGTTGCCTCAGAATGATAGGCTCTTGGTTAATAAAACCCAAGAGCCCATAAAG
>CAZNVM010000405.1:0-38435 GCA_964576215.1 uncultured Planctomycetaceae bacterium
AGGGTTTCAATAACAAAGTGAAATTGACGATGAGAAAAAGCTACGGTTTTCGCACTGAAAAAACGCTCGAAACCTCGTTATATCATGCTCTTGGCAAGCTGCCGGAGCCAGAATTTACCCACAGATTTTGGTGAGGAGGCAAATATTTTTGAAGAGTTTTTTCATTTTCTTTGTTCAGGTTCTGTGTTTTTCCGTGTATTCCGTGGCAAAAAAATTCAGTTGTTTACAGTTTGAGTTCTATCTCCCATGCCCAGTACCCTGTACCCTTTCTTCACGATTTTGCTAGCCGTCTTCCTGTCGGCGGAATGCTGCTGGGGAAATGATACCCGGTTGTTTCTGGGGGACGCAAGAAAGCGAGTTTGGTACAACGCCTACGGAGGTTTTTCAAACCTCACCTCGGACAATGCGCAAAAAGAACTATCCGGCGACGAATTCGGCTTGATGGCCGGGTACGACCGACGCTTGGGAGCGTTTGCCCAGTTCGGATTCGGACTCGGCGGCGATATAACGACGGCAGAGAAAAAAAACCGCTCATTCGACTTGGAAATTCCCTCCGTCAAAGGATTATTCTACACGAAATTGACGGGAAATCGCTGGTACTTCGACGCCGACTTGGGATTCGGCAGCGGGCAATACAAAGAAACACACCGAACGGCCGGCGGCGAATTTCGAATCACCGATTGGAAAAACCAATGGAGTCTCGGCGGCGAACTCGGGATTCATTGGGATCGCGGCATGACCAAAACGGAACCGTTTTTTTCGTTACGACGCACGATTTTGGATGACGGCCTGGACGACAACGCATTGACGATGTGTACCGTCGGCTGTCGATACGGCTGGAAATTTTCCGGACCGCTTGCGACCGTCAAACCGGGGTTTTTCGGCGGATACGTTCATCAATTTGAATACGATCTGATCACCTCCGGTTGCTGGGTGCCGTGTGCGACCGTGTACCGTGTTCCGGATGCAACGATGGTTCAAGACCGCGTTTTCCTCGGCATGAATCTCACGCTATCGATGAGAAAATGCCTCGATCTGTACGGACGATTTTGCAGCGATTTTGCCGCCGGATACTCGTCCTACTCCTTCTTTGCCGGGATGAATTGGAACTTTTGAGTTAATTACGAATTACGAATTACGAATTACGTTCAAATATCAAACTCGTTCGTAATGAGATATGCTACATTTTGGTCCATTAAGCATTGCGTTTCCTGCGATTCAGGCGGCATTGAGCGGGTATTCCGATGCCCCGATGCGCCGAATCAACCGGAAACTCGGTGCGGAGTTCACGCTTTGCGAAGTCCTGCTCGACCAGTTTGTCGTTGCCGTTTCACGCCGGAAGGCGAAACTCTACATGCACCTCGAAGAGGACGAACATCCGGTCGGAGCGCAGCTCATGGGGAGCGAACCGGAAACATTCGTTTCTGCCGCTCTTAAACTCGTCGACGCCGGATTCGATTTGATCGATTTGAACTTCGCCTGTCCGGTCAAAAAGGTGCTCGGTCGGTCCCGAGGCGGATACCTGATGAGCGATCCGCAAAACGCCGCAAAAATCGTTCAACGTGTTCGGCAAGCCTTGCCCGACTCGATTCCGCTGACAATCAAACTGCGAAAAGGGTTCGACGATTCCGAAGAAAGCGTACGGAAATTTCACGAAATCACGGACCGTTCGCTCGACCTGGGGATCGCCGGAATCACGCTGCATGGCCGCACGGTCAAACAGCGTTATACGGGCTTGAGCGACTGGAATTTCGTTCGGGAAGTCAAGGAGCGGCTTGTCGCCCGCAATTGGGGACATGTTCCACTCGTCGGAAGCGGCGATCTTTTCACGGCGGAAACGTGCCTGTCACGAATGAGGGAAACCGGCGTTGACGGAATCGCGTTGGCTCGTGGTATCATCGGCAACCCCTGGTTGTTTCGTGAGGTTCGTGCGCTCATGGAGAGCAAACCGCTTCCCGCTCCGCCGACGATCCGGGAGCAACGGGACATTCTCGAAGAGCATTACCGGCTTGCGGAAGAGCTGTATGGGGTCAAACGGGCCGGAACAACGATGCGAGGCTTTGGAATCCGGTATTCGCAGCTTCACCCGCAAGCGGAAACGGTCCGGGAAGCGTTCGTCCGGCAACCTTGGAACACGGTCCTGAAAATTTGGTATAATGGGGGATAGAATTTAGCCGTCGCACCCTGTGCGGCGATATCAACACAACAAAATTATGCAACCTTCTTACCTTAAAATCTGCGAATACGCCGCTCGTGCCGCTGGTGCGGTCTTGAAAGAAAAAGTCGGCAAGATCGGCTTCCGCGAAAAAGGTCAGGCCGACCTCGTAACCGAGGCCGACACGCAAGCCCAAGAAACGATCCGAAAAATCGTCGGCAAAGCGTTTCCCGATCACGAATTTCTCGGCGAAGAGACTCCGGGGGCTTCCGCCGATTCGTACCGAAACAATCCGGATTCGTTCTGCTGGGTCGTCGATCCGCTCGATGGAACGACGAATTTCGTACACCAGGTTCCGTTTTTCTGTACGTCCATCGCACTGGCCCGGGGAAACGAACTGCTTTGCGGCGTCGTTTACAATCCCGTAACGGAAGAATTCTTTTCCGCCGAACAGGGAAAAGGTGCGTTTTTGAACGGCGTTCGTCTTTGCGTGAGCAACGTTAAGAAACCGGAAGACTCGCTGGTTGCGGTCGGTTTTCCACCGAATACGCAACTGGATTGCGAAGACCTCCAGGCGTTTCTCAAAGCGGTTCCGATTGCACAAGCGATTCGCCGGAGCGGCTCGACGGCGTTAAACCTGGCCTACGTTGCGGCAGGCCGGTTTGACGCCATGTGGGGCTATAGCACCAACGCCTGGGACATCGCCGCCGGAGCCTTGCTGCTTCAGGAGGCCGGCGGAGTAATCGTTTCCACCAACGGCGGCCCGATCGCGTTGGAAGACCCGAAATTCCTCTGTGCTGCAAACGAAACGCTTCTCAACGCCTGGGCGGAGATATTAAGTTAACTCAAAGTGTAAACGAAATGGTATTGAAACCGGAGAAAGTGTTGAAATTTAAGGGCATCGGGCATAGGGCATCGGGCATCGGAAATTGGAGGAAGTTTTTCACTTATCACCTATGCCCGATTCCCGATGCCCTTGACTGTTTTGAGTTACCATTTGTTTACGGTTTGAATTAACAGAAAATGAAATCTTTTTTTGACAAAATATTTTGGACCGCTCTTTTCTCGGTTGTGTTGTACCTGCTTGCATCACCGGCGGTGTTTTGTTGGGAGGTGAACCTTTGGCCGCTCGTTTTTTTTGTTCCGGCAATCTGGGCAAGACTGATTCGCTGTGAAACATTTGCCGAAACGCAATTTCGGTACACAAAAATCTGGGTGTGTGCGTTCGGGTTTTGGCTTGCGACAACGTTTTGGATATGCTTCCCGCATCCGCTCACAAGTCTCGGCTGGATCGCTCTTTCGGCGTATCTGGCGGTTTATCTGCCGGTTTTTATTGCGGTGTCACGTCATTTGACCCGGCGGTATCCTCTGCCCACGTACTTCGTTTGCCCGGTCGTTTGGGTCTGCGTCGAATGGTTCCGCAATCACGTTTTCGGCGGATTTTCGCCTGCCGCTTTGGAACATTCGCTTTACAAGGTTCCGCTCCTGATTCAAACCGCCGACCTTGGTGGGCAATATCTCGTCGGAGCACAAATCGTCTTCCTGGGATGTTGCCTGGAACGAATTTTTGTCCCGTTAAATCCGCGTAAAACTCCGCTCACTGCCGCCCTGGGCGTTTTGCTTTTCATGCTCGCTTACGGGTGGTATCAGACGCCTAACGTTACCTCCGACGATCAATCGCCGCCGATTCGTATTGCGGCGACGCAGGGAAATTATCCCGTAACGCTCAATCCGCCGGAAGGACAAGGGGAAAAAACGTTTCGGCAATACTGCAAGCTCTCCGAGGACGCCGTCAAGCAAGCGGAAAAGGACAGCAAACCGCTCCATTTGATCGTTTGGCCGGAAACCGTATATCCGTACCCGATGTTTGAATTTTGCGACGGATTTACACCCGACGACTGGGACATGACACCGGAGGAAGCCCTCGAAGAAAGCCGGAAATTTCCGCTCAGTATGGCGTCATGCTGGAACACGCCGCTCCTGTTGGGCGTTTCGACGTACTCCTTCACGCAAGAAAAAGAAAACCGTTTGAATTCGGTGGTGCTTGTCGATCCCCTGACGCAAACCGTCGGACCGCGTTACGATAAAGTCCACTTGGTCATGTTCGGCGAATATGTACCGCTCGCAGGGTATTTACCAGACGATTTCCCGCTCAAAACGCTTTGCCAAACCGCCAGTCGCGGCACCAAACCGGTTGCGATTCCGATTCCGGGAACTGATGTTTTTTTATCGGCCAATATTTGTTTCGAAGGGTTGGTGCCGCATTTGGTCCGCGGACAGGTTGCCGAACTGCGGCGTCAAGGAAAGGAACCGGCCATTTTGATAAATCTTTCGAACGTCGGCTGGTTTTATTTCACGTCGCAAATCGACTTGCAACTGGCAACTCAGGTGTTTCGGGCGGTCGAGAATCGCAAACCGTACATCACGGCGGCCAACGGCGGAATTTCCGCGTACATTGACGCCACAGGAAAGATCGTCAATCGGGGAAAACGCAAGGAAGCGGTTTCCTTCATTAGCGAGATACAGCCTGACGGACGCAAAAGTTTCTATACCGCTTACGGCGATGTATTCGCTTACGGATGCTTGATCCTGACGGCGGTTTTGTTAATACGGAAGTTTCAAAGATCAAACAAATCAGAGCCGCAATCGTGATTGCGTGAAAAAATGCATAATCTTGTGTGATTGCGGTCATAAAACACGAATCGTTCAAAATACCAATGTGTAAGAAAGTTTTGGTTTTATCGGATAGAAGAAATGGAGACCATTATTTGGATACGCTCAGCGATGAGTTTATTCGAGGAGCACAGGAAAGTGGACATGAGAGAGCAGGAAAAATTTATCTTTCTGATTGGGGACAGTGTATTAATCATTGTACTCATTTCGTCTGTATAAGTGTCGATAATCATACATGTGGTGCCCAATGGAAGAAACTCTACGATATGATTGCGGAAGCAGATATTGTCGTTATTACCTCTTCGTCTCATAGGTTCAGTCAGCACGCCGAAAAAGTGTATCGTTGCATATTGGAGTTTCAAAAAACACACGGAAAATTACGGAACAAAACGGCATACTTGATTGTCTCCACACCCATGATTCCCTTCACGTATTTGGTTCCAAACGATGCGATATTGGACCGTTTCCGTGAATACATCGGTAGTTTTGAAAACATCCAAGAAGGCGGTCACCTATTTGTGCTTGCCCCTTCCGTTTCAGATACTATCAAAAAAGAACAAGCAATGCAACGGGCATACGAAATGGGTAAAGGTACTGAAAAAGAACGACCGCCGATCTTACGGGGTGTACGCAAATTTTTTGGGCAATTTTTTGCCACCAACGGTGGTACACAAGGTAGCCGGGGATGAGACGTACTCGTCGAACCCCCGGAAAACAGGCCGCAAATCAATTTTGCACCCCAACGGGGTGCCATAATTCGCCGCTTGTGTGCCTCCGTTGGAGGCGATGTTTTGGGAGATGCCAACCGGGGGTTCGTGGAGTACCACTCACCCCCGGTTACCTTGTTTTACCCTGTTGGGATATTGTCGATCTTACCCAAACATACAATTGAAATTGCGTACACCCGGTCTTTGGTTTTACAGTGTTTAGGCCTGACCCCTTAACAAAAAGGGGCGTTTCGTATATCATGCCGCAATGCGTTTACTTTTAATTGGTGATATTGTCGGCAAACCGGGACGGAAAGTCGTGGAAGCGGTCTTGCCGCTCGCCAGAAAGAAGTATTCTCTTGATTTTGTCGTTGCGAACGCCGAAAACAGTGCCGGCGGTTCCGGGATCACCCGCGACAATTACCACGAACTGATCGACTACGGCGTCGATTGCATTACGCTTGGCGACCACGCTTTCAAAAAGAAGGAAATCTTCGAAACGCTTGACGCGGAAAAACGGATCGTTCGCCCCGGTAATCTTCCCCAGGAAGCTCCCGGCAAACGGTTTACGATTCTCACAGCCCCTTCCGGCGTTCAGGTCGGCGTTTTTTGCCTGCTCGGTCGGGTTTTTATGAGCCCGGTCGATTGTCCTTTTCGGGCTGCCGATTTGATTCTCGGAGAAATTCGGCAAAAAAATCCGGAACTTAAGGCGATTTTGCTCGACTTTCACGCTGAAGCGACAAGCGACAAGCAGCTTATGGGCCGATATCTGGACGGCCGCATCTCCGCCGTGCTTGGAACGCATACCCACGTTGCAACGGCGGACGAACAGATTCTGCCCGGCGGAACCGCGTTTCAGTGCGATGTCGGTATGACCGGACCGTTCGAAAGCATTATCGGTCGAAAAATCAGCAAGGTGCTCGAATCGGTCCGAACTTTTCGGCCAACGACCTACGATGTCGCAACCGGCGACCTGAGAATGTGCGGAACGGTCGTGGAAATTGACTCGGAAACCGGTCAAGCGACGAAAATCGAGCGAATTTGTATCCGTGCCGCATGAAAAACGTTGCAAATTCTTTCTATCTTACCCAGTTTGCGGAATTAGTCCGATAGGCAATCCATTTTGCGCATTTCTTGCTCTTGATTTACTCTTGAGCGTTTCGTATGATTCGCCCGCAATTTTTCGAAAAATCAAAAACACCGCACAGGGTGCGGTGGCTAAATTAACAATGATTGATCCCTCCCCCTTCCGTTGGAGAAGAATAATGAACCATTCCCCCTCCCGACTGTTTCTCCTCGTTTTTCTGGTCCTTTTCGGATTTGTCCCTCTCGCCAAGGCCGCTGCTCTTCACACGGTCCAAATCCAAAATGAAGGAGACCTGCGAAACGCGATTGTCGCAATCAATAATGGGACATATTCCGTCCATGAGAAGGTCGAATTCGTCTTGACAGGCTCGATCACGCTCACCCAAAACCTCAACGAGATCAAGGTTCCTGCAAGCAGTAACACGGAATTCGTGTTTACCTCGAATGGCAACGCAACTATCGACGGGAAAGGGCAGTACCAGGGATTCATTCTCTCGACAAACGAAAATTCGCCGATTGCGTTCGAGAATCTGCAATTCACCGCTTGCGTTGCGAACGGGGGAACGGGCACAAATTCCGGAGCCGGATTTGGCGGCGCGATTTATATCAAAAGCGGCGATGTTTCCTTGGTTGACGTAACATTCAAAGACAATAAAGCGGTCGGATACGATCCGAACAGTTTCGTTCAAGGGGGATTCGGTGCCGGGGGAGCCGTGTTCGTGGAGTCGAAAGGGTCACTTGCCGTTCAATACTCCAACTCCGTCTCGCCGTTTCAAGGCAACTCGGCCCAAGGGAGTGCCCTAACCAGCAATGGAGTCGGAAACGCCGTTTTCGCCGGGGGAAACATTACGTTTAACACGGCCGATCCTTCCGGTGGTGATCCCAAAAGAACCACGATGTCTTCCACCCAAAGTCTCGGCGGCCCTGCCGGTGCAACGACCAACTTTGCCAATTATACGGAAGAAGCCATTGCCGAACTCAAGCGAAACGCCGGTGGGGTTTCTGTCATCGGAGGCGGAACACTCGTCTTACAAAGTGAAAACACCCACTTGGGCAAAACGGAAGTCGATGCAAGTACACTGGTTCTCCAAAACGGTAAAGCGATTCACGGTCAGGGAGAAGTGTCCTTAATCAACGGCGGCGTTCTGGAATTACAGACCAACTCAACAATCGGCTATCTGAGCGGTGAGGGAAATTCGGAGGTTCGCCTGATGGGGAAAACGCTCACCATCGGGGGAGACGAGTACGCTTTCGGCATTCCCGGTAACGGAAAAACGGTTCTCGGTGACACAATTATGGCGTTCGACGGAAAAATCGTAACCGATCACACCACATCGGGGGCACTTGTGAAAACCGGAACAAGTCTGCTCATGCTCGGTGGAGATAACACAAATACCAATGATTTCACGACCCGACTTGAAAACGGTACGATTCAATTGAATCACGAAAAAGCCCTCGGCGGCGGGATGCTTACCGTAACAAGTACCGATACGGAATTGAAGCGAAACATGCTACAAACCGGTCTCGAATCCCTGACGCTCGAAAACAATATTAAGATCAACACCCAAACGCCGTTTCGAGTCGGAGTGGCCGAGGAGTGGGCGACCAGTAAAAATGTTACACTCGATCTGACCGGACAGATTACCGGTAATGGTACCCTCATGATGAACATGGGAAACAAAGACCAGGTTTTTTCGCTTTCCAACTTTGGCACGACCTATTCTACGGCGAACCAGATTTCGCAAGTGCAGCTCAATGTGGGCACGCTTTCATTGACCGGGGAAAAAACCGGGGAAAAATGGACGACCGGCTTGGGCGGTGCAACGATTGTTGCTTTGATGGGGTCTGCGGAACAGTCCGTTCTCCGCGTCGATACGCAAGGTTTGGTCGTTGACAATAACATCTCCGTTCTTTCCAGCGGTTTGCTCATTACCAACGGCGAAGACGTTACCGATTTCACGCTGACCGGAAAGATCAGCGGATCCGGCGGGTTACTCATCAACCTGAACGAGACGACGGACACCATTCATTTCGGCGGTCAACTCCTCAGCGGCGGCGCAACGTACCAAGGGGTAACCTACCTGCATCAGGGAACGCTTCAGTTCGATCCGGCTTCCAAAACAATCCAGTTTTCCGGAGGACTCGCCCTTTCGAGAGACGCCATTTTGGATTTGAACGGCAATACCGTTTCTTTCAACGACATCGGGGTCTACAGTCTGAATGGAGCAATCATCGGGGACGGTTCGCTCGTCAAATCAGGAACGGGAACGTGGAATCTGGACCTGCAAAACACGATGAACCATCTGGCCGTCAACGCCGGAACGGTCAATTTGAAAAATGAAACTTCCGTTGATAATGTTACAATCGGAAAGTCCGGGACGCTGAAACTGGAAGTCGATGCCCAACTGAAAACGCTCGACGGAGCGACCGGTGCGAAATTAAATGTGAACAATCAAACGCTGACGATCTCTGGAACCGGCGAAGCCTATTACGGTGAACTGCTCGGTGGTAGCGGTTCGACGATCATTCTCAATGACCCGCGACCGGACGGCAAAGCGTTCAACTGGCAACTCTATGGAACAAGCCAATCGTGGACCGGAACCGTCGACGTTCAGGAAGGTGCGGTTCTCCGCGTTTCCGCCGGAGGTGCTCTCGGCAGATATCTGAACACCGATAATCCCAACGATGTCGCTTCCGTGATTCTCAATAATTCCAAACTTTCGATCAACACTTACAACGGATTGGAAAGGCTTGGCCGGCTTGAAATCAAGGATTACTACGGAATCGTCGAAACCCTCTCCGGTTCCGACGCCTTGTACCTGTACGACCTTCAGGGAACGGGAGACTTCATTAAGACCGGCAAAGGAAATCTCTATTTGATCGGCGAAAACAATTATTTTGAAGGCAATGTTCAGTTGATTGACGGTACCATCATTCTCAATGAAAAGACCGGTATCGGAACCGGAACGTTGATCTCGGACGGAGCGGAAGACGATTGGCGGAGAATCGTCGTCTATGCAAACGAAGACGCCGCGTCACGGGTATTTGCCAACGACGTGAACATTAAGGAAGATTTGACGTTCTATTACTCCGGAGCACCAAAATTGACCCTTTCTGGCGACATTGAAGGGGAGAAACGTCTCAATTTTCAGGCAATCAATGGGCGTGAGACAATCGTGTTGACCGGTAACTATGACAACTATTCCGGCGAAATCTCACTTGGAAGTGGAACGACGTTACAACTTGGCAATGTCGCCGGGGCCGGAAGCGTTGATCTGCTCCACTCCACCGTGTCGGTCTTCTCCGGCGCAACCTTCAACGCTTCGGGAACGGTCAACAAACTCCAGGTTGCCCCCGCCGGTACTTTGGAATTGACCTCGACAAATGCCCGGCTTCGTATCACCGACGAATTGCGTATTCTCTCCGGATCGACGCTTTCAATTGATTGTATCGGGGGTGGAACGGCAAACGGCGGACGAATCACTATCGACGGTGCCGACGCGAAGGCCATCCTCAATGGCGGTATCGTCATGGTCAACGCAAGCAATATTCAAATCGGCGATACGTTTACACTGTTCGACACGACCAATGGCGGAATGCTCGAAGTCAACAGTCTGCTCTCCTTCCGGGACAACGTTAATGGTGCCAGAGTCGTCGGGACTTATGACGACGAAAACCAGCGTTATACCTACAAGTTCGTCGCATTCGATTACCTCGAATCCATGCGGACCAAGAACCAGAAAAACCTGGGAAATTACCTCAACTACCTTGCGGACAATGCCATTTTGACACCACAGGAAAGCGACGCTTACGGCGAACTGGAATCAATCATCGCCGAGGATGCCGATCTCGGACGGCATTTTGTCGATGAGCTTTCCGGCCAGGTTTACTCCTCGATGGGAACCGCCCAGGTCCAGGGAACAAGCCTGCTTAACCAATCGCTCGCAACACAACTTCGGCCCGGCGCGTTTGCCAACGCAACCTGGGACGGAAGCGGCGATTCCTACTACGGTCAAGCCTTCGCCGACCGGGGGCTTTCCGCCTGGTTGAGCGGTTACGGCATGGTTGGCACCATCGACCCGGACGGTAACGCCGCCGGATACGATCTCGATATTTACGGCGGCCTCCTCGGCCTGGAACGCTGCTCCAACAACCTTTCCCGCCGGTTGGGATTCTATTACGGATACGGTCAAACGAAACTTGACACCAAAAGCACGCTCGGCAGAGGAACCTCGGACGACAACCGGCTCGGTTTGTACCTGAAATGGGACGACCGCTTCGGATACGGCATTATGAGCGGCGGTGTCGGGTTCAACTCCTACAAATTCGACCGCTTCGTTTTTGGAGAGGAGCGACACCAGAAATTCAGCGGCGTTCAGACGAGTTTCTACGGCGAACGGGGAACCTCCCTGCAATCCCGGCTCGGCATGTTGCAGCCGTTTGTCGGAATCCAGTACATTTATCAACACCAGGGCGGTTTTGATGAAGACCAGAACCTTCGCTTTGCCCTGAGTTCCAACGGCGTATTCACGAACAGCCTGAGAACGATGGTCGGCGGACGACTCGTCAAAGGGATCGGACACGGCCAACGGACAATGCAATGGTATCTCCAGGGACATTGGATGCACGAATACCTTGACCAAAATGCGACCATGACGGCAGGGTTCTCCCCGTCGCCCACCCCCGGTTTTGAGGTGTCCGGTAACAGCCTCGGACGTGATTGGCTCGTCGCCGGAACTGGAATCCAATGGAATCTCACTTCCCGTGCCAGCATCACCGGCTCCTATGACGCCCAATTCAACGACCAAACCATGCTCCATATCGGGTCGATTGGAACGAAGATCGTTTGGTAAATTTTTTTCCCCGCTTTTTTTGATGCACGCCTGGACCAGCACTTGGGTTGCTCTCGTTTCGATGTTGCTTTATACGGTCTGCAATGCGTCGTTGCGGCATTTAGGCGACCTGCAAGCTCCTATCGAGTGGAGTATTACCGTCAAAGAAACGGTGGCTGTCGTTTTTCTTGCCCCTTGGATATTCTTTCGTCTGCTTCGGCGGCGATACCGCTTTCAATCGAAACGATTATTTCTGCTTCTCCTCGTGGGCGCGTTGATTTGTCAGGTGATCGGGTCGCAAAATCAACTTTTCGCTTACGCCGTGGTCGGATTGATCATTGCCACACCCACTCTTCAAGCGTGCCAGTTGACCGCGACGGCCTTGATCGGAAAATACGCTCTTAAAGATTCAATTTCGCGTTCGCAGTGGGGAGCAATGGCCTTGCTTTTGATTGCGGTGCTCCTGTTAAGTCTTGGGAAATCAGCCGATTTAACAACCTTCGTCGAAAACGGCTCGACAATTCGTACTCTGCAAGGGATCGGGGCCTCCGCTTTGGCGGCACTCGCGTTTGCCACTTATTTTAATATTGTGCGCTATCTGATGCGCAAGCATCGCAACCATTCGCTTGGTGCCTGGGAATCGATCAGAATTCACGACTGGGTCGGCCACAACCTTGCGACGCATCCCTCTCAGGAACGCCGGTATTCCCCTTTTCCGATTACGTTACTGATGATTACCGTGACAGGCGTCGGCGTACTTTATTACGCCCCTGTGGTTTTCTTAACACGGGGCGGCTGGGAAGGATTTACGAATGTGCCGAAAGAGTGTTGGTTTTGGGCTTGTCTTGCCGGTGTAACAAACCTGGTCGGCTTTTTCTTTCAGATTCAGGCTTTGTTGTTGGCCAGTGCCACGAAAATGTCGCTTATTGCCGCGTTCCAGATTGTAACCTTTGCGGTTCTGGGAATCCTGTTTTTCGGTGAATCGATGAACATGCTCATTGCCGTCGGGGTCGCTTTTGCGATTGTCGGAGTTTTCTTCTCCTCCCAGGAAGCGAAGTCCAATCGGTAAGCCTCATTGCCAGGCTTCCCTGTTTTCAAGGGAAAAGCCGGACGATTTCCGTTCATCGTACAACCAACCGGAAATCGATCACTCTGGCGTTAAAGTCCGCTGCGACAACCTCGACACGGAGGCGGTCGCCGAGACGGAAACCCCGATTCTTGCGACGACCGATAATCGAACGGGCCTGACGGTCGAACCGGTAATGATCGTCCGGCAGCGTTTCAATCGGAATCAGCCCTTCCGCAGGGATTTCGATTCCTTGTGCGAAAATTCCGGACGGATTCATCCCGGTAATCACGGCGTCCAATTGCATTCCGATATTCCGGCTCATAAAATCGATCAGCTTCAATTTGACCAGTTCCCGTTCGGCATCTTCAGCTCGGCGTTCCCGTTCGCTGCAATGAATTCCGAGAAAGTGCAGCGACGAATCGGCCCGCTGCTTGCCCTCTTCGCTCCACAAAAGCCGATGAATCGTCAAATCGGGATACCGGCGGATCGGCGACGTGAAATGCGTGTAACAGTCGCTCGCAAGCGCATAATGTCCTTCCTCTTCCGGGGAATAGACTGCCCGTTGCATTGCGCGGAGCAGGGAAAACTGGACCGCCGACTCCGCCGGGGTTCCTTTGGCCTTGTCGAGAATTTTTTGGATCGTAAATCGACTTTCCAGAAGTTCTTCCGGTTCCAAGTCGTCGAGCTTCATCATCCGCAGAAAATCGGTGAACTCCTTGATTTTACGGTAAGATGGATTACTGTGAACCCGGCGTAAAAAAGGAATATCCCTTGCTTCGAGATGCTCGGCAATCGCTTCGTTGGCACTAAGCATGAATTCCTCGATCATCCCGTTCGCTTCCCGTTGAATCTCGGCGTGCGCTCCAACGACTTTTCCATCGTCGTCCAGGTCAATCTTGATGTCCGGCATGTTCAACTCCAACGCGCCCCGACGTTTGCGTCTCGCTCGTAACAACCGGGATAACTCGAAGGAATCAGACAGTAGCCTACAGACGGCAGACGGCAGTTGGCAGTTGGCAGAATTCTCTTCCTCTCTGCCGTCTGCCGTCTGCTGTCTGCTGTCTAAAAAATCTTGCACCTCCTCATAAGTCAGCCGGGCCGTACTTCGAATCGCGGATTTGCGGACGATGGTGTTACAACGGACTCCTTCGGGAGTGAATTCCATGAAGACGGAATTGGCAAACCGGATTTTGTTCGGCTGAAGTGACGCCAGGGAGTTGCTAATCACTTCCGGGAGCATGGGTATCACATGGTCCGGCAGATACACGCTGGTCGCACGGTCCTGGGCTTCCAAGTCAATCGGCGAACCTTCCGGCACGAAATGAGCAACATCGGCGATGTGAACAACGAGCAACCAGTGTCCGTTGTCCATTTTTTCCAGGGAAACGGCGTCGTCGAAATCCCTGGCGTCCGGCGGGTCAATCGTAATGGCAACCTGATGCGTCAAGTCGACTCGACCGATGGATTCGAGGTAGGCGTGGACCCTTTCGTAATACTCGTCGTTTGGTTCATCCGGTTCTTCCGGCAAAGCATCAAAGAACTTCACGGCCTGATCCCGTGCAGCGCGGAGTGCGGCTTCGGAAAAATGTTCCGGCAATCCGTATTCCCGAAGAATCAAAAGCGTGTCGAGACCGGGAACGCCGTGTGGTCCGAGGACTTCGACGATCACCGCTTCGCCGTCGCGGTAGTGCGTCGGAAAACAGAGCATTTCGATCACGACTTTATCGCCGGGCTTGGCGGTCTGCACGCTCGGATCGACAATCAGGATGGGTTGATAAAACTGATTTCCGTCGACTTGAACGTATCCCCAGCCGTTTTCCTCGCAGTAGGTTCCGACGAACCGCTGTTTGGTCCGTTCGAGAATTTGTACGATTTTCCCTCGTGGTCCGCGATCTTCGGAGTCCGAAAAGTGCGAGTGTTTCTGCTTTTTTCGGGGCTTTTTCTTTTCGAAAAGTTCCACCGCAACCAAATCGCCGGTCATGGCGTCCAGCGTGAAATGCGCCGGAATGAAAATGTCCTGCGGTTCCGAATCGGCGTCGTCCCAATTTCGCGGACGGACGAACCCGATTCCCGACGCACTGCGGCGAAACGTGCCGAGAACCAAATTCTTGCCGTTTACCGTCTGCTGTCGTCCGCCGTCTTTTAAGGGATAAACCAGGCGGTTTGCCCCATAAACAATCAGGCCGGCGGTGGCAAGTTTTTTCAAAGCGCGACGAAAGGCCGATCTGTTGTCAGGACCGATCTGGAGAAATCGGGCTAACGCTTTCGGTTTCACCGGAGTATAATTGGGAACGTTGACAAGCTCAAGAAGCCGCTTGGCGAGTTCAGGAAGGGGATTGCTGTCTTTGTCCATAACAAAGTGGGAATAGGAAATAGGAAATAGGGTCTGCCGTCTGCCGTCTGCCGCCTGATGCCCTTAACTTACCACACATTACTCAAAAACAAAGTTCCACCAGTCTATTTGATTCAAGAGAACTGCATTGTTTAAAATAGATCGAAATTAAGGCCCTCCCCTGGGAACGCAGGCATCTTGCCTGCCCCCGGGTTCGCAGGCTTCCAGCCTGCTTCGCGCAGGCAAGATGCCTGCGTTCCCAGGGACTTTGCAGTTCTCTTGCTATTTGATTGTCCCGTCTTGTTTTTCGAGGTGCGATGCTGTAGGTTTTAGGAAAATACGTTGCACAGGGTGCAGCGGCTAACCCAGGAGAGAGAAAAATGAAGAGAATCTTGCTGTTTCCATTGATCGTTTGTCTTGCATTGGTCGCACAGACGGTATTATTTGCCGACGTAAAACTTCCCGCCTTGATCGGCGAAAACATGGTTTTGCAGCGTGACTTGGCCAACACACTTTGGGGTTGGGCCGACGCCGGGGAGAAAATCACGGTCGAATTCAACGGTCAAACGAAAACCACCAAGACCGACGACACCGGAAAATGGTCGCTCAAGCTCGATCCCGTGCCGCATGGCGGTCCGTTCGAAATGAAAATCACCGGGAAAAACACCATCGAGCTTGGTAACATCCTCGTCGGCGACGTTTGGGTCTGTTCCGGGCAATCGAATATGCAATGGACGGTCAAAGATTCCAACGATCCGGAAAACGAAATTGCCAACGCAAACTATCCGAATATCCGGCTCATCACCGTTCCCCGGGCCAGCTCTTCTACACCGAAAGACGACTTCGACGGAAAATGGGTCGAGTGTTCACCGGAAACGATCCCCGGTTTTACCGCCGTCGGTTATTACTTCGGACGTGAAATTCATCAGAGAACAAACATCCCGATTGGTTTGCTCCATTCCTCTTGGGGCGGTTCCTCGTGCGAAACGTGGATCAATCCCGACGTGGTCTCCCAGTACAAAGGCTACGAAGAAATCATGAAACGCAAAGCGGCGGCGGAAGTACAAAAACCGGAAGGGGGCGACAATCAAAACGCCGGGTATCTCTACAACGCGATGATCGTTCCGATCAAAAACTACGGGATCAAAGGGGCGATTTGGTATCAGGGCGAAACGAACGCCAAGCGTGCTTACCAGTACCGAACGCTTTTCCCGTTGATGATCCAAAACTGGCGGGAAGAATGGGGCCAAGGGGATTTCCCGTTCTATTTCGTGCAACTTGCGAATTTCAAAGCCGTCAAAGAGGAACCGTCTGAAAGTGATTGGGCCGAACTCCGGGAAGCGCAAAGCATGACCGCCCAATCGCTTCGCAACACCGGCCAAGCGGTGATTATCGACCTCGGTGAAGCCAAAGACATTCATCCCCGCAACAAACAGGACGTTGGATTACGGCTTGCGCTGCTATCTTTCGCTCAGGACGTCCAGACGGAAGTACTGGTGAAAGCACTGTTGCCGTCCGAGGGGCCGCGATTCCGATCCCTGAAAATCGAGGGAAACAAGGCGATCATTTCGTATGAAGGGGGATCGCAAAGGGGCCTGAAAACAAAAGACGGCGGTGCGGTCAAAGGGTTTGCAATGGCCGGTGCGGACCGGAAATTTTACTGGGCCGACGCAAAAATCGAGGGGGAGAATGTCGTGCTTACCTGTCCGGAGGTTCCCCACCCGGTTGCCGTGCGGTACGCCTGGGCGGATAACCCGGTGTGCAACCTCTACAACGAAGCCGGTCTCCCCGCCTGTCCGTTCCGAACCGACATGTGGCCCGGCGTAACGATCAACGAGCAATAGCAATCGTTTTGAACCGTACTTGCAACGAGTCGGGGAATCTGTTAGAATCGGCGAGTGGGCAGGTGTAAAAAAGTCCCCCTATTTTTTCGAATAAAGATGTCTTTTTCCAGACGAGGATTTCTCTCCGGTGTTTCGGCGGCGGCATTAAGTGCCTCGTTGCTGAGACGTACCGTTGCACAAGAAGCGACGAAGGAACTCAAACCGTTGCCGAGAGTCAAAATCGGCAAAACCGGGATCGAAACGACCCTGCTCGGCGTCGGGACCGGAACTCGCGGCGGAAGCGATTTTCTCAACATGGGACAATCGAAATTCGTCGAGGTCATGCTTCACGCATTCCAAAACGGAATCCGGTATATCGACACGGCGGAAAATTACCGAACGCATATTTTCATGCGATTCGCACTTCAGGAAGCCGCAAAGGCCGGAATTCAGCGGGAAGATTTTTTCCTGCTCACCAAGTCGTTCGCCAGAACCGCCGGGGCCGCCAAAGTCGTCGTCGACCGTTATCTGTACGAAATGGAATGCAAGTACATCGACACGCTCCTGATGCACTGCTTATCCAACGGCGATTGGCCGAAAGTCCACGAGGACGTTTGGGACACGTTCCGGGAATTTCGGAAAAGCGGGCGTGTCAAAAGCATCGGCGTTTCCTGTCATACGTTTGAAGCTCTCGAAGCGACGTTGACCGTTGAAGATATTGACGTCGTTTTGGTGCGAATCAATCCATTCGGCGTCAACATGGACGCAACGCCGGATAAAGTCGTTCCGGTGATTCAAAAACTGCATGATCGCGGCGTCGGAATTCTCGGCATGAAAATTTACGGCGAAGGAAAATTCACCGAAAAACAAGAGCGTTACGATTCCCTCAAATACGTGATGAATCTCGGTTGCGTTGATGCAATGACCATCGGATTCACCGAAAAAGCCCACGTCGACGAGACACTCCAAATGGTATCCGAAATTCAAGGTTAAGTGCGGAGCGTGAATTATTCATTTCTCATTTCTCATTTTCTCATGCGTTATTTTCGTATTTTCACAACAGTTGTTCTTTCCTGGTTGATGTTCATGATGAACACAGGCTTTGCGTTTGCTCAAGCGAAAGACGGTGAAGAGCCGGAATGGATTCTTTCTTATGCGTTCACCGGTTTTTCCATTGCACTGGGCGTTATCGTCGTCATACGATCCAGCAAGCGGAGTCCGTCCGTCATTTCCGAATACGAACGGAAACGGATACAAGAAGAAGAACTCAAAGCCGCCGGGAAGGGGTAGAGACTATTTTATCTTGACGCCGGTCTTGGGACAAAATTTCTTTAATGGACAGTTCGGGCAATCCGGCTTTTGCGATTTGCAGGAGTTGCGTCCCAATTGGATGAGGAGATGGCTGAGTTCGACCCAGGACTTTTTGGGAAAGAGTTGCATTAAATCTTTTTCGATCTTTTCCGGCGTTTTTTCAGAGGAAAGTCCGATTCGCCGGGCCAGCCGGGAAACGTGCGTATCGACCACGACCCCGGCAATGACGCCAAACGCATTTCCCAAGACGACGTTGGCCGTTTTTCGTCCGACGCCGGGAAGCTGAAGGAGCGAGTCCAAATCCGCAGGAACGCCGCCGCCGTATTTTTCGCACAAAATTTTGCACGATTCCTGGATGTTTTTCGCTTTGCTGTGGTAAAACCCGGTGCTTTGGATCATCGTTTCCAGTTCGACACGGTCGGCCTGAGCGAAATCTTCGGCGTTCCCGTATTTTTGAAACAGCGGACCGACAACCTTGTTGACCCGAACGTCGGTACACTGGGCCGAAAGAATCGTCGCAACCAGCAATTGGAGCGGCGTCTTGAAATCAAGCGAACACTTCGCGTCGGGATACGCTTTACGAAGCAAAGGCAACAGACGGCAGACGGCAGACGACAGAATCTTGTTTTTCATTTCCTGCTCAAAACAGTCAAGAGCACCGGGCAAGAGGTACTACGCCGCCGGTACGAGTATGCGAACGGGTTTTTCAAACTCGAACACCGACTTCTTCGCCGGTTCAAGGATTTCCGAGAGAATGGCGTCACATTCGCCGCAAACGAAGGAAGTACTGATTCTTTCCAGCGAGGGATTGGCGGAATTGACCTGAATGGACCGGCAAAAACGTCCGTAAGGTCCGACTTGAGAAGCAAGCGTCGCTCCGAACAAACCGACGCAGGGCGTTCCGACGGCACCGGAAAGTCCCAAAGCGGGTCCGTCCGGACCGACCAGAATCGTGGCAAACCGAACCAGTGACGCCAGTTCATTGACGGAGAGCGGCGGCGAGAGAAAGGCGGCGTTCCCCCCGTTTTGGACAATGGTTTCGGCAATCGCCTGCTCGTTTTGATTGCTCCAAACAAGGAACGACGGCAGGTTCCACTGGTCCAAAAGATAGTTCGCAAGTTCGGCAAATCGTTCTTTCGGCCAATGGGACGTTTCGGAACCCACACTGGTGTCAAGAATCCCGTAATGGCGATTTAGCCCGATCCCGGAGTAACCGAGTATCTCTTTGGCGCAAATCCGGTCCACCTCATTTTCGTCAAGGTCGAAATCAACGCTGCATCCGTAAACGTCGAACGGCTCCAGCAACTGCATGAGACGGTCAATTTCATGGTTCTCGCCAGGCACAACCCGAATATTGTTCAACAAACGGGGATTCCCGGAATATTCGCCGGTGAATCCGATGCGGAATTTTGCTCCGGAAATCCACGCGGCGAAAGAACTTGAAAAATTTCCGTTCAAATCCAGCGTGATTTCCGGCTGAAATCGTTTCAATCGACGGCGAAGCAACTGGATTTCGTTCCAAGAATGGTTCCAATTGTTTTTAACGGTAAGAATACGGTTCAGTGCCCGATGCCCCTGTAGCAGAGAGACCGCCTGTTCATTGGTCAACCAGGCAATTTCCGCGTGAGGAAATCGCATTCGCAGCGCAACAAGCAAAGGGGCTCCCCGGAGAACTTCGCAAAGCTCCCCAAACCGAATCAGGAGAATCCTTTTCGGCTGATCCGGTAAAAGACGGGCGGTTGTGCGTCGAAAAAACATTGGCGAACGGGAAAATTATGGATACTAACCCGTAGTTTGATCGACAAAAAGAGCACACAGTTTTAAGGAACCGTTGGAAGCCGAAACAGCTCGTACAAATGTCAGAAGCTGTACGGACGCAAAAGAGCAAACGGTATGGCTACCAATAATAGAGATTACGCAGACGGCCCCAAGAAAAAAAACGATTCCCGATTTCCTATTTCCTATTCCCGACTCGAAACAAACGCCGCAAGGGAAGAGTGATAAGCCCACACCCCAACACAAACAGACTTGCCGGCTCCGGCGCGTGGCTAATGAAAGTTACCTCTTGCTCTATCAAATACTCATAAAACCGGATGTTCATGCCCACGTAACTGTCTCCCTCACCCCGAAAGACAAAATCAATCGTGTGAAACTGGTCGAACATGGAATCCTTGAGAATAAAGGTACAAAGGAACTTCCCCGAAAAATCCGGATGAAATCCCACACCATTTTCTTCCCCGTCGATGAAGATGGATATGTACATCGGCATGACGCCGGAGGTATCAATGTCAAAGCAGAGTTGAATTCTTGAGTCCCGGGTATTTTTTCTGGTGTTTTTTTGAACGTAAAATTGCGTGGAGAACGAATAAAGTTCCGCTTCCCAAACTTTGCCGAAAACCCAGCCGGTCTGGTTCGGTTCCGTCAAAACCTCGCTTTTTTCACCTGTGACCAGCCCGAATTTCCAGGCCTCCGCACAGGACGTATCACTGAGACCGGAAATCGTTCCCGGCTCATTGGATGGCTGATAATCGGCAAACGATGTCGAAGAAAAGAAAAACAGTATCACCAGGATTGGCACCTGGCACAGGATTAACTTCAAGCGATGTGGCATGACTATTACAAAGAATCCTCTAATAAATGGCCCCGGACATTCGAACAAAACGAACCCCCGACACTTTTGGGGAATGCTAATCAAAAACTCACTGCAATACAATAGGGAAGTTTACAAAAATCCTATTTTTTCCGAAAAAGATCAAAAGCGAGGTGTCAAGACAAGTGCAAAGCTCAAATTTTGACAGGATTTCCGGACGCACAATCAGAGCCGCGCACAATCAGAGCGGTAACCTCGGTGGAAACGTGAAAACCGCCTACTGCGTGCGCGGCTCTGATTGCGCGCGGCTCTGATGCGCGGCTCTGATTTGGAAAATGTTTGAATAGGCTAAAAAGGCCCCTCTCCCATTGGGGGGCGAAATCCTCTATAATCCGGGCGATTCGGTTTTGTAGCCGACGATCTGTACCGACCATCCCAATATTCACGACAAGAGGTAAAAATTATGGCGAAAAAGACAATTGCCGATGTTAACGTTTCCGGAAAAACCGTTCTGGTTCGAGTCGATTTCAACGTTCCGCTCGACGATAACGGGAACATCACCGACGACCGGCGTATCCAAATGGCCCTTCCAACGATTCAGTCCGTTCTGGATCGCGGCGGAAAACTGATTCTGATGTCCCACCTGGGCCGTCCGAAAGACGCTCCCGATACGAAATCCAGCATGAAACCGACGACGGTTCGACTCGGCGAACTGCTCGGCAAACCGGTCGCCTTCGCAACCGATACGGTCGGTCCTGACGCCAAGGCCAAAGTCGCCGCTCTGAAAACCGGCGATCTGCTCGTGCTCGAAAACCTTCGCTTCCAGCCGGGCGAAAAGAAGGGGGACGCGGCGTTTGCAGCGGAACTTGCGGCGTTTGCCGACGTTTACGTCAACGACGCTTTCGGAACGTGTCACCGAACCGACGCTTCGATGGTCGCCGTTCCCAACGCAATGGGAAACAAACCCAAGGTGTCCGGTTTCCTCGTCGCCAAAGAGATTCAGTACCTGACCGACGCGATCAAAAGTCCGCAGCGGCCGTTCGTTGCGATCCTCGGAGGCGCGAAAGTTTCCGACAAGATCATGGTCATCAAAAACCTGCTCGGCATCTGCGACAAGGTGCTCATCGGCGGTGCAATGGCGTATACGTTTGTGTTGGCCCAGGGCGGCAAAGTCGGCAGCAGCCTCGTGGAAGCGGACAAAGTTGACTTGGCGAAAGAACTTCTCGCCGAGGGGGGCAAAAAGTTGGTTCTCCCGGTCGACGACCACTGCGGCGATGCGTTCAAGGCGGACTGCAATAAGTGCATCGTCAAATCGGGCGAAATCCCGGACGGTTGGCAGGGATTCGACATTGGTCCGGTAACGGCGAAAATGTACGCCGACATTGTTAAGGGTTCAAAAACGGTTGTCTGGAACGGTCCGATGGGCGTCTTCGAAATGCCGCCGTTCGACGAAGGGACGAAAGCGGTTGCTCAGGCGATTGCCGGGAGCGAATCGGTCAGTATCATCGGCGGCGGCGACAGTGCGGCGGCGATCCAGAAACTCGGATACGCCGACAAAGTTTCCCACGTCAGCACCGGCGGCGGAGCGTCGCTGGAAATGCTCGAAGGCAAAAAATTCGAAGCCGTTGAACTGCTGGATGAGGCGTAAAAAATACCATTAGCGGCGGAGCTTGCTCCGCGCTGGATCAGACGTAACCCAAACATACAGGCCAACGCAGGGCAAGCCCACGCCGCTAACATTGTTTTCCCATTTCGTTAATGTCTTTATTTGAGAGCACGGAAAAGGCCAATCGGCAGGCTGCCCAACCGCTTGCGGCGAGGATGAGGCCGCAGACACTGGACGAATTCGTCGGGCAGGAACATTTCCTCGGTGAAGGAAAACTGCTCCGCCGCCTTCTTCTTGCGGACCGGCTCGGTTCGGTCATTTTTCACGGTCCGCCGGGAACAGGCAAAACAACGCTCGCCCGGATTTTGGCCGGCGCGTCCCGGAGCACGTTTCGGCAACTCAGTGCAGTCAGCGACGGTGTAAAACATCTCCGTGAAATCCTGGCGGACGCGATGGACCGGCTTTCCCGCGACGGACAGAAAACGCTTCTGTTTATCGACGAAATTCACCGGTTCAACAAAGCGCAGCAAGACGTTCTGTTGCCGGAAGTCGAAAACGGAATCGTGATTCTCGTCGGAGCGACAACGGAAAACCCGTTTTTCACGATCAACAACGCCCTCATCAGCCGAAGCCGCATTTTCCAGTTCGAAACGCTTTCCAATGACGCCATAAAAACGCTCGTCCACCGGGCAATCAAGGACAAAGCACGGGGCTTGGGGCAATATCCGATCCGGCTTCACGACGACGCTTTGGAATTTCTTGCGGAAGTGAGCGACGGCGACGCACGCCGGGCACTTTCGGCGTTGGAGGTTGCCGTACTTTCCAGCGAACACAACGACGAAAAGCATCCGATTGAATTGACCCGGGAACGGATTGCCGAGTCGGTTCAACGCAAAGCGATTGCTTACGACCGGGACGGCGACTCGCATTATGACACCATTTCCGCGCTGATTAAAAGCATTCGCGGCAGCGATTGCGACGCCGCGATTTATTGGCTTGCCCGGATGCTCGAAGGCGGAGAAGACGTCCGGTTCCTTGCCCGACGGCTCGTGATTTTGGCGAGCGAAGATGTCGGCAACGCCGATCCGGCGGCTCTTCCGCTTGCCGTTGCAACGGCGCACGCTTGCGAACTGGTCGGTCTGCCGGAATGCCAGTTGAATCTTGCACAAACGGTCACGTATCTTGCCTGTGCTCCGAAATCGAATGCGGCAACGCTTGCGATTTTCGAAGCGAAAAAAGACGTTCGGGAAAACCGCACGGTTCCCGTTCCGAGACATCTGCGGGACACTCATTACAAAGGTTCCGAGTCGCTCGGACACGTCGGATACCAATACGCTCACGACAGCGAAGACGCAATCGTCGCTCAGGAATACCTCGGCGTCGAGGTTGAGTACTACCGCCCGAACCCACGCGGGTTTGAAGCGGAATTGATGACACGGCTCGAAACGATCCGGAAAAAACTTCGAGGGGAATAACCGTTCAAAAAATCCATTTCACGGTCAATTCCTTGCGGTGGGGAATTCGTTTGTAGGTTTCCAGACCGGGATAGCCGAGAAGCAGAGCGGCCTGGACTTTTTCGCCTTTTTCCAGTCCCAGCCAATTCTGAATTGTCGGTTCCATTTGGGCCGCCAGCACGAAATAACCGGCCCAGCAAGTGCCGATTTGCATTGCGGCGGCGCAAAGATCGAGCGTTTCGACGGCAATTGTGCAATCGACGGCGGGAAAGATCGCGTCGGATTCGGTGTAAGCGATTGCCATTGCCGGCGCACCTCTCAAAATCACGTCATTTCCGCTGTCCCAGGCTTCGGCAGGCCGCTTGAACTGCTCGTATTTCCGCATTGCATCGGCGACGAGTTTTCCCACTTCGAGCATTTTTTCGCGATTTTGGACAACGATCCATTTGACCGGCTGGAGATTACGTGCCGTAGGTGCCCAGCGGACAACATCGAGCAACAACTCCAGTTTTGCAACTTCGAGTGGGTGATCCTTAAAATTTCGGATCGAACGCCTCGTGCGAACAAGAGTGGAAATGTGCTCGAAACGAGGCACGCTTTCCTTGGGGATCGTTTGACACATTTCATGCCCCACTGCACCGACCGTGATCGCACAGGCCGGACACCCGGCGACACAATGCCCGCACCGGATACAAACCTCCTCGGCGTGAGAAGCGATTGTGGGGCTTTCATCGTGATTTTGGCGGGAAAATAACTGGTTGGGACAATTCAGGAGACACTGTCCACAACGCACACATTGGTTCCGATTGACCTGGATGAAATTTGTCATACTCTTGAGGAAAGTTTACAACACGAAAAAACGAAAGAAAAGCGGAGTGTCCATTCTATTCTCAAGGCGGAGTGTCCATTCTATTCTCAAGTGAAAAAAAATCAATCGATACCGGTAAATTTTATCATTTCGCGGATTATTATTACCCCGTTCGATTTAATTATAGGGATTTTAGGGGCGTTTAATTTTCCAAGTTTGCCCAGATTGACACGGTCGAGGAAACATGCAATCTGACGACACGTTTCCGATGGCCCCGTCATTACGCTACGCTCCCGGGACACTTTTTGTACCCCAAAAAATTAAAAACTCCCCTTAAAGTGCTTTCTGTTATCGCCAATCTATTTCCAGTTCCTGCGATTACGTCGTGGATTCGTGGTCAGTCTGTGAATTTCGAAGCCGCTCGTTGCGAAGGTAAACGGTCAGGACTAAAGATTTGGCGACGGCAAAAGCCAGAAAAATGATAACCCCCACGATGGCACCATCATGGAATCGGAAAGTGCTCTCATCAATGGCAGAACTTATTGGAGTAAACAGGCAGAACGTTACCAATGTATACGACACAATGACAAACACGGTCAGGGTTCTGCTTGTTGCTTTGTAGGATAAAAACTTTTCCCGTTCGGTAAGGTTATCTTCACGAAAATTCCACCCACTTTTCGATTCGATTTCCCATATCCCCAAAAAAGTGTAAAGAAAAATCACAACAACCGCGGCACTGCACAATACGATCGAGACACCGCCTCTCCAAAAATAATGACTCGACGCATAAACGAAGAAAAAGAAAAAATTTATGGCGTTTCCCAATGTTCTTTTTTCGAACTCGCTCATCACTTTGCCCGCAGCACTTGTGTTCGCTTATTCCGGCAAAGCAAATTTGCAATACCGGAAGCAGGTATGCTTATTCTTCATTTTTCGACCGATTCGAAACGAAACCCGTTGTTGGTTTTCACGTCTCCGATGCTCGGAAACGGCAGGTGAACCGCTGCGAACAACCAATTTTCCTCGGCCGCCCGTTTCATCGTCTTTTGCCGGACCTCCGCCGCTTTTTTCGGGTCGTTGTCATACTGAATACTGATGTCCGGCCGGGAAAACTGGACCGCTCCATTATGGAGCATATCACCGACGACAATCAATTTTTTCTCGTCCGAGGAAATCAGAAAACCGAGATGTCCCGGCGTGTGTCCCGTGAGATCAACTGCAACGATTTCCGGAAAAATCACGCTGCTTTTTTCGTCCGGTGTCAAAAACTTCGGTTCACCATACAGTTTCAGGCATTGTTCCAGCGAATCTTTACTTTTTCCGGTCTTCCAAAAATCGAGTTCTCTTGCGTCAAGCCAAATCACAGCGTTTGGAAACGCTTTTTTTCCGCCCTTGACGAGACCGCCGACGTGGTCGCCGTGCGAGTGTGTCAGAAGGATATTCTTCACCTCTTCCGGTTTGATGCCGAGCGTTTGAAGCTGCTCGAACGTTTTTTTCCCGAACCCGGTATCGATCAGGAACACTTCCGAACCCTTTTTCACGGCAAAAACGCAAACGCTACTCGGCGACTGTCCGGTCGGAGCAAGTTGCTTCAACGCTTCCTTGTCGTCGGTAATCATTAAATTGTTACCCATCGTCGAGGAAGCGTCCTCGAGAACGTAAAAATCAATCTCCCCGATTTTCAGGTGAAAAATTCCGTTGTCGGTCCCGGTCGGAGACAGCCCGAAAACAAGCGAGGCAAAAAAGGGGACAAGCGAAAGGGAACGTAAAATTTTCATGGCGGCATCGCAAAAAAACGTGGGACCGAACCAGACGACAGGCCCGATTATAGTCAAAAATTCCGTAGCGTCGAGACCGGGACAAATCGATAACAAACCCAGCGTGACTGTATTGAGTACCGGCCATTTGTTTGCGGTTTGAGTACATATACCATACACCGTCAATCAGTTGAATGGTATAAAATCAAACCAACTCTTAAATTCCATACAGGCCGCAATCTCCCTTAATCCTAAAAATCAGGAAAAAAGAGATATTTTTCGGGAACGTTAAGATTTACCAAAATTGTGTCCGAAAAAACCAGTCGTGGGCATGTTGCACTTTTTTCCGTGAAACGCGAAGCCCCAAGTTTACCTTCCCCCCTCCTCTCCTCTCCCCTCCCTCAATCGCCCCCTGTTTTCTTTGATTCCATCGTTGCTTCGGCAAGAACGTTGTCGTTTTTGTCGTGGTCTCATGGAAAAGGAAAGGGCATGTTACCATGAAAAGATCCCTTCCACGAAAGAAATCCGTGACTTCCGCCGTCGCGGCGGCTGTTAAAGTCGATCCAAGACGGAAAAATAAGGCCGTTTCCCGGAATAAGTTGAAGTCCGGGATTCCTTGTTCCAGTTTTCCGACAAGTGTTTCTGCGGAAAAGAAAACCGGGAAATCGCCGAAAAAGATTTCATTAAATACGACAAAAAAAACGGACGTCCCCAAGAAGCAACGGTCCGCGCCTGCGAAAAACAGAGTTGGTGCCTTGTCTTTGGATCATTCCCCCCAATCTCCCATCCCTCTTACCAAAAACAATCCCCCCATGATTGCACTCAAAGAGTATACGGACCAGGAATCTATGATGAATTTGGAAGATTCCGCTGTTTCTTACAGAACCCGGCAACAAAAGAGAGTTCCGCGAAAAAAAGGGCGGCATTCGAAAGTGATTCGCAACCGTTCGTTTTACGACCACGACGAAGAAGTGGATTTCGACTTGGAGGACCATGAATTTTTGGACGACGAGCTGATTTCTCTGGATGAGTTTGATTCCATTATCAACAAGACGAAGGGAAAAACCTTCAATGGACGGGACATTGAAGACGAAGAGGATCATGGGAATTCGCAAATGGATTTTCGCAAGGATTCGCCTCATTCCGTCGTTCCCGGCAAACCGGCACGTCGCAAAAAAGTACAACGGCGCAGGCAAATTGACCCAACGACCTGCGAACGGGATTATACGGCGGAGGAAGTCGAATTTATGACGGCTCTCGACGAATACAAACGCAACAGCGGACGTATGTTCCCGACTTGTAGTGAAATTCTTGAAGTTCTCACCAACTTGGGATACGCGAAAGTCCCGCCGGTTCCGCAACCCGAACAGGTTTTGCCGCCGGTTCCCGTGGTTCACCAGGAACAAACGGTGATAAGCGTCATGGAGTTCAGCGCGGCGCAACCCCTGGTATTGACCGTGGAAAATTTTGTGACGGAAATTCCGCCGGTCGTTGCCGCGATTTATTTTGAGTACAATCAGGAATGTTCGCCGTTGCTTTTGAACGATTTCTTCGGGTGAATTTCAGGTCGATAGAAGTTCGCCAATAATAATGGCAGCCGGGAACGGAGCGCAGTGACCGGATTTCCCCGCGATTCGGTCCGGTCGCTTCACTCCGTTGCGCTCCCGGCTACCATTCATCGCCTACTTGTTAGCGGCCTGTTAACATTGCCAGTCCGTCGACAAGTTTGTATCGAGACCGTCATTTCGCGATGCTCCATTCCGGCTTTTATTCATCTCCCCCAATAAAAGCCGGAATGAAGCGAAGCGAAATGACGGTAAAATCAGTAAAAATCGTAAAATCGTAAACTTGTCGACGGACTGTTAACATTGCGAGGCAGGACTCTTGCAAAATGAACAAATTTGGTAGAATGTATTCATGTGATGATGTCCATGCTATTCATTCCTTACCATCAATTTGGAAAATGCGATCCCATTACCTGTCTCTGTTTATTTTGTTGGTCGTCGGCGTTTGCGGAACCGTGAGGACCAAAGCCGACTCGCAAGAAGTTTTACCGCAACCCGAAATACTCCAGCGGCTTCAACTGTTGTGCGATGCCGTAACCCAAGAGGACCGGCAACCGAACGAGGCCGACTTGAAACGTGTGCGAACGCAAATTCTCACCGCAACGGGAAAGCTCCGCTCCAGTTTGGCCCGATTTCCGGTCTGGCGAGAAACGCTTCGTCTGGAACCCTTGCGGCAGGCTCTTTTGCGTACCGGAGAATTTCAATCGGAAGCGATTACGGAAACCTACCAAAACAGCCTCCTGTTTTCCCAGACGCCGCCGGATGGGTTTGACGCCAAAATGATCGAAACGGTGAGGTCGTTTTCCCGGCTTTTGAGAAAATACCTGACGCTGGAACTTGCCGTCAACAATGAACATTTCTCCGAGGATTACGGTGCGTTTTGCAAAGGGCTGCCGGCGTTTATCGAAACGTTTCTTTCCGACGAACACCCGGAATACGGTCCCGTGTTAACCGACGCAATCGCCTGGTTGTCGGACCTTGATGATTGTGCTCCGCTCGCAGGTCAAATCGCAGCCTTTCTCGAAGAGGTTTTCGGACAGCCGAACCTGCTCATTCAAGTCAGTTCCGACTTTCTGGCCTATCCCTTTCAAAGAACCATTGAGGAACCACTCTTGGTCAACGACCGCGTTTTGAGGGCGCAGGTTCGCGGAAACGGGCAAACGGTCGGGGAAACGTCGATGGAATTTTGCCCAAATGAAAACCGTGCGCAAATCCGTTTGCTTTTGACGACGCAAATTTCAAGCGACACCGTTGGACGTAGCGGACCGATTCGTGTTTTTTCGACGAACGAAGGCTCCGTTTGGGGCGAAAAGATGATTTTTCTTGCGGAGGACCGTTTTCAAACAACGGCGGCCCGGTCTTCGGCGGACCTTACGGTTCACACGACCGGAATCGACGTTGCCGGAGGTTGCCTGATGCGGGAAATTCTCCTGAAAGTCGCGGAAAATCAGGTTCCAAAACAAAAGCCGCGATACAATGCGGAAAGTCGTCGGATTGCGGCCAACCGTTTGAGCAATCGTTTGAACTCGGAAACCGATCAGCAAATCGCCCAATTGTTTGGCCGATACCAGGAAAAACTCCGTCAGCCGCTCTTGAAAACCGACCTGTTCCCGGTGCCGTGGAAATTCCAGACAACGGAAACCGAACTGAAATGGACGACCCTGGTTGCGGCAAACGCCCAACTGGCGGCGGTGTCCAATCCGCCGGAACTGCCGGAACGTTCCGACATCGTATTTCGAACCCACCAATCGGCGTTGAACAATGCCGCGCAGTCCCGGTTGGCGGGCCGACGTATTGAAATCGATGAAGTGGTGTCCCGACTTAAGGAACGGTATCCCAAGCTCGCGGAAAAACTTGAATCGGATGACGACGAAAATCCGCTCACTGCAATCACCTTTGCGGAAAAATCGCCGATTACATGTACGTTCAAGGATAATCTTGTCACGATAATGATTCACATCGACCGATTCGAGCAGGGCGAGCAGGAACATCCCGGCTTGGATATTACGATCAAATATCGTGTAAAAGCGGAAACGGTTACGGAAAATGGAACAACCACCATGAATTTCGTGTTCGAAAAAGCAGAACCCCCGACCGTATTCCCGCCGGGTTTCGACCCGAACAGCGGGGCAAGAATTGCCGGTCGAAACCTTGCCATCCGCAATATCGTGATGAAACGCCTGGATGCACAATTGAAAGACGCCTTTGTCGTTTCCCCGATGGAACTTGAAGAACAGTGGAAAGACAAAGGTCTCCTTACCCCCCAAACCATCGCCGCCGATCAGGGTTGGCTTGTTGTGAGTTGGTTGTTTCAATAACCGATGAGGGCATAGTGATAAGTGATAAGTGATAAGTGATAGGTATTTCCGATTTCCGATTTCCGATTTCCCAATAACCAGTCCGTTTCCACTTCGAGTTGTAACGTTTATTTCCAATGGCACCATTCCTTGATCCGGTAACGGGGTGACGTTTCCCAGGTGCCGTTTTTTTTCGACTCGCCGCTGCCGTCTTTCCAGCGCAGGATCAATTGGTTCCGCTTTCCTTTCTCGTAATCGAACGTGACGCCGTCGTCCTCGTAAAGCATGAACGATGCGTCCTTGTCGCCGAATACGTGAACGGTCAGGTCAAAGCAAACGTCTTGCGGCAGGCACTGGAGCGGCTCGGCCAGCGGTAGAACCGAACCGGATTTCACGTACACCGGAATCAGGTCGAGCGGAACATCAATCGTGATTTTCTGTCGGCCGGAATACTTCTTTTTTGTCCAGAAATCGTACCAGTCCCCTGCCGGTAAGTAAACCTCACGGGAAGTCTGCCCGGCAATGACCGGCGCAACCATCAACGACGGACCGACCATGTATTGCAGGTCCACGTTAAACGTTTCCGGATCGTTCGGATAGTCCGTTACAACCGCCCGGAAAGGCGGGATTCCGTACAAATAATAGTCCATAAACGCAGTGTAGAGGTACGGCACAAGGCTCATGCGGAGGTTCATCAGTTCACGCATCATCTTCGTGTGCTCTTCGGAGTCCGGATGGCGGATGCCTTCGTTGTTCTGCTTCCGGTCGTAATTGAACCACGGCGGATGGTCCAGGAACCAACAGTCCACCTGCGTCAAAGCGGAAAAGACCAGCGACTGCATTCGCCGGATCATGTCTTCCGCCGATTTGGCCTGCCGCAATTCGGGCGTCCAAAGCGTGCCGCAGAATCCGCTTTTGCCGATGGCGCGGATGTAATCATCGTGTTTGTACAGGTCGCTGTACACGACAAACGGTAACGGCGAGGCCAGGGCGTGGGTTGCCCGAACCTGATTGTAGGTCCGCTTGTTTCGCTGACGATACTCTTCGTCGAATAATTTCTGCGTCAGTTGACCGAACATGGCGTGCATCAGCTCGCCGTCCAGACCGGACGGGAACTTGCTGCATTCCGGGAACGACCACGGCCGGGGGGACAGCGGCTGGTTGTCGCACTCGTCGATCTTGAACCCTTCAATGCCGATGTCCATGAGAACCTTTTTGTGATAATCCAAATAGATTTTTTTTGCTTCCGGCGTGGCAAAGTCGGGCACGAGTCCGCCCCAGACCCGATAATTTCCCGACCACGGGAGGATTTCATCGTGGAACGGTGCCGTCGGATGCACGAAAGCGTGTTCCCACAAGTTGACGTGGTAGCCAAGCTCGTTCATCCCCTTGACCATCGCCGCCGGGTCCGGAAACCGCTTCGAATCCCAGACGTAGGAGCAGGAATAGGCTTTCGTGTGCCAGCCGGGTTCGAAGCCCCACATATCGCAAGGCATCTTGTCTTCCCGGAACTGCTTGGCGAGCTTCAAGGCCATTTCCTGCGTATATTGGGTCTTGGACCGGAACGCGACACCCAATCCCCAGAGCGGCGGAAGCGCACCGCCGCCGGAAAAGAGATTGTAACGCTGAATCACCTCCACCATGCCTGGCCCGGAAAAGATGTAAATGTCGGCCCCCTCTACCGCGCCGGGAATGTCGATGACCATTGTTTTCTCGGCAATTTCACGGAAACGATAAAGCGTCTCCGTATCTGTGGCGAGTTCGTTACCGTCCGTCTTTGTTTGCTCCGGTTTGACCAGTGCCACATTTCCGGCATAAAACGAGATATACCGGGCGGAATCGACAAAGACGCCGTAACCCCGGTTGGAAACATAGAACGGCACGGCGGCATGGGCATCGTTCTGTTCGTTGGCGACATTTTTCACGTCGTCGGCAGGTATCGGCTGCATGTCGCTTATCCGCACCACGCTTCGCCGGTTCGTTTGATTGAAAATCGCAATGTTGTTCCCCATGCCGTAGACCTGTTCGTCGTTCCGCATCGGTAATTCGAACACCGTGCCGCGCCCGGTCTTGTAGGCATTCATCGCGGCGGCTTCAAACGGCATTCGTTTTGCCCTCACCATTTCTTCGAGCGATTGCATGCGGATCGGCTGCGACCGGAGTGTACTACTTGGCGTGAATTTTTCCGGTGTGCCGTAGCGTAACCGCCAGACACCGTTTGCGATCTGCTCCAACTTGTATCCTTCTTCGGTTTGCTTCGTGGTGAGTCGGTTCCACTCCTCGTCGGGAATCGGCTGAAACAGGTGAATTTCCGAACTGTAAATTTTCGCGTCGGCCCAGTCGGCGTGGTCGCTGTTTTTGCCGTCTCCGCCGTCCGTCACTTTGAGCGTCAATTTTTTGACGCCTTTGACATCGACGTCCAGAAATCTGGCATCATCTCCACCTTGCATCACGCCGGTACGGATCAGTTCTTTTCCGTCTCCGAGCACGAGAAATTCGACGCTCCCTCGCTGATCCTTTTTGCCGTCGTCCACGCCGACATGGGACGTGAATCGTTCCGCTTTGCCGAGTAGATCAATGGTGATTTCGCTCGGCGCATGTGTACCGATACCGCCTGAAAACGTCTTGCCGCCGATCGAAAGGGGCGTACCGTTGTAGGCCGCGTTGATTTTCGGTTGACCGTTTTCCTGTTTGAACGAGGCGAACCGGAGTTCCTCCAGCCCGATGCTCCCCGTTTCGCCCCGAGCGAAACCTGGAACGATCAAAAGCAGCCCGAGTACCGAATAAAGGTATAGGTTTTTCATAAAAATCTCCAAAGATTAACATCTACCGTACAACGGAGGCCAAACGATTTTGTTTGTGCCAAAATACTCACAAATTTGTTTGTGACCAGAAAACTGCAAAAAACGGAACACAAATAGATTGTTTTCAAACAAAAAACGGTATTCTATCGGAAAAAAACGCTCTGACAAGGCGAAATTTTGCACACCCCTGTCAAAAAACAAACGGAACCGGGTATAATCAGAGCCGTGCGGAATCTCCTTTTCACATCCCTGTTACGAGGTCTTTTATGAAAACAAAGTTGCCAATCCTTATCGCATTGTACCTTCTCTTTTTGTTCGCCGGTCTTGTCCAACAGGTTGCGGCGAAAGAACCGGTGTTTACCTGCGAGGCCGCCGCCGATTGGACGGCCGTGTTGGATCGAACCGAAGGTTGGATCGCCGGAGACGGAATCTTTTCGTTCGGTCTCGACGGAGAAGCCTGGAAAACGGACGAAAACTCGAAAACGTTTTTTATCTTCTCCGACTCGTTCTTCGGTGGTGTCAACCCGGACAAATCCTACAAACCGGGATCGGTTATGATCAACCATTGCATGGCGGTTTTGGAGGGTGGTAAACCGGACCCGGAAAAGATACGATTCCTGCATGGGACCGCCGCCGATGGTCGTCCGAAAAATCTGTTTGACCGGAATTATTGGCACGGCGACGCAATCATTCTCGATTCGGTTCTCTACACCACGGGAACCGTCGTTGATCCGGCCACTTGGGAAATGGAAGGCCCCTGGATGATCAAAGTGCCGATCCGCGACGAAATGCCCGATTTTTCCCGGACGGAAACCAAACGGGTCGAACTGTTTCACAAAGACGGGGATTATCAAGTATTGTTCGGGATCGGAATCTGCCGCCAGGGGGACATTTCGTACGTTTATGGATTCCGTGACAAAAAAGGGGCACCGTTTTTCCAGCGTCAACTGGTCGTCGCCAAGGCCCCGTGCGGTTCCTTCGACAATGTTTCGACCTGGCGATTCTGGACCGGCGACCGTTGGAGCGAAAAGATCGCCGACACCAACCGCGACGAAGCGGTGTTGGCAAGCGGCATGTCGAACGAATTAAGCGTAACAAAAATGAAGGGAGGCCGCTTGGACGGAAAATTCGTCCTCGTTTATACGGAAGGGTGCGTGGGACCGAACTTGAACTTTGCGGTTGCCGATTCGCCCTACGACAAGTTCTCGAAGCCGACAACGTTTTACGTTTGCCCGGAACCGGAAATGTACGACGCCCAAATCAAAAAAGACTGCGGTCCGAAAGCGAGCGTCATTACGTATAACGCCAAAGCCCATCCGCAACTTTCCAGGCCGGGCGAACTGGTGGTGTCGTATAACCTGAACGCCTGGGGATTGAAAGAAGGAATCATCTTCGCCGAAAAAACGTATTATTTTCCGAGGTTCGTTCGGTTGAAATTGTAAGTAAAGAGTGAAAACAGGAGAAACCGCTCAAAAATGACGACAATTGAACATGCGTTTCTCGGCGTCGATGCCGTTTTGACGGCCGGGTTGACCCGTCGGTACGGCTGGAAGCTTGCCGCAATGGCTGGTGTTGCCGCCACGCTACCCGATTGGGATGGCTTGACTCTGCTTTGGAGCGTCAACCTGTTCGACACGGCCCATCGTTGCTGGGGACATTCGATCATTGCTTGCGTACTATTATCCGCCCTGTTTGCGGTCGGCGATTACCGGTTCGATTGGATGAATCGTATCGGTCGGTTTTTTCTGAAACATTTTCAAGGAAAAGGCATGGCACCGGATACGTTTGTATTGCGAGACCATTTCTTGTGGTCGGCAACATTCGTGTGGGTTGCGGTCGGCGTATTTGCGGGCATCACCCATCTGATAGGGGATACAATTGTGTCCGGCCATCAATCATTGCAAAACTGGGGGATCAAAATACTATGGCCGCTTTCTGATTGTGAGGTCGCTTATCCGTTGATTCCGTGGGGAGACGTCGGCGTTAGCGTTGTTTTCACGCTTGGCCTGTTCGCCATGCTTCGTTGGCAAGCCCGCGCCCGATCAGTCGCCGCCGTCACGCTGGTCGCTGTCGCACTCTATGTCACGCTTCGTGGATTCGTGATGCCGTTTCACTGAAATCAAATGTAATTCACACAAAAGGTTGCGGCTCTGATATTTCTCATTTCTCATTTCTCATTTCCCTTGTTTTCTCTCGACGAAACGATTATTGCACGTGCAACGCCTCATGGTGCCGGAGGACGCGGAATTTTACGGCTTAGCGGCGACGACTGCGTCCGGGTTTTGCGTGACGTTTTTCAAACAGCCGACTTCGGGGAAATCCGTGCGGAAATCCCTGGGATTTACACCGGAACACTTACGCCTTGGGAACCGAAACGGCCTGTACCCTGCGATCTTTACTTTTGGCCCCAGGAACGCGGATACACCGGGCAATGCTCCGTCGAGCTGCATCTTTGGGGGAGTGAGCCGATCCTTGATGCTGTGGAGCACAGGATTCTCCAGTCAAAGTGGGGAACGGTGCGACTGGCCAAGCCGGGGGAATTTACGTTACGGGCATTTCTGGCCGGGCGGCTTGACCTGACGCAGGCCGAAGCGGTGCTTGGTGTCATTGATGCAACCGATGAACACCATTTGAAAATCGCACTGAATCAATTGGCCGGGGGAATCGGGCTGCCGCTTCACCGAATTCAGAATGCTTTGCTTGACACGCTTTCCCATTTGGAGGCAGGGCTTGACTTTGCCGACGAAGGAATCGACTTCATTTCCACCGGAGAGTTGATCGAGCGGCTCGACGAAGCGTTGAAATCGTTGAACGGGATTCACCGAAAAATTTCCGACCGGAATGCAGGCGGCGAAATCCTCCGGGTTCTCCTTATCGGTCCGCCGAACGCCGGAAAAAGCAGCTTGTACAACCGGTTGACCGACAATCACAAAGGGGCGATTGTTTCACCGATTCCCGGAACGACCCGGGATTACCTTGAAACGCCGCTCACCTGGGACGGTGTCACGTTTCGGCTGGTCGACTCGGCGGGGATCGCGGATTTTTCGGACGGTTCGCCGGACGAGACCGCCCAAGTGTTGGCTCGGCAGATGATTGAAGCGGCAACGCTGTTGCTCGTTTGCGTTTCTGCGGAAGACGAGCAAGGCTTGGACGAATCGCTTTTCGCCCACAAGCCGGTGATCCGTGTTCGTACGAAATGCGATCTCCGGGAGATTACGGGAACGGAAATACGCACTTCTGCCGTAAGCGGAGCAGGGCTGGAGAAATTGAAGCAAAAAACGAGCGAATTTTTGCGTAACCGGATCGGCACGGCGGAGGTGGTGCCGACCACGGCGATTCGGTGCCGTGACGCCATTGCAAGAGCGGCGGAGCATTTGACGGCAGCGTGGTCGCTTGCGTCGCAGAATCGGGACGAGGTTCTCATCGCTTCGGAACTTCGCTCCGCCCTGGAGCAACTTGGTCAGGTACTCGGAACGGTTCACACCGACGATATTCTGGACAGGGTGTTCAGTAAATTTTGTATCGGAAAATAAGTAAACCCAATCAGAGCCACGCACGCAGTAAGCGGTGCTCCCGGTGGTAACGTGAAAATCGCTTACTCCGTGCGCGGCTCTGATTGTGCTTATGGTATAGAAGCCGTATCAAAGTGATTCCCAGGGATTGGTCCAATCGCCCCAGTGTTCCAGGTAAAGCGCAAACGCGGGAATCTCGGATCGTTGTTGCAACCAGGTTTTGGTTTGCCGTACAAGTTCCTGTTCCCGCCCGAGCGAAAGATTACCGAGCAGTACCATCGTTCGGAGGAAAACAAAATACGTGTCCAACACGTCGCAACGGCAATAGTCGTTGATCCTGGCAATTTCCCCGGCGTCATACAAGTCTTGAACCATGTTCCCCTGAACGTCCATTTTTCCCGGTTTTCCGAGCAGGTTTGCGGCCAGATTCAGTCCGGCGTGGAACCGCGTTGTGCCGAAATTCGTCAAAATATCGTAAAGGTCGAAATGCGATTTGGTGTTATACCGGTGTCGCGGTTGCTCGTAAGACTTTTGATCGAACGCAAACCAACCGGGAATCGAAATACCGTACCGAAATGCGGTCAGTTCCATCAGGGGAAGGTCGAATCCGCGTCCGTTGAACGTAACGAGCGTCGGATGATCGTAATGCTTCCAGCCTTCCCAAAACCGGCGGCAAATCTCGTGCGGACGAAACAGCGGATCGTCAAGCACGACCAAATCGAGCAACTGAAAATCGCCGTCCACCTTGGCAATCGCGACGGAAACCGGAATGTGAAAGGTGTACGGAATAAAATCGCTGTTGTTTGCCGCCATGAGTTCGTCACGGTATCGGCGAACGGCGGTCTGAGGCTCGACCTCTTTGCCGGCGTAATGAACTTTCGCAACCAATTCCGGATCGGCAACGCTTTCGATGTCGAAAATGAGATAGTGAATTTTTGGCATAAAATGATGCGGTGAGGGACGATCAGGGAAACCCGACGCCCCCAATTTACCCATTATCGGGGTTTCATGGAATGGGCCGCCTCAAAAGAATCCTGAAAAGAATCCTGAAAAGAGTCGCGAGGTTGCGTTTCCCGGAAAGAACTCGAATCGGGAACCGTGCGATGATTCGGATAGAAGAGATCCGCTGCCGCCATAAAAATCCCATGCGCCTCGCTCGGGTGGTCGATCATTTCATAAATACATTTGTCCCGCAAGCGATGCACAAGGTTTCCGCCATCCGGCCAGCGAACGGACATGACTTCGCTGATTTGTCCGAGAAGCTGATAAACTCTGGCCCGGGCAAGACTCATTTCCTTCGCCACCTGTCGGACCGAAGTAATCGGTCCTTTCAGTCCGAGCCGCGCTTCAGCCAAATAAACGACTCCGTCGGTAGTGTCGATCCGCAACTGCGTCAGGCAAGGTTGCACGAAACGGCGTAAAAGTTCATCCAGAGATGGAAAGGAGGGACGTTCCAAAACCTCGACCATCCATTGTTGAATTTCGTCGGTCCAGCGTAAGGACATGCGAACCCGAAGCCGGGGGACGCCGTTAAATTTTGAGGCAATCTCGAAAATATCGTGAAAAAGGTGGAGAATCGCATGAACCCGCCGTTCACCGTGGGTTTTCATCGCGCGAAGTTCTTCCAGACTCACGTAACAGTAGGTTCCGAGCGTTTTGTTCCAAAGGACACGTGGGATTTCGTTCAAACTATTGCAGAGCCGCCCGATTTTTTCTTGTTCCAACCCCTGTTCACGTACGACACGTTGCCAGTTGCTCCACTCAAATTCGGACACCAGATTCCAACGCAGTTCACGGTCGATTTCCTCCGATTTCACGTCGGGAACACTCACGGTAATTTCGCTCAGAGACGGCAATTTCGATTCAGGCGTGTTGACAACCCGCACAAGAAGCGAAATTAAGGCGTTAAATTTCTTGTAGCCGTTCACGGCCTAATCGCGTTAAATCGATGAAATTGGTCTTGTTTCGAAGTGGCAAAAGGAGTACACTGTGACACATGGATGTCAAAGACCAACGGATTGCCGAACTCGAAACGCTACTTCAAGCGGCATTGA
>CAZNVM010000406.1:0-3459 GCA_964576215.1 uncultured Planctomycetaceae bacterium
CAGTCCGTCGACAAGTTTACGATTTTTACTGATTTTACCGTCACTTCGCTTCGCTTCATTCCGGCTTTTATTGGGGGAGATGAATAAAAGCCGGAATGGAGCATCGCGAAATGACGGTCTCGATACAAACTTGTCGACGGACTGGATTCACCTTGACATATCCCTTTTGATGTAATACCATAGCCTCGACATGAAAAAATCGGAACATCCCAGTGATCGCAAGTTTCTTCAATAACGCCAATCAAGGCATCTTTTTCAATCCAAACTTCCACACGGCATTTTTGGTTTTGCCAAAAATCGACGTGGTACTGATCGGCACATGCAACGATAATATTGGCCGGACTGTTCCAGTGTGGAAGTGATCGCAGAAAACGAGTTCGATCTTCGATTATGTCCCAGTCGATCAATCCTCCCATACGGCCACGCTTTATCGTCACACACAGTTTATTGTACATTTTATCTTTGTTTGGTAATAAATTGCGTGCGACGAACTGGCAAAACAGTTGTCGTAGGGTCAACCGATAGCCTTCATATTCCTGAAGAATTTGAATTGCTTGGACAATAATCGGCATATCGCCTTTTTTAATACAATCGGTTAAATACTTAATTTTCCTCATTGAAAAATCTCCCTTCAATATAAAATTGAAATAAACAAACAATCAATCAATCAGACAGAAAACGGTATCAAGTCAACTTAAAAGTATCGACAAGACACTTCGTACACAATTTCAGGTACTTCGGATCAAAATGTTCTATAAGCGCAACGACAAAGTCATGCGGCTTTCCGATTGGCAACTCGACATTTACGGTCTTGTCACTCTTTTGCGTTGTTGCCGGGATTAAATCGTTTAATCCCGTTCCTTCCTCCGAAGCGTTCGATTCGACCGACTTCGGGATTAAATCGTTTAATCTTTCTTCTTTGTAGGTCTCCGATCCTTTCCCGTAATGAGCGGCAGGGGAAGCCTTGACACCCAATTCGTCACGAACCTTTTTCACAAACGGTACGGACACACCGACCTTCTTGGCAACTTCGCTGTTGCTCAGATCATCACGACCGGGAATCTTGAAAAATACCTCGACCGCTTTCCGTTTGTCCTCCGGAGTACGCGGTAGACCATGCCTTGAATTCGCAGAACAAGCGTACTCTCGGGCATCGTCAATCGTTCCCTGTTTGACCTCACACTCGACAGACTCAACGCCGAAGGAAAACATTGCGACAATCCGGCGGACATAATCGTTTACCAAGTTCCGACAAAGGCGTTTTGAGGCGACCATGCTGTTGCGGACGGTTATTAGGCACTTCGGCCCAAAGGAGTTTACCGGAAGATCGGAATAAATCGGGAGCAGGAAGTCTTGCAGGATGGTTTTGCAATGTGTGTAATGTGTCGGGTGGACATTGCTTGTTTTGACGTGTTCCAAGTACCGGACGGCAAGCTCAGAGACCAACCCACCGCTTTCTCCTGGAGAATTTGGAAGCCCCACCCAAGACCGGGCAACGGGAACACTGGACCGGGGACCTTCCTGCGATTCTGCGACGAACCGGGCGTAGGCTTTGTTTTGCCTCGATGGTTCCCCACCTTCCAAGAGAGATTTTTTTGCCCTGACAACGGACAAAAGCGTAGTCGCCGTTTTTACACAATTTGGGCAACCGATTCTTTAATTTTGGCATTGAGTACGTACCTTCCAATTCCTAAACGGAAAATTTTTCCGTTTGGCAACAAAGAAACGTATCAAATTGTTTGAAACTCAGACGCCGCAAACGCCGCAATTTCAAGTGTTTAAGCAAAAGCCCCCGGTGAGAATCGAACTCACAACCTCAGCATTACGAATGCTGCGCTCTGCCAGTTGAGCTACGCGGGCATAGGGCACAACGGCGTAGTGTATCGTTTTTCGGAATCTTTGCAACCCGGACTGAATGACCTTGTAATCCGGCCTTGTTTCGAGTAAAATACCCCCAGTAGAGTGCGGTCGGTTTCGATCTCCTGCTCTTTACCCAGCGTCGGTTGCCCCTCGTCTTACTATCCCTTTTCCACAGCGATTGCACTCCACTCACAGCGATTGCCTTTCATTTCGCCGCCGAATTCGGTTAAAGACAACCCCATTAAACAAATCCATGTCTCCTATGAAAAATCTTTTACAGCGAAAACACGCCGGTTTTACCCTGATGGAATTGCTGATCGTCATGGTTATCCTGATCATTCTCATCGCGTTCCTCGTTCCCATTGTCATGAACCAATGGGAACAAATGAGACAACGACAAGCCGCCCTTGATATTAAGCAATTTGAGCAGGCACTGGGAGTTTATGTGGCCGAACACAACGACTATCCCTACGGAAGTCCCAATGTTCCACGCAGCGGCCTCGCCGTTTTGGTCGGAGAACCCAATCAGTACCAGCCAAACTTGCAAAACCCAATGGGCGGGGGGGGCGGAGGGAACGGATTCCCAATGGCCCCAAACAATAACAATATGCCAAATATGCCAACGGATGCCACACGAGGCGGCGGTTCTCCGTTTGGCCCGAATGGAATGAACCCGGGAATGAATGAACCGAACATGCCGCCGTCCGGTGATGGGTTCGGAAGCCCGAACGGCCCGGACATGACACGAAACGTCGGGTCCGATAATTCCACGATGCAACCGGGCGGCTTCGGCAATCCTGATCCAATGGTGGCACCCAACAACATGAATATGAACATGAACATGGGTGGCGATCCCAATAATTCAATGGGACCGGGAAACGCTCCGTCAACGTTTAATCCGGGACAAGGGGCAGGTGCTTCCCAAAATTACCTGGGCAGAGCACTGCCGAAAGATCCATGGGGACGCGATTATTATTACGAATGGCCGACGGGCCGACGGGTCGATAATTCGAAACCTGCAATTTGGTCGGCGGGAAAAGACGGGAAGTCCGACACGGATGACGACATCATCAGTTGGAAAGAAGAACTGGAGAACTTGAAAAAAGACCCGACGGCGTATCAGAATTGGCAGCAGCAACAACAGAACAACATGCAGCCCAACCCGGGTGGACCGAATATGCCGGGGATGCCGCAACCGGGAATGCCGCAACCGGGAATGCCGCAACCGGGAATGCCGCAACCGGGGATGCCGCAACCGGGAATGCCGCAACCGGGAATGCCGCAACCGGGAATGCCGCAACCGGGAATGCCGCAACCGGGAATGCCGCAGCCGGGAATGCCGCAGCCGGGAATGCCGCAACCGGGAATGCCGCAACCACAGCAGGATGTGATGGACCCGCCGCAGCAGTTCCAGCCGCCGCAGAATCCGCCGCAGATGTAATGATGTTTTTCGTTAGTAACTGTCAAAAAATAAGATGTCCAAAAAATGCGGGACGAGTGTTTTTCAAACGGTTCCGTGGAATGTTCCGTTCGAGATTTCGCGCCCTTAGTAGCACCGGTGGCACCATCAATACGGCGCCCTTATTTCCATACCGATTG
>CAZNVM010000407.1:0-12278 GCA_964576215.1 uncultured Planctomycetaceae bacterium
GTCGTGTAGACGAAGATAAGACATAACGATCGCAGGGAATGATTCCGTTTCGTTTGGATGTTTTTTCGGCAACATGTATCTTTTCCACATATCCCATGCCAGAACACGCACAAGAACAACACAATCACGGCGGCGAGGGTAAAATTCCCCCATTGGGGCTTGTCGCTTTTGTCATTTTCCTGCTTCTTTGCGGTTACGGTTTTCTCGCCTCGCAGGGAATTCCCCAAGGTTGGACCCAACAGGCAATCCAGGCGGAAACCGTCGAACACAACGAGGCGGAAAAAGCGGAAATCCAACATCCGCCGCTTTACATGATCGCTCCGTTTGCGTTGCTCTTGTTGAGCATTGCGATTTTGCCGCTTATTCCGACAACCGCTCATTGGTGGGAAACAAACTTTCATAAGTTTTGCGTCGCCGCCGGGCTGGGGGTGTTGACGCTACTCTACTACGGATTCCTTTCCGATTTCACGTTGGCCGGACACTGGCCTGCCCATTACGAAATCGCCGCCGACTCCGGGACGTTCGATAAAATCTCCGTGATTTTTATGAACGCCATCGTCGCCGATTTTATCCCGTTCATCATTCTGCTCTTCTCGCTTTTCACAATTACCGGTGGAATCCGGATCGAAGGAAATCTGAAAGCAAGTCCGCTCGTCAACTCCGTGATCCTCTTCCTCGGAGCCGTGTTTGCAAGTCTCATCGGAACGACCGGGGCCGCGATGCTTATGATCCGGCTTTTGCTGGACACGAACCGGGAACGAAAACACAAGGTTCACACGGTCGTTTTCTTCATTTTCTGCGTCTGCAATTGCGGCGGTTGCCTCACACCGCTGGGCGACCCGCCGCTGTTCCTCGGATATTTGAAAGGGGTCGATTTCTTCTGGACGTTCAATCTCTGGAAAGAGTGGGCGTTCGTCAACTGCATCCTGATTGCGATCTATTTCCTTTGGGACACCGTGTGGTTCTATCCCGGAGAGTCGAAAGAAGACAAGGAACTCGACACCAAAAATCAAACCGGGCTCAAGATTTCCGGGCTTGGGCTGAATCTCCCGTTGCTTGTCGGCATTGTCGCTTCCGTTGCGTTCCTTTCGCCGGAAAAACCGGTGCTTGGTACCAACTGGCACCCTTGGTATTTTTTGCGGGAAGCAATTCAACTGGGGCTTTGTGCGGTGTCGTTGGCGTTGGGCTCCCGCAAGATTCGCCAGGCCAACGTGTTCAACTTCGCGGCGATCACCGAAGTCGCGGCGTTATTCTTCGGAATCTTTATTTGTATGCAGGCACCGCTTCAAATTCTGAATGTTGAAGGGAAGAATATCGTTGCGTTTGCCGAAACGAAAACCGGCGTCGAACAACCGAAGCTCTTTTTCTGGTCCACCGGGGCACTTTCTTCCGTGCTCGACAATGCGCCGACTTACGTGGTGTTTTTCGAAACGGCAAAGTCCCTGTCCCCCAATTCTGAGGACGAACTCAAGGCAAGCGAAAAATTTTCCAAGCTTCACGAAGCCGGAAAAATGGTTCCGGTCGGATCCGGATACGTTGAATTTCACCTCCTTGCCGCGATTTCTCTCGGAGCGGTGTTCATGGGCGCAATGACGTACATCGGCAACGGTCCGAACTTCATGGTGAAAGCGATTGCGGAGCAATCCGACGTCAAAATGCCGAGTTTTTTTGGGTACATGGTTTACAGTTTCATTTTTTTACTCCCGTTATTCTTCGTGATGACGCTGTTGTTTTTGTAACAAATAAGTCGGCAGGTGGCAGAGGGCAGACAAAAGAATTCTGCAAACTGCCGCCTGTCGTCCGCTCACTCTCCACCCTAGACAATGAAATCCAAGCCTTCCTGGCGTTCACTTTACCCGTTTGAATCCCGATTTTTTGATCTGGGCGGATTTCGTATGCACTACGTCGACGAGCAGAAAGGACGGCATCCCGGCGATGCACCGCGTCAGGTGCTCCTGATGGTTCACGGGAACCCGACCTGGTCGTTCTATTTTCGTAACGTCATCGTTCGGTTCCGCGATCGGTTTCGTTGCGTTGCGGTGGACCACGTCGGTTGCGGCCTGTCCGACAAGCCAAGCGAGAACGAATACCCGTACCGTCTGGAACAGCGGATCGACGATTTGTGCCGGTTGATAACCGAGCTGGATCTGCGTGACATCACGCTGGTCGCTCACGATTGGGGGGGCGCAATCGGGATGGGAGCGGCGGTGCGTCTGCCGGAACGGTTTTCGCGTTTGGTACTGATGAACACGGCGGCGTTTCGAAGCGACCGATTTCCGTTCCGTATCCGCGTTTGCCGGATGCCGATTTTCGGGCGGTTGGCGATTCAGGGCTTGAATCTTTTTTCCCAGGCCGCACTCCGAATGGCCTCCGCCAAGCCGCAAAATCTGACGAAAGAAATTCGCGCCGGATTGCTTGCCCCTTACGATTCCTGGCACAACCGAACGGCGGTTTACCGATTCGTTGCCGATGTACCCATTGCGGAAAAGCATCCGAGCTACCAGACGCTTCTGGAAATCGAGAACAAACTCCCGTTGTTTCGCAGCAAGCCGGTCTCGCTAATCTGGGGAATGTTGGACTGGTGTTTTCCACCGGAATTTATGGCACGATTTCTCCAGGTCTATCCCGAAGCGGATGTTCACCGCCTCGCCGAAGCCGGACATTACCTTCTCGAAGACGAGCCGGAAACGGTACTTGATGCCATGGAGCGGTTTCTTGCTTGAACTCGTCAACGAACCACAAACAATCAGAGCCGCACACGGAGTAAGCGGTTTTCACGTTACCACCGGGGTTACCGCTTACTGCGTGCGCGGCTCTGATTGTGCGCGGCTCTGATTGCGTGGAGCGCAAAAAAAACCGGCGAACGCTTGTTCGTCGGCTTTTAAGGAATACGTTCACTGAAATCTCAGTGGAAATCCTCATTTCTTACTTGCGTCGGCGGGCCAAACCAAGTCCGGCCAAGCCAAGTCCAAGAACCACCAGCGTCGCTGGTTCCGGCGTCACTTCAGTCTCTGTCGTATCGTAGAGATACGTGACTCTGTACCAACCTCCGCCTGCGATTTCAGGCAAAACAGTTGGCCATAATCCCGACCAAATCGGCGGATTTATGTCTGAAAAACTCGCGCTCTGCAAGTAAAACACAAAGTCGTCTTCAGGTTCAGATGTACCGGAAAACTGGAACTGAAAATGTTCAACTACCTGCGGAGGTGTTTCCCACGTTCTTGCGGGTGTTGCAGACACTTCTGCCAGGACTCCAAGAGAAACATCATCAAGGTGAGTGGTTACTACATTTGCACCGTTTAAAGCGAGTTCGGCGTTTATGGTCGCAAAGTATTCCTGAAGAAGCGGAACGAGACCGAGACCATCCCAATCTCTAACTCTTAGCATAAGAGACAGCGTTGCGTCAATCTCTACTTCCCAACCGACAAATACTGCACCATCTGATGCATAGGAACCAAAGTCAGGGAGGGTTATCGTGAAACTTCTTGGGTTATCACTATCGCCAACAACTGGACCTTCTTTCACCACGACGGGTACAATCCCCGCCTGTGCGTTAGCCGCACTGAGGATCAAGAGGATCACCAAACAAATCAAACTTTTTTTCATAATTTTCCTTTCTTCCGAATGTGGCGGAGAAAATATTACCCGGGTGGAACCTTTGTTCCTTGGACCGCCCAAGGGGGCGCCACCCTGCACGAACATACAGACAATGCCACACCGAGGATTAGAACCGATAATTACGAATAAATCAAGGGGGTAGAAAAAACTATTTTGGTAAATTTTGGTAAATTTTCAGGCCGCAAACAAGTATGCGATGAATGGTAGCCGGGAGCGCAACGAAGTGAAGCGACCGGACCGAATCGCGGGGAAATCCGGTCACTGCGCTCCGCTCCGTTCCCGGCTACCATTCATTGCCAACTTCTTGTTCGCGGCCTGGCATCCCGAGCGCCGGACGCTCTTTGAGTCTTGACTTTTGCGGGAAAAACGGTTACCCTTGTTTCTGTGAATGTTTTTGTATGTGGAGTACCGGCCAAAATTTCAGGAGAAAACGATAATGTTACCCAAAATGAATCGACGTGATTTTGTCAAAGCAACCGCTCTTGGAGCGACCATGGCGACCGCCGCCGGGATGCCGACGCTTCCGGCCTCGGCACAAACGGCCCCGATTGTCGCCAACCAACAGGTTCCCTCCGGTGAAATCGCCGGGATGAAAATCGGTCGAATGTTGCTCGGCGGAAACCTGCTGACGCATTACACCCATTCGCGAGATCTGCGGTACGTCTACAACCTTGCCGCCCACTACAATACGCCGGAAAAGATTTTCGAGACGATGCGAATCGCCGAAGCGCATGGAGTCAATGCCGTCGTCATTCACACCGCCAAGGGGGTGGTCGACGGAATGCGTGAGTACAAAAAACAAGGGGGCAAAATCCAATGGATCATCTGCCCCACTGCCCCGATCAATGAGGAAATGGCAGAGTACACGCAATTGTGCCAGGAATGCGTCGATGCCGGAGTCGATTCACTTTACCTCTGGGGCGTTCACGCCGACGCTCTGGTCGGACGTCCCAACCTGATTAAAAAGGCGGTCGCCACAATGAAATCGTTTGGCGTCCCGGTCGGCATTGCGGCCCACAAACTGGAGGTCGTGGAAGTCTGCGAAAAGGAGAATATCAAAAGCGATTTTTATCTCAAGACCTTTCACAGCAACAATTATCCGAGTGCCAAGTTGAATTACGATTCGTCCTGGTGCGACGACGCGCAAAAAGTGATCGACGTTATGGCCCAAGTGGAAAGGCCCTGGATTGCCTACAAAACGATGGCCGCCGGTGCGATTCCGCCGCGGGCCGCTTTGGAGTACGCGTTTGCAAGCGGAGCCGACTTCACCGTGTTCGGCATGTTCGATTACGAAATCGACGAAGACACCCGGTTGCTCAACGAGGTTCTCGCACTTGACAGTGTGAAAAACCGGGCAAGAAAGTGGTTCGGGTAAAATAGTGATAAGTGGTTAGTGATTAGTGATTAGTGATTAGTGAAGAAATTCCTATTTCCTATTTCCTATTCCCGATTCCCGATGCCCTTGACTTTACCATGATGAAACGCCGTGATTTTATTTCGACCGGAGTGACGCTGGGAACCGCTCTTGCGGTGTCGCCTCTTTCTGTTGCGGCACAGGAAGAGAAGCGGCTCCGCGTCGCCGTTGTCGGTTGCGGTCGGCAGGGGCGAGCGTTAATCAATGCGTGTCTCAACATTCCCAACTTGCGTTTCGCTACCGTTTGCGACATTTTGCCCTCCGCAAAAAATTCCGCAAAATTTTATTTGGAGTCGGAAGACATTGAGGTTTCGGCTTACACCGATTTTGACGAAATGCTTGACGTCGAGAAAGCGAACCTTGACGCTGTTCTCCTTGCGACACCGGATTTCGTTCACGCCAGGCAAGCCGTCTGCGCAATGAACGCCGGTCTGCACGTCTACTGCGAATCCCCGATGGCGACCGGTGCCGACGAAGCAAAGGAAATGATCCGTACCGCCCGGTCCATCGGAAAATTGCTCCAAATCGGTTACGAGCGGCGAAGTGATCCGAGGTATCGGCACGCGGCGTCAAAACTTGTATCGCCGGAATCACGTGATCTTCTGCTTGGCACCATCACGCATCTTGAAACGCAGGCCAATCGTCGCCTTCATGCCGAGCTGATCTGGGCGGAGCGAGACACGCTTTCGCCGGAGTACCTTGCCCGGTACGGTTACGGCTCCATGAGCGAATATCGTAACTGGAAACAATACCGGAAATACGGATGCGGCCAGTGCGTTACGAATTTCGCACAACAATTGGACGTGTTCGAGTGGTTTTTCGGCGTTCGGCCTTCCCGGCTTCACGCTTCCGGCGGACATGATTATTACCCGTTCGGCGATTGCCTTGACAACGCCGCTGTTTTGCTGACCTACCCTTTTTCGCACGGAATGGTGCGTGGTGTCGGACGGGTTTGGATGACGACCAGCGGCGGTGGTCGGTTGCCGTTTGAGCACGTTTTCGGCACGTCGGGATCGCTTCAATCCTCGACGAGTGCGGAAGAATTTCGTGTCCATGCCGAACCCGGCTTGTCCAACTGGAACGAGTTTCTTCGGCGGGGCGATCTTCAAAAAATGAACGTTGCCGCCGAAGGAGAAGACCCGAATTTGATCCGGGTCCGGGAGACGGGTAACGTGGTGCCCTATCTTCTTCCGATGGAACGCCCGGATTCCGTGTTTCGGTTGCATGTGGAAAATTTCGTCAATGCGGCGTTCGGCTCCGAGCCGCTTCACTGTCCCGGCGAACTTGCGTTTCCTTCCCACGTCATTGCCTGGAGCGTCGACGAATCCGTCGGGAAAGGTGTCACCGTGAACTTTTCCGATGATATGTTTGTGGTTTAGTACCTTTCACACAAATGCGCCGCACAGGGTGCGGCGGCTAAATTTTTATTTTCCATGAAACACTTGATTTTTGTACTTGCTCTGTTCGTTTTTCCGATGACACTATTGGCCGCCGACGCGAAGAGTCCGCAAAAGCGGGAGTTTTTTGCTCTTTGTATGGACACGCATGACGAAAAGCAGCGGTCCATCGACGAACAAAACGCCATGCTTGCCGGGCTGGGCTTCGATGGTGTCGCGCATCTTTGGCTCGATAAACTCGAACAGCGGGTAACGTCCGCCCGAAAGGTGAAGCTGCACGTTACGCAGGTTTACTTTCGGGTCGATCTTTCGCAAAATCCCTCTTTCGATCCGAAATTGAAAGAAACATTGCCCTGTCTGAAAGGCGAAAACACGCAACTCGCCCTCTTGATTTACGGGGGCAAACCATCGGACGAATCGCTTGACGAAAAGGCCGTTGGTGTCATTCGGGAAATCGTAAATATCGCCGAGCCAAACGGCGTCAAGTTGGTCCTTTATCCGCATGTGGACGCCTGGAACGAAACGGTGACCGATTGCGTTCGTGTCGCCGAAAAATTCCCTGACAAAAAGGTCGGTGTCATGTTCAACCTTTGCCATTGGGTCGCCGTTGACAAGAGTGAAAACCTGGAGAAAACGTTGAAACTTGCGATGCCGTATCTTGCCTGTGTTACGATTAACGGAACCGACACGCCGGAAGAGGTTCAATCGCGTCCCGGTCGTCCCGGCTGGCTTGGGCCGTTGGATTCCGGTACGTTCGATCAAAAACAACTCCTCTCGCTTCTCGACGAACTCGGCTACTGCGGGCCGGTCGGTTTGCAGTGTTACGGAATTTCGGGTGACGCCAAAATCCATCTGGAACGTTCTCTAAAAAAATGGCACGCATTACGAAATGAGAAATGAGAAATGAAATTCCGACGTCTGCCGTCTGCCGTCAGCCGACTTTCTCCTTTTGGGACACGATCATGGCGACGCAGTTTGCCGTGATTATTGAATACCCGGACGATGAAGGTGAGCGTGTTCGTGCCGTTGCGGAAGAGGTGTTTTCCGAAATCCGGCGTCTGGAATCGCTCTTGAGCCGTTTCATCGAAGACAGCGAAATCTCGCAAATCAACCGGCTTCACGGCGGCGAAGAAATCATCGTTTCGCCGGAAACGCATCGTTGTCTGGAGTTGGCCCTGGAAGCAAAACGGCTCAGCCGGGGACATTTTGACGCCGCATATTTGTCGCAGGGCGTTACTTGCGGTCGGGAAGCGTTTGCCCTGTTTGCCCGACCGTGTCGTGTGGTGTCACAAGCCGAATCCTTGCGGCTTGATCTCGGCGGGATCGGAAAGGGATTCGCTCTTGAACAGACCGGCGGGATTCCTGTACGATATGGTTATACCAGAGCGATGCTCTGCGCCGGCACCAGCACGATTTTTGCATTGGACCCGCCACATGGTACGAAAGGCTGGCCGGTTCAAGTGGAGCTTGACGGCAGGACCGAAACGCTCGAATTGGCGAACGAATCGATCAGTTGCTCTGGAAAAACCGTTCGCGGCGAGCACATTTTTGACGTTTGGCAACAAAAATACGCAACAACCAGAGACCGCGTTTATGTCCGAATGGCGTCACCCGCTTTGTCCGACGCCCTTTCAACGGCGGCAATGACTTGTTTTTAATGTCTGGATCGAACGTGGGTTGATCCGGTTACTTCACTTCGTTACGTTACCGGCTAGCATGGTATTGGTTCCTTATTGTCGTTTCATCAGCTCCTCGACAATCGCCTGAAACTCCTGCGAATCCGGTTTCAAATCGCGGTTGTTGATTGACTCGATGTTTTCTTTCGGCGTCGCATTGTACCGGATCATCGGTACCCCCTCTTTGTTCGAAAGAATGTTGTCCTGCACGAGATTTTTTCCGGCTTGATGAAACCGAAGCGACGATTGCTCCGTATTGTAAACGACGTTATTTTTGATGGTAAAATCCGTAGAACCTTCGTCTATGAACATCCCGTTGCTTTCCGCTCTGCCGGATGCGTGAGGGATACCGTAAATGACATTCCCTTCAATGACGCTGTCCGGTTGAAAACCGAGCGTATAAATTCCGCCGCCGTCGGAAAGGATTTGCATGCAGTCGTAAATTCGGTTGCCGGCGATACGGTTTTCCCTGGCCGGGGTTGGGTTCGGGTTCCACTGCCAACCGAGCGAAATTCCCGTATACGGCGTCTGACGAATAACGTTGTTGCGAATGTCGGTTTTTTGCGTGATACCAACCCAGATTCCAACGGAACCGAAAAGCGTTTGGCCCGTTTTTTCCACGACGGAATGTTCGATAGTGCATCCTGTTACGGTGTCGGCGTGATTGTGAGTTCCAATCATAACACCATTTGCCCCGATGTCCCGGAATTGCGAATTCGTGACATTACAACTGCTACACCCCTTTGCAAACCAAAGTCCGTTTTCCCCCAAGTGTTCGAAAAGACAGTTCTCAACAGAAACTTTGTGGGCAAACTCGCAATGCACCGCTGCCGGTGAGGGGAGGAATCTTTGCGAACTTCCCGGTTCGCCGGGAGACGAGAACGCCGCCGCTTGCGTTTCCCAGACCGTGTTTTCCTGTTTCGGAAAGTACGCCGCATGAGCAAAGCGGATGTTTTTGAAATCACCACCCGCTATTGGGCCTTCAACGATCAACAGTTGCGTCAAAACGGGAGCGATCACCTCCAACTTTTTCGCCGTTTCCCCTTTTTTCAAGCGGTAATAGAGCTTCCCCTCTTTGGTGTCAAGGAACCATTCGCCGGGCGCATCGAGAAACTCGACGGAATTTTCGACAAAGTACCGGGGATGCGGTTCCCAGCCGTCGATTTTGAAAAATTCCAGGTCGCAACCGATCCGGTGCGGAACGGTAAGCCGACGCTCCGCCTCATTGATTTCCTTGATCGGGCAGCGAGTGATCGACCAATCGTGCAGGAACACAAGCTCGACGTTTTCCAGGTCTTTCCAGTTTTTCAGATCACCTTCGTTGTAGATGAAATTGGTTCGGCGGTCTTCTCCGGATTTTTCGATACGAAAATACCCGGTGTTCGGTTCCCGGGCACGAATTGCCCGTTCCCCTTTGACGTAAAGGTCGCGGAAATTCCACTTTCCGTCTTTCGCTTCGGGAACATCGGCGACGACGAGACCTTTTTTTACTTCTTTGAAGCCGGTGATTTTCCGTCCACCGCTAATGGTAACTTCCGGTGGATTGGACGCTTCACCCGCACCGATCAGAGAAATGATCTGTTTGATGTGGATCGGCTCGGTCAGAAAGTAGGTGCCTTTTTTCAGATGAATAATTTTCCTATCGTTTGTAAGGCCCCGACTCGTACTATCGACCGCTTTTTGAATTGTCGCAAACGGTTGTTCTTTGGTTCCCGGATTCGCGTCGCTTCCCTGGGGCGACACCCAAAATGCCGGAGGTATTCCTTCCGTTGCCGAAATATGGCAAACGAGTCCGAAAAACAAAAGCAAACCGAACGTCATCAATACTGTTTTTTTCATGGTCGTTTAAGGATAGTCAGAGCCGCGCACGGAGTAAGCGGAGTTCACGTTACCACCGGGGTCACCGCTTACTACGTGCGCGGCTCTGATTGTGTGTTAGTTCAATCAAAAATAGGTTCATAGTTCGTTGGAGATTCCCTCTCGTGCAATCAATCCCAAGTCGTGCGTAATGTCGGGATTATCGACGATGAGCACGTTTTCGCCGAGGTCGATTTCCTCCTGGATCGGCTTGCCGTCTTCGCCGAGCTGCAAATCCGCATCGGAAGTTTTTCGCTTTGCAATTTCCAAAAGCTGGTTGTAAAGCGTCTCCCGGTCAACGCCGTTGATTTTGTGGATCGCCGACGCCACTTCGCCGAGATACCGCAGGAAAATACTGCGGCGTTCCCCCTGTTGCTTGACCCGCTCCCGGCGGTTCATGTAGATTCCGAGCTTTCGCCCAACCGCCTGAAGTGCAAGCCGCAACTCCTTTTGAATTTCCGGGTACGACGCAATCGCTTCCTTCGACTCGCTGGTAAACGGAACCCAAACGCTCGCCAAGTGAACCATCACCGTTACCGGGCCGCGAGGAAGCTGGTTTCTCGCCTGATTCAAGCCGTAGGGACGCCAGTTCATCTGCATCACCGTTTGCGTAATCAAGCACGCCCCGGCCTGAAATTGCAACGGCACCCGGTTGGCGTAACGGTAAACGTTCATCGTTTGCCCTTCGCTCAGATTGAGTGTTTGCATCGCCTCGTGCAACTGGGCGAGTTCCTTGGCGGAGATGTTTTTCGGCGAGACTCGTGGGCGCAATTTCGAGTTTTTGATGATTTTGTCCGCCCCATCGCCGCCGATCCCGTCGAAGGTGGACATCAGGAACAGCCGCAACGTTCTGGCATCGCTTTCGCCGAGCATTTCTTCCAGGCCGTCTTTCGTTACCCGGTGCATCGTCGGGCCGCCGCCGTAAGCCAGGCCGACTTCAATCTGGAACGGGTTCCCCCGATACACCGCCGGAGGCCGGGTTGCCGCCGCGAAAAATTCGCCCGGGACAACCTTGTGCAGGCCGCGTAAAATGTGGTCCTCGCCGATAGGGGAAATGCAATCCGTCGAAGGGGCCGGAATCTTGATCTCCTGGATCGCATGGTACATCTTTTCAATGTCGTTCCGCGAGATTTTGTCCAACGTCGAACGAACGCTGATTTTCGACGTTTCGCAAATCTGCTTCGCAATACCGGGCGAAACCTTTGAGAACGACTCGGTGAAAAACCGGGCGATGCTCGTTTCCTGCGATTCGTGAACCATGTGGGCAAGCCGTCCAAGTTCGACCCCGTAAGGATGCGGCTTGATTTCGACCGGCTCCCGTGGCAGTTCCGAAACGACCGCCGCGTAATGTTTTTCGACGCCGTCCGGATCGGTGTAATGAATCGTAACGTGCGGATTGGCAATCGCGGTTTGCTCGAGGTATTCGTCAACGCTGCCGCGTCCCCGGGTAAACTTCGCTTCCATTTCGATGGTCACACGGGTTCCGTGATCGACTTCGACCCATTCGATTCCCTGCTGCTGGATCATTTTCCGTCCTTCGTCGTTCGGCGGAATATCGACCCCTTCGCCGTCGCCGTTAAGAATGTCGGGCCGGTTCAGTTTCGTGTCGATCCGAATCAGGTAATAATGGGTCGGTTTTCTCGGTGAAACCTTTGACATCACCTTGAGCGGCTTGCCGGTGGTGAGGTGCCCGTACATTCCGGCGGCGGAGATTCCGATCCCCTGCTGTCCGCGGCTCATCCGCATCCGGTGAAATTTTGAGCCGTAAAGGAGCTTGCCGAAGATGAGCGGGATCTGCTTTTTAACGATCCCCGGCCCGTTGTCCTGGACGGCGACTTTATAGCGGTCCTTGCCGGTGAGTTCGATATGCACCCAGATTTCCGGCAGGATTCCCGCTTCTTCGCAAGCGTCGAGCGAGTTGTCCACCGCTTCTTTGACAGAGGTGAGAAGGGCTTTGCGGGGATTGTCGAAGCCGAGGAGGGGCCGGGTTTTGGCGAAAAACTCGCTGACCGAGATTTCCTTCTGGGCTTTCGCCATCGTTTCGGCGTCGCTACGGCGTTTATTGGAGAACAGGGTATCGTTAGACATGGACGGTAACCAAGGACTTGAGGTAAAACCTACAGTTTATAGCCGATTTACGGTTTTGAAAAGCGGAGTACCCAACAAAGCCTGTGGGCAAGAGAACTGCAAAGTCCCTGGGAACGCAGGCATCTTGCCTGCGCGTGGCAGGCTGGAAGCCTGCGAACCCGGGGGCAGGCAAGATGCCTGCGTTCCCAGGGGGGGCCTTAATTTCGATCTATTTTAAACAATGCAGTT
>CAZNVM010000408.1:0-3459 GCA_964576215.1 uncultured Planctomycetaceae bacterium
AACTGCATTGTTCAAAATGGATAGAAATTGAGGGCACCTCTGGGAACGCAGGCATCTTGCCTGCCCCTGGGTTCGCAGGCTTCCAGCCTGCCTCGCGCAGGCAAGATGCCTGCGTTCCCAGGGACTTTGCAGTTCTCTTGGTCTTGCCCCGCCGCTGACTTCGTTCGGACACATTAAAGTTCGGCGTAACATCCCAGGAACACGAAGTGGTCCGTGCCGTTCTCCAAAAGGGAGAAGAATTTGGAAACGGCGTCATCGTACACCGAAATGTCGAGATCGAAATAGAACATGAACTCAAAGTCCCGATCAGGAATCGGGCGGCTTTCCAGTTTGGTCAAATTGATCCCCAGCGTGGAAAATTTCGTCATCAAACGGTAAAGCGAGCCGGGCTTGTGCGGGATTGTTACCACGAGGCTGATTTTTCTCGCGCCGGGATAAATTTCCAGTTTTTTCGAAATGCAGATAAACCTCGTGTAATTGTTCGCGTTGTTTTGAATATTGTCGTCTAAAATATCCAGCCCATAAAGCTCCGAACAATCGACGGACGCAATCGCGGCAATGTCGTCCCGCGGTGATTCCGCCACGAATTTTGCAGCGAGTGCCGTGTTTTCATGCACTTGAATTTCGTAATTCCGATCCTTGAGGAATTGACTGCATTGGGCAAGAGCCTGTTCATGCGAGTAAACGACCTTCACGTCGGAAAGCCGCACCCCCGGCTTGGCCAGCAGAGCGTGGTTGATTTTCAGTTTCACGCTGCGAACGATGTAAAACTGATTCATTTTCATCAGGTCGTAGATATTCGTTACAGACCCGTGCAGGCTGTTTTCGACCGGTAAAATTCCGTAACGACAAAACCCTTTTTCGACGGCGTTGAAAACACTGTCGAAATTGTTGAAATAGAAAATCGTCGGCCTGGTGAACAGTTTTTCGCACGCAAAGGTCGAGTTGGCTCCTTCCGTTCCCTGACAAGCGACTTCCGCGCTTTTGGGAAACAGTTGCGGCGTCGTCTTCAAGGCTTGCGTGATGTCGGCAGCCGTTTTGGAATTTCGGTTCGTTAAAACGATTTGATGCGAACGCGAAATGTCGAAGATCATGGAAAACAGCAGTTTCAGGTAGTCCGCCGACGCTCCTTCATGCTCCCGCGTCAAACGGTCGATGATCTCCCGCTCCCGTCCTGGCTTGAGGATCGGGGAATGTGTTTCCACTTTTAGTTTGGCGACGGATTCGACAAGTTTCAGCCGCCGCTCAAAAAGTTTGACGATCTCGTCGTCGATCTTGTCGGTTTCGTTCCGGATTTCTTCGAGGTTCATGGGTTAAGTGGTTAAAAAAAGTTACATTAAAGACAAGGCGTTGTGCAATTGACATCAATCCCATTCCAGTAAATTTCCTCCGCGCTAAGATCGATGTCGTCGTTCCAGGCGACTCCGTACCCTCCCGCTTCGACCCGTACCGCCGTTTGTAGGGCTGGGTGGCAAAATAATAGCGAAAATTCCGGACGGTGTTCCCAGCGGCGCAGATCATACTCCTCTACGGTGCCATCAACAAAAACGGCCCGCAATCGGAACGGTTCGACCACGGAAATGGTCTGGATTTTATGAAAAACAGGTTTCGTCATGGTTTATTCCAAGCCGGGCAATGGTTTTGGTGAAACTTCAGTCTCGATTAAATTCTACAACAAAATGTGGAGAAAGTGGAGGGGTGGTTGCTCCGTTCACCGTTCACCGCCAAGCAAATGAAAGACGAGAACAGCGACCCGATTTACATGCTCAATGTCTTTATTGGGAAAGTAACCTTCCCCATCGTGCAACGTCTTTCGCCCAATAGGTCAAAATGATGTTCGCTCCCGCTCTGGTGATGCCGGTGAGCATGTCAAGAACGACCTGTTTCTCGTCGATCCAACCGTTTTGTGACGCCGCTTTGACCATACTGTACTCGCCGGAGACGTTGTAAGCCGCAATCGGAACCCCCTCGAAACGGTCACGGACCATCCGAATAATGTCCAAATACGCCAGAGCCGGTTTGACCATGACCATATCAGCCCCTTCTTCCAGATCAAGGGCGACTTCCCGCATCGCCTGGCCCGGTGACACCGCCGGGTCCATTTGGTAGGTTCTTCGGTCGCCGAATCGCGGGGCACTTTCCGCTGCGTCCCGGAATGGTCCGTAAAACCCACCGGCGTATTTTGCCGAATAACTCAGAATCGGAATTTTTTCAAAGCCCTCCGTGTCCAGACCAGTACGGATTGCCCGAACCATGCCGTCCATCATACCACTTGGTGCGACAATATCGACACCGGCTTTGGCTTGAACCAGTACCTGCCTGGCAAGGTTTTCAAGCGTTCGGTCGTTGTGAACATCATGTCCGTCCAAAACGCCGCAATGACCGTGATTGGTGTACTCGCAAAAACAAACGTCGGAAATCACGAGCAGCTTATCGCCAACGGCGTCTTTGACGGCCCGAATCGCCTGGGCGATGATCCCGCTTTCGCTCATGGCATCGGAACCGACGGCGTCTTTGGTATCAGGTATCCCGAACAGGATGACACCGCCGAGGCCGAGTGACGCCGCTTCCCTGGCTTCCCTGACGAGTTGGTCGATGGAAAGCTGAAACACGCCCGGCATGGAGGCGATCGGGAGACGCAGATTGGTTCCGCTCCGCACGAAAAGCGGCAAAATCAGCCGCTCCGGGGTGAGAACCGTTTCCTGAACAAGCCGACGCACTGCCGGGGAATATCGTAAACGACGTAAACGAGTGGAAGGGAACATTGGAATGATGAAGCGTTTATGCGGTCAACGGGGCAGGAAACCGTTTTCGTGCAGGAGTTTTGCGATTTATGGAAAAACGTCGAAAAACAGCGAATTTTACATACACCGAACGCCGTCGATGTAAAGTCGACGTTGCTCCTCCGTAGCGTTTGCAAAATCAGCGAAATTCTCAGACGCCTGAATTTGCGTAACGAGTAACAGGGTTGTTTGGTTACGTAAACCTTCGGGTTTCGGACTACTACTTTTCGACGAAAAGGTAAACGGGAGCTTGATTTAGACTGTGAAAACCGCACCGTTCTGCGGGAAGTTCGCGTCGAGAGGGGCTTGCCTAGGTCTACAGAACGGAAGGTCATTACGACCACATCGAGTCTGTTGCGAACAACGCGGCCCCTACGAAGCATTGTTCGCTTGCCATGCCGGACATATCAAGCCGGTTCCAACCGCCCGCAGGCCAAAACAGTCCACGGAGCAACGCTATTGTAGCATTGTCGCCGTTTCAGGTCAAGCGATTTTTGGCCACGTTTCAGCTGTACTTGCAGGTCGATAACAAATTCACGAATATCGTCCCGCCAATGATCGTCGTCGAAATCAACGGCAAGAAAGTAACAGGTTTCATCGACAAGAAGTGGATAAACGCCGATAGTTTGTTTTCCCGCCAAGTGATCGTATATGGTCTGATCGGTCAAAGGCAGGA
>CAZNVM010000409.1:0-3174 GCA_964576215.1 uncultured Planctomycetaceae bacterium
CAGAAATTGCGACAAAAAACAATTTATCACCGGATTTCTCACAGGTAATGAGCAAAAAACAGTAAAAATGAATCGTAAATAAATTATGAAACAGAAAATAGACGTTTTCCTAAGTATTCTATTTACAATGACTTGCGATCTGTTGCATCAGTTTGCGATTCGTTGTTAAAATGTACGATATTTACTCAAACCGTAAACGAACGGGTACTCAAAACAGTTGAGGGCATCGGGCATAGGAAAAACCCGTATTTTCTGCCTTTTTCTCGTCGATGGAAGAGTGATGGTGAGTATCGAACAAACCAATTATTATTCTATGCCCGATGCCCGATGCCCTATGCCCTTAAATTTCAACACCTTTTCCGGCCTCAAAACCAATCCGTTTACACTTTGAGTTAGTACATCGCTTTCACCCGCAGGAAAAAGCCGGGATCGATGGTGTGGTCCTCATCGCCGATGGAGTCGCGGTATTTTCGTGCAAATAGTCCGCCGACCTCGACGGCAAAATGGAGACAGCCCGCTGATTTGCGTTCGTATCCGAGCATGACCCGATAATCCCGGTAATCGATTTCGCCGCTCCGCCCGGCATTGTCTTTGAGCGACCAGCAATCACCGGCCCATTCTCCGGCGACGTAAACCCAGTCGGCAACGTCGTTTCCGACCGCCGAACCCCACCAGCGGATTCGCTTGGAAATTTTCGGGTTCGGGAACAAAAGCTCAAATCGCATCTCCAAATCGTCCGGTGTCCAAATGATACCGCCAAACGGCAACCAGTTGTAATCGATCCGGTCGAGATACGCGCAGCCGAGAATCAGCTTCGTTCGCGGGTTATAGTTCCAAATTGCTCCGAGATGGGCCGGAACACGAAAGCCGTCGCCGCCGTTCTTGAACGCACTGTGATACCCCGGTGCCGCGCCGAGTTCGATGGCATATTGCGAAAACAACGGCCTGATCCAGCGAAAAGCGCAATTTGCCGAAAACAAATCGAGTGAATCGTATTGGCTTTCCTCCTGGTCGAGAAACCAGGTCGAAAAGCCGGGTGTTACCAAAAGCGGCGATTCTTTCGTGAACATCGGAAACGCAAACGTCGAGTTGAGTTCAAGTTGCGTAAAACCGAGCGATTGTTTTCCGCTCCCCGACTTTGGGGACCAAAGAGCACTTCCGGTGATTTTCTGGAACATGCCGTCACGAACATCGTCCGAGATTTTCGTTTCCGTTCGTTTGCCCGCTTCCGGAGCACCGACGGACGTGATTTCATTGCCGCTCAAACCGGAAAAGTACGAACTTTTTCCCCCCGGCGAATGCTGTTGCCTGGAGCGCAACGGAAATGTCGCCCCTTGCGGCGGTTGTACTGACGGCGTCGGGTCGGTCGCGCTATACTGGCCAAATTCGTAATTCCCGTTTCCGGACTGCCAAAGTCCCTGCGCTTCCTGTTGCGAAATCACGTTGCCGTTCGCATCCATATAAATCGGCTGCGAGATGACCTCTTGAGAACATGAGAAATGAGAAATGAGAAATGAGAAAAACGAAAAATAGAAAATACTTAGCCGCCTCGCCCAGCGAGACGCACTTTGGCGCACCTCGCAGGGCGAGGCGGCTAATACGGAATATTTCTCATTTCTCATTTGTCATTTCTCATTTAAAAATGGAATCCCGCCCTCAGATAAATTGCGCTCGGCGGTTTGTACCAGGTTTCGCCTTCCGAATAGAGTTCCCGTCCAAACGCCCCGCCAAGTTCGACGAACCCGTTGAGCGTCGAATAATTGGCAAATTCAATCCCAACGCCGATCCGAACGTCGTTGTAGTCGGTCAAATACGTTCTGTCGTTTTCCGGATCGGAAATCGTCCAACAACCGCCGCCGTAGTGTCCTTGAAGGTAAAACGTCCAATCGACGTTGTTGACTTTCGCAAGAAACCGGGACAATTTCGGGTCGGGAAACACGAGTTTCCAGGTAACTTTTTCGTTCGGTTTCCAGATGACTCCGATCCGGGGCAAAATTTTGATCCGGCTACGGTTCAGGTAGACGACCCCCAAAACGCCTTCCGCTTCGTTCGTCAAGCCGATCAGGACCGAAGCGTTGCCGCTGAGCCGAAAACTGTCGGCCGTGATTTTGTGGAAGTCGGAATACAAACCGGCCCGACCCCAAAGTTCGAACGCGAAATCCTTGTTTTTACGCGGAGCGGTTCCGACCTCCAGATAAGCGTTATAACCGCTTGAGGAAAAATGGTGGGGATTGGTGGGCGGTCCAAGTGGTCCGTCCCAGAAAAGCAGATCAAAACCGGGAACGACGTAAATCGGCTCCGAATTGTAGAGGTAACGACAAGGAAAGGTGAATTCCGTCTGGTAAGCGATTTCGTTGATTCCGAGACCGTTTTCCCCTCCCCGGGGAATGTAAGTGTAATCAAGCGAGACCCGCTCGATGAAACGCCGGGCAATCTTTTTCGAGGTATCCGGAACTTTTTCGAAAAACTCCGAACCGCCTGACCCGAAAAGCGGACGGCTTGGGCTACCGCTTGTCCCGTACGGATCCCAGTTCGGCAGCGCGTTGGTTGCCGTTCCCGTGGTGCTTCCGGAAAACGGTTCGACCGCTTGAGCGAGTTGGATCGGAGCGTTCAGCGTGGGGGCGTTGGGGACGGCAAACACGACCGTTCCTTGCGACGCAAGAGACATTGTTTCCGGTCCGCCGGCGTGAATAATCGGGCCGGGATCGGCCAACTGCGGATTGATGATCCGAAGCGGTTGCGGTTCGAACGTTAAAACCTGAGCATTTGCCGAGTGGACCGAAGCGAGCAGAAACAGCGCAAGCGCAACCGGCAAAGTCGGGAGCACAAAAGAGCAGCGTTGGCGTTGCAGTGGACTCATTCCGGTTGTTTTTTCTGAAAATTCCTGTGTGGACACCCACACGGGGAAGGATAAGAAAAAAGCGGGGAGAAAGTCAAGAGCAAATCCTGATTTTACGGTTGCTTTGCGGTTTGGCGAAATTTTTCCGATTTTTCGCCTGATTTTTTCGGTTCCGATTACTTAAACCGTAAATGAAAAACGCCTATTCCCGGTATTTTTTAACATTTTTCAGGTTTTCTCACCAGTTTTCTCCCGCCGCCAAATTACGCAAACTTCCTATCCTTCCTGTTTTTAAGCATCCGAAAGCCTATTGTAACCGATCAATCCAGCCGCCG
>CAZNVM010000410.1:0-3862 GCA_964576215.1 uncultured Planctomycetaceae bacterium
CGGCGATGATGTAGACGGGAACGAGTTGTCCGATCACTTGGTTGAGGACGTTTTGATAGAAGGCCAGTTGATGCACGTAACGAAAACGCCGTGCATCCGATTCGAACCAGGTCAAATCGTCACAGGTCTTGAGGTCGACGATCCCGAACTCCGGGTTGGTCCAGTCGATTCGTATTTGACACGGAAATTCCAGATACGTTGTTCGCAGGACACCTTCCGCTTTCCCGTGTGCAAGTAGTTCACAAGCGACCGGATTCATCCGAACCCCGGCGTTCATCGCCTCAATCAGTTCGGCTTTCTCCAATGGGATCACCGGCTTCCGCTGAGCGTCTTGCCATTCGAGAAATTTTTTGGTCGTACTACCAAAGGGTTTACCTGTTGTCGGATTGATGGGGCCGCCGACGGCGAACTCCCGTTCGTAAGCGTCGCGGCCTTCAAGGATACGAGTATGTGCCGCACGCCCCAGAAAATAGGACGGCGTGTCCGATTCTGGAATCAGACCGGCCCGTTTCTTGGCATACAGTTGCGGACACTGCATGTACGTGAGCAGTTGGTGACTCGACAGATACTCGCCTGCTTTCGCATGGTACGTTTCGGCGGGTTCGTCGATCAAAATGTCAAGGTCGATAGATGACATGGTCGTGATGTTGGTAAAAGGTGAATGTCGCTTCAATAAATATCTATTGCGTTTCGCGCCGTTATTATTCAAAATTGCTTCCAAAATTTTCAAAATAATTTTTTCGACGCGAAAAGGTCGATCAGCGATGACGCGATTTCCTGAAAACACGAGGTCGAGATTTTCATTTGTCGTTCGATTTCGCTTTGACTATGGCCTGAGCGCAGTAACGATAAAAATTGTTCTTGCTCCGAGTCAAAGGAATGCTGGATTTGGGAAAGGCGAAGTGTCGGATCGCTGTAGCACAATCGACCGTGCTTTTCCTCCTCGCCGACCTCACGGAGTTTGACGCGATAGGGGATGCGGCTCCGATGATTCGTCGTCGCCTGCCTGCGGTAACGTTGTTCCTCTTGATTCCGGTCGTTCGCTTTTTGGTAGGCGATGGAAATTATGAACGTTTCCGCTCTGCCGCGAGCCGGATCGTATTCGGGCATTCGTTCGAAGATGCCAAGAAGGACATCCTGTACAAAATCTTCGTAGTCGGCATGATGGTGACGACGATACTTGGAAACGACTTGCCTGACGATGGCGAGGATTTGTTCGGTCGGAAGTAATGGTTGTTGTGACATCATAATAATGAGGGTGAATGAGTTCCTTCCGTGCGCACAAAGAGCGCAGAAGGGTATAAAAGGTATTTTTAAGGCAAGAGAAATGGGCTATCGGATCATCGCTTCTAACCGTGCAAGCAGTCGTTTCTCGAAGTCCTCATAGAGTTCCGATGGTGCAAGGTCGAACCATTCCGTAATCTTCTGGCCCAGGACAGCAATCATTTCAAAAATGCACTCTTCGGCGGCTTTTGCTTCCTCAATGGTGTATTCTTGAGTTTTTGTCTGTGGTGTTTCCTCATTCGATGGTTCGGTTTGGACGACTTCCGTTTGCGGAGTTTCCGCTTGAGCGGTCTCCGCCTGTGGTTTCTCCGACGCTTGAGCGGCTTCCGGTTGTTGTGGAACCGTCTTTTTCTTTTTCAAGTCCGTTTTCGACGTTGCGGACGCTTCCGTGGTGGCATTTTTCGGCTTGGACTTTTTCTTTGCCTTGTACATCTTGCCATCCTTGCCTTGCCGCTTTTCAGTTGCGTGTTCACACGCAACTGAATTGCTGGGCCGATACTTTCGGATGGTATAGTCACAGCATCCCAGTGCCTCCGCAAGTCTTCGATTCGACCAATTTTTCCATTGCGCTTTACTCGTGACCAGTGCAATGATTTTTTCCCAGTCGTTCTCGTTAAACCGGAGACCGTTTTGGATATTCAACCTCACGGCGGCAAGGATCGCATCATCACGAGAACCGTCAATGACCCGGACGGTCACGGTTTTGTAACCACGTCGCTTGATGGCCCAGTAACGATGGTGACCATCGGCAAGCCTGTAGAAACCTCCATCGAAGTAAACGGTCATCGGCGGAAAACGATTCATGTCTTCTTCCGTTTCCATTGCCTCGTAATACTCTCGAACCGTTTCCTGATTGGTTTCGGCTCGAACTTGGATCGTTTGGTCAGGAGATATTTTTTCAAATTCCAGTATCTCTGTTCTGTATTGTAGTGTCTTCATAATTCACCTCCTAAGCCATAACAGGGTACGGTTCGCCGGTCGTCACACCATTTTCGGTACGTTCCGTGACAAATCTCAAAACTCCAACTGCTTTCTTCTTGCGATAAGCGTTCCAGACCTTGATGATCAGTGCCGCCATCAATGTGAGATTGGAGGTTTTGGTTTTGTCCATCGAGTCCAACATGAGCTTTGACCGCAATTTTTGGATTTCAGGCGGTCGGACTCCGTTACAGTTGTCGTTCAATAAATACTCAAAAAACTTCGAGGCCTTCCGTTGGTCGATCTCCATTGCGCGAGCCATGAGACCTCCGACCAGTGAAATGGGAACGAACCTTGCCCCTTTCTGATGGTACTCTTTGGCTTTTTTAACAGCGGCTTGAATGTGGAGCGTTTCTTGGGCAAGCTGGACACAGTCCTCCGGTTCAATGGTCCGGGCGGAACCGCTCACGGCGTTCCCGTTTTTTGCGGCTTGATAGATACCGATCATCGCGGCCAAAAGGCGAGTATTTCCAAAACCGGCAATCGACAAATTGTCCGCATTGGTTCGCTTTGCCCCTTGATCCAGCGTCGCAAATGCGGTCGCATCAAATCCGATTCCGAGAATACAGGGTGCAGAGATACCGGTTTCCGCAATCGCAAAAAGACGATGCTGGCCATCCAGCAGGTGCCAGTGCCGGGAAAACGTGATCGTCGCACCATTGACCTTCCATTTCCCCTCGCGGAGTTGTGAACATAACCTTTTGAAGTTCCGGTTGTTTTTCGGCCTGTTTTTCAGGTTGCCGTCGAGTAATGTCACGGCGAGTTCCGGTGTCACGAAAACGGCATTGTTGGGACAGATCAGGCTTGGCAAATACGGAGTCAGTGCTTTTTGGATTGGCGAATCGAAACCGCGTTCCGGCTCCGGGAGAGGAACATGGTCGAGGTCTGTGTTGACAATTGATACGGAATTCAGTTCGTGAGACGGCATACCACCATCAATGTCGATGATCCCTTTCAGAGACATGTACAGTCTCTGAAGTCCTTTGACTGACAAACAAACGGTTGCGTTGCCGTTGATCGGCAACCTTTCAAAATCGTCGAGGCGCAGCCGGTATTGGCCGGGCAACAAAGACGGCTTGTTTATACTCGCCGCCACATCCTTCTCGACGAAATAGTTCCGTTGTCCCTGCCGGACAACTCGAATCGCCATTGTGTCGATCCATTCTTGAATGCTTTTGAAATCCATTGTAAAATACCTCTTTCGGTAAAAGTTGAAAGTTGAAATTGTAGTAAAGGTGTGCTCCGTTTTACGTCCGGGACCGCTACGTTTTAGGCCGCCTCGTCAAGCAGGATGTTGGCGCACATGTAGCCGAGACGGTAAAATGCCCTGGCCAGACTTAAAACTTCTTGGGGCGTGTCAGGATAAGCCGGACCTCCCAGCAGGATTTTTCCTTCGGCACAGGCGAGGCGATACTGCCAGGACGATTCGAACTGCTGTGACATGTCGATCATCCGGTCGCCGAAGCCGAGGAGAAACAGGTATTCTGCTTGTATCTGCTCGCCGGGATCGATATGAAATGTCAATTCCATGAAAACCTCCATTGGTAAGGGTGCTTGTATTGATGGTGATTGTTTACGTGAATGATAGAGTTTGCCTGAC
>CAZNVM010000411.1:0-3067 GCA_964576215.1 uncultured Planctomycetaceae bacterium
AAACGGGCATCGAAGGCCAAAAGGGCCTCGAAACACAGCGAAAAGGCGGGAAATTTCACTTTCCGGGTCGGCTCGAAACGCTCAAAATCGCCGGCTTGGGTGAGTGTGCTTGAGGTTGTTTTTGTTCAGGGGTTCCCTAACTCCTTCCCCCGCTTGCGGGGAAAGGTTGGGACGGGGGAAGGAGGTAAATCTATTTCAAACCACCCCCCACCCTAGCCCGGAGGAGAGAAGCGGCAAAGAAAATTTTTTAACGGATTACATCAAATGTTCCAGCAAGCCTTCAAAAACATCGACGACGCCCTTTGGAAAGAATCGGGCTGCACCACCGAACTCGACTACACCGAGCAAACCTCGTGGCTCTTGTTCCTGAAATACCTCGACGGCCTGGAGCAGGACAAAGCCAGTGAAGCCGCGCTGGAAGGCAAAAAATACAGCCCCATTTTGAGCAATGCCTACCGTTGGGAAAACTGGGCAGCGCCCAAAGATTCCGCCGGAAAACTCGACCACAACAAAGCACTCACCGGCGACGACCTCATAGGGTTCGTTGACGAAAAACTCTTTCCCTATCTTCAAGGCTTCAAACAACGCGCCACCAGCTACGACACCATCGAATACAAAATCGGTGAAATTTTTGGCGAGATCAAAAACAAAATCCGTAGCGGCTACACCCTGCGCGACATCATCGACCACGTTGATGAACTGCGCTTCCGCTCACAAGTCGAAAAGCACGAACTCTCCGCCCTCTACGAAGAAAAAATCAAACGCATGGGCAACGCCGGACGCAACGGCGGCGAATACTACACACCGCGTCCGCTGATTCGTGCGATGGTGCAAGTCACCGCCCCCAAAATCGGCGAACGCATCTACGACGGCGCTTGCGGCTCGGCGGGTTTCTTGTGCGAAGCGTGGGATTATTTACGCAAGCAACCCAAGCTCACCACCCGCGATCTCAAAACCCTGCAAGAACGCACCTTCTACGGCAAGGAAAAGAAAAGCCTCGCCTATGTCATTGCGATCATGAACATGATTCTGCACGGGATTGATACGCCCAACATCCAGCACACCAACACGCTTACCGAAAACCTCGCCGACATTCAGGAAAAAGACCGCTTCGACATCATTCTCGCCAACCCGCCCTTCGGCGGCAAAGAACGCCCCGAAATACAGCAGAATTTCGGCATCAAAACGGGCGAAACCGCCTTCCTGTTCCTGCAACATTTCATCAAACGGCTGAAAGCCGGTGGCCGTGCCGCCATCGTCATCAAAAATACCTTCCTCAGCAATTCCGACAACGCCTCGGTGAGTTTGCGGAAAATGTTATTGGAAAGCTGCAAGCTACACACCGTGCTCGACTGCCCCGGCGGAACCTTTCAAGGCGCAGGCGTAAAAACGGTGGTGCTGTTTTTTGAGAAAGGCGAACCCACGCGAAAAATCTGGTACTACCAACTCGACCCAGGCCGCAGCCTCGGCAAAACCAACCCGCTCAATGATGAGGATTTGGCAGAGTTTGTCACACTGCAAAAGACTTTTGCCGATTCGGATAAAAGCTGGAGTGTGGCGGTGAAGGACATTGACGCGGCGAGTTTTGATTTGTCGGTGAAGAACCCCAACGGCGGCGAGGTAGTGGCGCATCGCACGCCGAAAGAAATTCTGGCGGAAATTGCCGCGCTGGATGCGGAAAGTGCGGAGGTGCTGGCGAGGATTGGGGGGATGGTATGAAGGCGGGGTGGCAGTTTGAAAAGCTCGGTGACGTATGCAGCTTTATCAATCGCGGCATATCTCCAAAGTATCTTGAGCAGGAAGGTGTTTGCGTCTTGAATCAGAAATGTATTCGAGACCATCGAATTAACTACAGTCTCGCCCGTCTCCATGATGCACAGGCAAAGAAAGTAAATGCAGATCGTTTTATCCAGCTTGGGGATGTCCTTGTCAACTCGACAGGAACGGGCACATTGGGACGTGTTGCTCAAGTACGAGAGACCCCCGCTGAACCAACAACTGTTGATTCGCATGTAACAATTGTGCGACCCATCTCAGGAAAATTTTTTCAAGATTTCTTTGGCTACATGCTTATCTTCATCGAAGATGCCTTAAAGAAGGCAGGAGAAGGCTGTGGTGGTCAAACTGAACTTGCACGTTCTGTGCTGGCAGAGAAATTTTCGGTTGCATACCCTAGCTCTCACGCCGAACAACACCGCATCGTCACCCTCCTCGACGAAGCCTTCACCGCCATCGCCACCGCCCGCGCCAACACCGAACAAAACCTCCAAAACGCCCGCGCGGTTTTTGAGAGTCGGCTTCGAGAGGTATTTAATCAACACGGGAAGGGATGGACAGAAAAACGGCTTGCTGACGTATCAGTAGATTTCGGACGAGGAAAATCCAAGCATCGCCCTCGGAATGACCCCAAACTCTATGGGGGCCAGTATCCTTTCATCCAAACCGGAGATGTTCGCAACTGCAAACACATCATTACCACTTACAGCCAGACGTATAACGACGCTGGACTCGCGCAAAGCAAGCTGTGGCCGGAAGGTACGCTATGTATCACCATCGCGGCGAACATTGCCGAAACCGGAATTTTGGGGTTTGATGCCTGCTTTCCTGATAGTGTAATCGGCGTAGTCGCAGACGAAAACGTAACCAGCACACCATACCTTGAATACCTGCTCCAAAGTTTCAAATCCCATCTGCAAGCGCAAGGGAAAGGCAGTGCTCAGGCCAATATCAACATGAGCACGTTCGAGGAGCAGTACTTCCCGTTTGCCGACCTGAAAACACAGAATAGAATCGTCGCAACACTGGACGGCTTGCGAGAAGAAACTCAACACCTCGAATCCCTCTACCAACGCAAACTCGCCGCCCTCGACGAACTGAAGCAATCCCTCCTGCATCAGGCGTTCAGCGGGGAGCTATAGAACCGGTCAGTAAATATCCCCCGGCAAAGCCGGGGGCTTTATGATGTGAGCCGCTCAAAGCGGCGAAACGGTGGCGCTAACGCGCCCCGACCTATACGCCACCTATCGGTGGCAAGCTCTTACGACCAGAGACGAAGCTGATCCAGCCT
>CAZNVM010000412.1:0-2854 GCA_964576215.1 uncultured Planctomycetaceae bacterium
AGTCCGTCGACAAGTTTACGATTTTTACTGATTTTACCGTCATTTCGCTTCGCTTCATTCCGGCTTTTATTGGGGGAGATGAATAAAAGCCGGAATGGAGCATCGCGAAATGACGGTCTCGATACAAACTTCGACGGACTGAGGCGTAGTACAACCGCCCGCTTGAACACGTCAACGAACCAGACCCAATCAGAGCCGCGCACAGAGCGGTTTTCACGTTATCACCGGGGTTACCGCTTACTCCGAGCGCGGCTCTGATTGGGCGCGGCTCTGACAGGGTTTACCCTCACTTCATTATTTTCGGCACGGTTCCACAAATGTTGACGGCAATACCGAGTTCTTCGCACATGGCGGCTTTCGTCGCAAGCAGTTTGTCGGCGTTTTTGGCATCGGTTGCGTAAACCACCTGGATATGGTTCGCCCGGTGTCGCGCCATAAATTGGTCACGTGTTACCCCGTCGAGTACCGCACTGACCAGCGGCCATTCCTTTGTGCAAAGGTTCGAGCGGCGGTCTGTTTCCTCTTTTGGAAGTCGAATCACCCGACCACGACCGATGTCCATACCGAGTTTGCCGTTTTCAACGAAAATACGGGACCAAACGATTTCGCCCGGCTTACCGAGTCCTCGAAGCGTTCCGCCGCCGAGCCGGAAGTACGTCGTCGATTGCCGCATACTTTCCGATCCCTGCCAGCCCCCTTCCAAATGGGCCGGAGGGGCCGCGCCGCTGATCTGGAAGACCCAGACGAATTCCTTTGTCGTTCCCGATTGATCCCAGTCTCCCCAACGGACATCGTGAAGCGTACTTTCCAGCGGTTGCTTGAGGGCCGCACTGACCCGGCGGGTAATCATCGCGTCCAAACCGGAACCTTCGTCGACTTCGTTGAAGTGCGTAATCGGTTGTTTGTCAAACAGTATTCGTTTGCCGTCCTCGCTTTTGACCGGTGGACGGTCCGTATTATTGAGCATTCCTTCTACCAAATCGCTTGCCGGAAGCAGGTCTTTGAGGCCCTGCTGGTACTGGATTCCGATTGCGTCGCAACCGAATTGGTCGGCGATTCGTGCTACGGCGATATACATTTTGCACTGCAACATCACTTGCCCTTCAATGAGTTCCGTTGCCGCTTTCATTCCGAAATGGAACTTCATCCCCCGGTCGATCATCCAGCGATAAACATCTCTCGCTTCGTAATCGGAAACCTGAAGCGTTGCGTAATAGAGGGCCGATTGGCTGAGCCGTTCCTTGAACACACCCATTGGGAAAAGCAGTTCGTCCTGAATGATGGCGTTGTACATTCCCATGCAACCCTCGTCGAAAATTCCCATGATCGGTCGGGAGTTTCGGAATTCTTCCGCCAGCTTCACGCCGAGCTTCTTGTCCACGCCGGGAATCGACAACTTGGACAGCGGGGTCACGTGGTTCGTTTTGTGCTTGATTTTTCCGGTTTCGAACCATTTTTGGAGATTTTCCAGGAACCATTTGTCGGTAAAATCGACGCTCCAGAGTGTGGAAAACTCGCGTCCCGCTTTGATGAGACAGCCGTTGAGGTTAAGCATCCCGACGAGTCCCGGCCAAGTACCGGACCAGTTGGCGACCGTCAAAATCGGCCCGCGATGCCCCATAAGGCCGGACAAAACGTGGTTTGAATACTGCCAAACGGACTCAGCGACGATAATCGGCTGATTCGGATCAAGTTTCGAAAAAATCTCCAACCCTTCCTTTTGCGAGGCGATAAAGCCGTGTTTTTCCGATTCCTTGTAGGGATGCGCCCGAACGACTTTGTAGCCGAGGGAGGAAATCGCCTTGGTCAAAGCGGTTTCCATTTCTTTTTGCGTGGGCCAACAGTCTTGGTTTGCGGAAAGCCGAAGGTCGCCGCTTGCCGCCAGATACACCTGATTTTTCACCGATTTCGCCATTTTTTCACGATTCCTTTATTACTGGATTATTCTTGCGCCGCACAGGGTGCGACTGAGTTGCGCATTCTATCTGTACCGCTTTTCGCTGTCAACAGTTTTCGAAAAATTTTCTTACCGTTCACCGTGTGGTTGGTAATTTGGGCAAATCGGCGAAGGAAAGCGGCGGCAGATTCAAGGATGATTCACCACCCCGCCCCGTCGCTAACGAAACTTCTTCGTAATGAGCGCACTCAGTAACCTTTCGAGGTAAGGCCGGTTACTTTCGAGCATGTCCGGATGAATCAACATTTCCGGCAAGGTAAGGTGGAGTATCTCCGCAACCTCGTCTGGATTCGGGACCGGCGTTTGGTTTGGCTCCCGTTCGGCAATCCACCATTGCAGGTGAACTCCCCACGGCGTAACGTTTTCCCAGTCAAAGCGGATCGGGCGAACCGTTATGCCGAGTTCTTCCCGGAATTCACGAACGAGGGCTTGTTGCGGCGTTTCGCCCGGCTCAATCCCTCCGCCGGGAAAGCAAAGTTTGCCCGGCGCGAGAACCGTCTGCGAACGCCGGATCAGAAGATAACGCCCCTGTTCGACAATCACGCCGACGACGCCGTACCGCTGAATCTGTTTTGTATTTTCCATGCGAAAGGGGAACTTACCTGACATTGAGGGGTTCAATAGGATATGGTACTCAAAAGTGTAAACGAAATGGTAATGAAACTGGAAAAAGTGTTGAAATTTAAGGGCATCGGGCATCGGGAATCGGAAATCGGGAATCGAGGATCGGAAATTGGAGGAAGTTTTTCACTTATCACCCAGTCCGTCGACAAGTTTACGATTTTTACTGATTTTACCGTCATTTCGCTTCGCTTCATTCCGGCTTTTATTGGGGGAGATGAATAAAAGCCGGAATGGAGCATCGCGAAATGACGGTCTCGATACAAACTTGTCGAC
>CAZNVM010000413.1:0-2702 GCA_964576215.1 uncultured Planctomycetaceae bacterium
TGAGCGACGCGATAAGTTTATCGCGTTCTCGAAGCTCCGCTCGCAACCGCCTGATCGTTTCTTTCATTCCCATGAAAGAACAATAACAGCTTCAGCAAAAATATGCAATACCAATTTTTAGCGGAAACCGTGAACGGATACGTTTTCATAATGTTGGTCTCCATAAGAATTGTCAGAACTTGGATTACGCGGATTTATCGGATTGATTTTGATTCTGTTACAAAATCATCGGTCTCATCTGCGTTATCTGTTGATAAAATCACGTTGCAGAAAATTTCGCGGCGATGGCGGCAAGGTGTTGGTCTCGCCGTTGCTGTCGCCAGAGTTTTAGGCGTCGTTTCCGTTTCAGCTCTTTCGGGTCAGGAATATTCGGCTCGAAGCCGAGTCTCTCGATGGTTTTAAAATCATCACCGGTCCGTGCGGCGATGTTTTTGTACAGTTCACGTCGGGTCATTGTGTTCTCCAAAGAATAAGGGAATAAAAATGCCCTGACGTTGAACGGTAAACGCCAGGGCAACACGCAAGTTAAGATGACTCGCTTGTCAATAAGTTATAACGCATTTTCGTGCGTTATTTAGCGAGGCGAAAAGGAAGAGGTGTTCGTTTCCCGCATCTCGAACTTGTAAGATGTTATCACAACCTGTATTCGTCCTCTTCGTCAAGTGAAGAATAAGGCAAAAACGACGCCGATCAGAGGAAAATTGAACTTCCATTTCCAACCTCAAAAATAGCAACATTTTGGCAAATTTCACGCCGCTGTGAAAAAAGTCGGAACGATAGGAAAATAGGTGGACCTGTCGGTTTCAAATTTTCCGATACCCATCTTGTCTGTGTTGCCCAATTTGCCAAAAAACGTATGTTTCACATAAAAAACCCCTCAATATTTGGAAAAAGAGGCGTTTTTTAAACCCATGCGCCTGCAACGGTTTTGCCAAAAATAACCATTGAAATCCGCACTGATAAGAACATGACCGGGTGACGCCACAAACAAATTACGAACCTTTTCATCACGAGGAAGATTTTGTGACGATATATCACCGAACGCCGAAGTACGTCCGGTGTTTTTCAGAATGTCGAACGTGGGGTGCATCACACCTTTTTGCATTTTGTCGAGGAATGAACCAAGCCGTTTTTCGTTTTTCTGGAACCGCAAATACAAGCCAATGAACGGAAGACTCTCTTTATACGGCTCAAGATGTTCGGCTTTCGTTGATATTTTTCCGGTATTCGTTCGGAGGAAGCAGATTCCATTTTTCCTTTCTTCCTGTTCCAAAATATTCTGTAGCGTTTTTGAACTGCCTTTACCGGGCCTATACTCATATTTCAAAAGACCTTCCAAAATTGTCTTTTGTTCCTCTTGAAGCTCATGTCGAAATACCGCAAGCTGATCCTTATCAACAGGAAGCCCGTTTCGCGTCACGACGTCCAAGACAATCGCGCCCTTGAGCTGGATGTGATGAGTGAGTGAACCATGCTGTTCCCATGCTTCACGGAGTCGTGATTCATCAATAAAACCGAAGGGCCGATCTCTGATGGTACTGCCCCATAGTTGCTTGTAAAGAGAGTGAAATTTCAGGTAAAGCTGATACGTGGCAGAGACATCGCCGAGAAGATACTCAAGGTAGATCGGCGGAAGATCGCTTGGTCGGTTGAGCCACGGTCCGAAATTCTTACGGACACTCTGCCCTGATTCGTCCTTGATGTCTTTTTCGACTTCAATCCCAAGATGTTTCCGACAAGACTTCTCCAAAGACGATCCGTCCAACTCACCACTTCCTGTTGTCGCCAAGTCGTAAAGTCGGTGCAAAATCTGCGTATCCCGAACTTTCCCTGCTTCCACCGGGGAATATACGTCAAAGTTTCCAGCAATTTCCTGATTGATAACCGCCAGATCGAACGCCGCATTGTGCATAACAACGATCAGGTCGGCATGAATTTGTAAAAAATCTGCGATAGTCCTTGTTATCAAGAAGTACGCCTTCTCTCCGTTGTAAACGGCGGCAATGACCATGCGAGGGATTTTCTGCGGTTGTTCCGCATCAAGCAACTCAGTTTCCGTATCAAGAGCATAAACACCATTCTCAAACACCCGGCCATCTTCCGGCTCCCAAAATACGACCTGATCTACGTTGAGTTGCTCAAATGAATTTTGATTCATCGTGTATGTCTCCCATTTAACAAATTTTTCCAGCATTGTTCCCGAAGTGCTTTACCGTGCCGGACGACAAAGCAAATGACTTGAGAAGACAAGATATACCAGCGGGCAAGAGGATGCAAATTTGCTCGTAACAGTTTCAAAGAAATTACGTCTTTACCCGTTCTTGACTTGGCCGATCAGATAAAACTCCCTGGTGCGTCAGAACTCTCTTTATACCCCTGTAATTTGGCGCACCTATTAAAAAAAACGGTTTGCCCCTTGAAATCACGGTGTAAAAGCAGGGATGAAGGTGCGCCAGAATTCTCAGGACTATAACAAAGAAGGTGTTGGCGCACCTTCCTTTTTTCCTCCTGCCGATACTCCGATAAAATTGTATCCACATCGTCACATTCTCAAAAAAAACAGGGTTCCCCACCAGAATCTGTGGGCAAAAAAATAGGTTTTTTGAGGTATGTGGAACAGAAAAGTAGATAATGGACCTTGAAAGTAAAGTATTTCAGTCACGTTGTATCGAAATAGTACATCTGGAAATATCTGTCAAATT
>CAZNVM010000414.1:0-1747 GCA_964576215.1 uncultured Planctomycetaceae bacterium
CCGACCGAATTCACTGGAAACAGTTCCCGTACACAAAATCCTTTTTTATATTCCTTTTGTCGGGAAAAGTTTTTAGAGACAAAAAAGTATTGTGGTGCAGCAAGTTTTGGTTTTTTCCACTTGACGGTTTGCAATCCATTCTTCAGTAGGAAGTCAAATTTCGTTTTTCGTTTTCCGTGCAGATCACAATGAAACACCTGGGCAAGCTCGTCTGTCTTTTTTCGTCCGGTTTTCACGAAAATATTGATCGAAACCCCTTGTTTGATGTCGAACACATTTTCGTCCTTGCCGCCATCGGGAGCGGTTTCCTTCTTTTTGGCGTTCCCGTGCAGGTCAAGAATATAGATTTTGTCGAACGTTTTCAATAAATTCCAACGCATCCCCCGAAAAGTGGGGTTGTCGATAAAACTGTGGTTGTTAATGAAAGCCAGTACGCCGCCGTTTTCGTTTTTATCGACAAATTCCTGTCCCAGGCGGATGAATTTGCAATAATCATCGTTGAGCCATTTCGAGTTGCGTTCCCGTAATGGAAAATTGGTGTCAGGCTCCTTTTTATAATCGTTCATTAATCCGGTCATCCACTTGCCCTGGTTTTGGCTTTCGCCGCTGTAAGGCGGATTTCCCAGGACGACCATTACCGGGATGTTGTTTTTGACGGCTTTGGCCGCATTCGCCTCGTGGGCAAAGAATTGATACAAAAGCGGCACATACTCACTGCCCTGCTCCTGCAAAGCGTTGGTGAGAAAAACGCGAAAACGCCGGTTGCCGGTGGATTCATAACCGGTTTGTCGCAGCACCCAGGCAAGGTTGATATGAGCCATCGTGTAAGGTGCCATTAAAACCTCGAACCCGTTAAGGCGTGGTATCAGATGTTCTTCCACATATCCCGGCCATAAGCCTTTTTGTCCCGCAAATTTCTCATGGATTTGGCTTACGGTTTCGGCGAGAAATGTTCCCGTTCCGGCGGCGGGGTCTAAAATTTGGACGCGATGAACTTCAATTTCCTGCTCCACTGCCGTCTGCCGTCTGCCACCTGCCGTCTCTTTTACTCTGATTTTTGTGGTGTCGGCCAATCCCTGGGGAAGATGAAATTCCTGTTGCAGTATTTCGTCCACTGCCCGAACGATAAAATTCACAACCGGCTGCGGCGTGTACCAGACACCGCGGCTTTTACGCAGTGCCGGATCATAAGCCGTAAGAAAATTTTCGTAAAAATGAATCATCGGGTCCGCTTGTTGAGTGCGTTCTCCGAAGTGACTCATGATGGTGTGCATGTCCGCTGCCCGGAATATTTCGGCAAGGTCGTCCACGATCCAGCGGATGCGTTCGTCAAGATTGTAGCCAGCGACGTTCTGGAAAAGTTCTCTCAGAAAGGGGTTGGTTTTCGGGATAAGCCTGGCGGCTTCTTCGCGGTTGAAATGGCCGGGATCAGTCGAGTATTGCCGGGCGGCAAACATTCCGTATGCAATCGTTTGCGAATAAACATCGGCAAATTCTTTCGGGGCGATGGAATAATTGAACACTTTTTCGAAAACTTCCATGTATCCGAAAAGTCTGTCATCCTCGTTGCCATTACCGTTACCGTTATCATTTATCAGGCTTTCCGCAATCACTTCGGACATCAGCCGGGCTTTGGTTGCCATGATTTCGGCCAGTTTGACGGGCGAGGCGATGGGTTGCGGCTTCGAGTCGCCAAAACGCCCGACAAGACTTTCAAATAGCGCAACGTTTTCTTTAATTGCCTTGA
>CAZNVM010000415.1:0-5450 GCA_964576215.1 uncultured Planctomycetaceae bacterium
GACAATTGGAAAACCCGTCAACCGCCGATTGGGGGAAAGGGGGGTTTGTGCCATGAACCCGTGAAACCCGGGGATTTTTCCCCGGTTTTCGACAAAAAACGTCTGAACCCCCGGAAAACTCGACCGCGAATCGGCGTATGAAATATCCGGGCTATTGGTGAATTTGTTATCGATTGGGGTGGTAACGTGAAAACCGCTTACTTCGTGCGCGGCTCTGATTGGGTCTGGTTCGTTGACGAGTTCAAGTATATCTAATTCCCATTTCCCCTTGTCGGATTACCGAAAGCGATTATGATATAGCCCTTTGCAGGTGTTTTTTGGTCGTGTTTATTGAGTTATTCGGCGATATTTATCATGATTTTTGATTTCCTCCCTCTTTTTGCCCAGGGTGATGGCGGTTTGATGAACCTTTTTCTCCTCATCGGGCCGATTTTGTTCATTTTCTGGTTCTTTCTGATCCGTCCCCAGCAACGGGAAGATGATCGTCGCCGAAAAATGCTGGAGTCCCTCAAGAAAAACGACAAAGTGTACACCGTCGGCGGAATTGTCGGTGTGGTTCACACCGTCGATCTCGAAAAAAAAGAAGTCGTTCTGAAACTGGACGATTCCAACAATACAAAAGTCAAATTTCTCCTCCATGCGATTGCGGCGATTGCCGTTGAGCCGGAGACGAGTGAAAAATAACAAATTACCTCGCCGCACAGGGTGCGGCGGCTAAATGATTTATCACCTATCACTTATCACCTACTTACATGATGCGTTTACTGACGACTCTTTCGTGTCTCCTGTTGGGAGCGGTTCTCGCCTATTCCATCCCCGTTTACGCTCAGGAAGAGGCGGTTGAATCTCCCGCTGTCGAGCTTTCCGCCGAGCAGCCGGCACCCGTTGAGCAGGTCGAACCCACTACCGAACCCTCGGTCGAACCCTCGGTTGTCGTTGAAGAAATTCTTCCGGGAGTTACATCGGAACTGAACCTTTCGGAAATTGGGTTGCCTTTGGACGGCGATTTGCCGGAAGCGATCACGGAAGACACAAAAGCCGAGGCGGAAGAAGAAGTCGCCGAACAAGCGGCACCGGTGGTCCGGGAATGGTGGAAGAGCGGATACGTTACGCTGTTGGCGTTGGTGCTGGTATTCTTCCTTTCCAGTTACATTGCAAACGCCTGCTCGAAAGCGTGGAGAATGCCGGAGCATAACCTCCGGATTTTCATCCTTTTACTCTGCTTCCTCGGCGGTGTCTCTTCGACGTTTCTCGGTTGGCATCGTTTGACGCTGGGAATCGACCTTCGCGGCGGCGTTATTCTTGTTTACGACGTTCTGACCAAAGCGGATTCCGGTTCCGATGAAAAAGCGGCGACCGCGAAAGACACGTCCGTTGACATGGATCAGTTGACCCGGGCATTGGGGATGCGTATCAACCCGGGCGGCGTTCGTGAAATTTCGATTACAAAGCTCGGAACGAACCAAATCCGAATCATTATCCCGCAGGCGGAAGATGCCGAAGTCGCCCGAATTGAGCGAATGATTAGCGAGTCCGGTGCGTTGGAATTTCGTATTTTGGCCTCGACCCGATACGACAAAGACGGGCCGATCATCGACCTGGCGAAGGCCGAGTCCGGAAAGACCGTCTACGCAACGGATGGAAGCGAACTCGCATTCTGGGTTCCCGCCGCTCCCGGTGAAGCTCAGCGGTTCGACCACGATCCGGCTCTCACGACCCGCAAACGGGGAAAAGAGCTGGAAGTCTTGGTGCTCGCCGACGATTACAACATTACGGGGGCCGATATCAGCAGTATCCGGGAAACACGCGACGAACGCAACCAGTTGGCACTGGGATTCAATCTCAATGCGGATGGAGGAAACCGGTTTTACGCTTTAACGAACGAGAACAAAAAAGACCCGGTCAACCCGGATCGGGTCCGTTTGCTCGGCATTATTATGAACGGGCAGCTTTATTCGGCTCCCCGGTTGAATGCCGCGATTCGTAGTAATGGTATCATTGAATTCGGTCAGAGAAACACGGTTGAAGAAAAACGCCAGCTGCAGCAGGAGATTTCCGACCTGATCGCCGTGATGAACGCCGGAAGTTTACCTGCCGATTTGAGCAAGGAACCGGCCAGCCGGTTGATTACCGGGGCGACGCTCGGTGAAGACACCATCAACAAGGGGATGAATTCCATGCTGATCGGTGGAGCGGTCATTCTCCTTTTCATGGTCGGATACTATCGGACGGCAGGTTTAATCGCCTGCTTTGCGGTCGTGATGAACTTCTTCCTGATTATGACCGTAATGCTTGCGCTAAGGTCCGCCTTTACGCTGCCGGGCCTTGCCGGGTTGATTCTGACCCTCGGTATGGCCATTGACGCAAACATCCTTATTTTCGAGCGTATGCGGGAGGAACTCGCCAATGGTGCCACGCTTCGTATGGCGATCCGCAACGGGTTTGACCGGGCGTTTACCGCGATTATCGATACGAACCTGACCTCATTGATTGTCGGATTTATTCTTTACGCCGTCGGAAACGAACAGATCAAAGGGTTTGCGGTAACGTTAATCCTCGGTGTCACGTTTACCATGTTTACGGCGATTTACTGTTGCCGGACCATTTTTGACATCCTGGAGCGAACCAAGACGATCACGACGTTGACCATGAACCGGTTTCTCGACAAGCCGAATTTTGATTTCATGGGAAAATGGCGAATTTGCGTGACGTTCTCGGTGATTTGCACGGTCGTCAGTCTCGCGGCAACGGGAATTCGCGGTCGGGATATTCTGGACATCGACTTCATCGGCGGCGTTTCGGTCGAAGCGGTCTTTACCAAGCCACAAAAGATCGGCGACATCCGCGACGCCTTGAACAAGAAGGAAAACGACCTGCCCGCGATTTCCGTCAGTGAGGTACAGCTTGACGCCGCTTCGGCCCAAGCCATTGAAAAAGAGACCGGCATGAAAACCGAGCCGCACACCCGCTTTATCATCAACACGTCGATCAAGCCGGAGTTTAACAAGAATCCGAATGAAAACCTCGCTTACCTGGCGGGGGTGATGAAAAAAGAGTTCGGGGACGACTTGGTCTATCAGGTGTTGCACTCCGAAATCGACGAGGCGGCCTCCCAAATCACTTCGGCGACGCCGGATTCCGAGGCGGTTTCCGACGCGGAAACGTCAACGGACCAAATTGTTGCGAGATTGACCGTTGAACCGTTGATGAACCAATTGGCGATCCATTCGAAAATCGACGGTTTGATGAAAGCGGCTGTTGAAAAGGGGGTTCTCGCCAACACGTTCAACTTTACCATGTCTCACCCGGAATCCGTGTCGAATCCCGCCAATCTGCAAAGCGGCGGCACAAGGAGCGGATCATGGATTTTGACGATGCACACGAGCCGGGCAAACGCCGAGGCACTTTTGAAAGAGATGGAAACGAGGCATGAGAATCCTTATTTCCCGACCTCGACGACCATCGGCGGAGCGGTCGCCCGATACGCTCAAATTCAAGCAATCCTTGCGGTTACGGGAAGTTTGGTCTGTATCGTCGCCTACATGTGGTTCCGGTTCCATCGGGCCATGTACGGGATTGTCGCGGCAATCGGGTTGGTTCACGACGTCATCGTCACCCTTGGTTGCGTGGCGTTGAGTCTTTGGCTTGCCCCGTTCCTGGGATTTGTCGGAGTGTTTGAATTTAAGATCGGGCTTCCTGAAGTTGCCGCGTTTCTGATGGTGATCGGGTACTCGCTTAACGACACGATCATCCTTTTCGACCGGATTCGGGAAATCAAAGGAAAGTTGCCGTACATTTCAATGGAACTGGTCAACAAAGGGATCAACCAGACGTTGTCCCGAACATTGTTGACCTCGTTTTCAACCGCGTTTGTGTTGCTCGTCCTGTACTGTTTCGGCGGAGCGGGAATTCACACTTTCTCGTTTATCCTTTTGGTCGGGGTGGTTTTCGGAACGTATTCGTCCGTCTACATCGCCTCGGTTCTCCTTTACGCCTTCGCTTCGTTTGACGAGAAGAAGAAATAGTGGAGATTGGGGTGGGGAGTTTTTACGCCCCACATCCCGTATACAATTTGAATAAACTGTCAAAATGGAAATCGCTTACGCGAATAGCCGGGTTGAGAAAATCTGCACCGACGCGAAGAGGGCCAAAAAGAAACTCGGACAAGTCGGGGCACATATTCTTTCTCTACGGTTTGATCAGATTATCGCCGCCGGTAATTTGGAAGAGCTTCGGTTTCTTCCAGGTAATTACCACGAATTGACCGCAGACCGTAAAGGAGAGCTGGCTGTAAGTTTACACGGTTTGACGCGTTTGATATTTGAGCCGAATCATAAACCACGTCCCGAAAAGTTTGACGGAGGGTTGAATTGGTCGCAAGTGACTGCGATCACCATCCTTGAGATTACTGATTATCATAAATGAGGTGAGAGAATGCCTGCTATAAAAGAAAAAAAAACATATTCGGCGACTCCGAATTACATTACGCTTACCCCGGTGGGAGAGACGATCTCTGAAAAAATGTTCGAGATGGGAATTGACGAAGCAGAACTCGCCAAGCGTTGCGAGTTGTCCGAAGATACGATTCAAAAACTTCTCAGGGCCGAAATACCGCTCACACCGGAAATAGCGAAGAGAATTGAAACCGCAACTTGGATGTCTGCTGATTTATTGTTGCGATTGGATGAGCGTTACTACAAGAATCTTGCATTCCACAAAGATCACCCGGAATATCCGGTTTTATAGAGGAAAAAAGAACCAACGACGGAGAACCAACCATGAGACTTTTCGTTTTACCCTTGTTGATTGCGGGCCTGTTGCCGACGTTCCTTCCGGCGCAGGAGCTTGATTTTATGCGAATAATGCGGTCGGCGAAAAATCGGGAGTATCACAAAAACGGCAATCGGGAAAGATACCGCGCATTGTGGAACGGGAATGGGGCGGTCGTTTCTTCAATGCCGCTTTGGCAAAGCGAAGAGTTTCAGCAAGAACTCAACTTTACCCCGGAACAATTCACCCAATTGGATTTCATGTTTTCCAAAGAGGGAAGCATGGGGCATTGGTATCAAACCAAAGCACAAACCGATCCGGTATTGGCCCAAATGTTGGCTGAGAATCTTCCGCTTAACGCGGAGATGCGAAAAGACCCTTACGGGGAAAACACTCCGCCGGAAACGATGCGTATCTACCAGGAACAACTGAGAAATTTGACCGCCTATTACTTTACCGAAACGCAAAAGGATGTCGTAAGTATCCTTACGCCGGAGCAGATGCAGGCCGTCAGGGAGTACGAACTGGCGATGATGGGGGAAATTCCGATTCTGAACCCGTCGATGTTTGAATGTCTCGACCTGACCGAAGAGCAAAAAGCGCAGATGGAGGAAATCAAAAAAGCGATGGAGCCGGAATTCAATCAAATCGTCGAGGAACTCGTCGAAGCGGAAGACGCC
>CAZNVM010000416.1:0-16097 GCA_964576215.1 uncultured Planctomycetaceae bacterium
AATTTGACAGATATTTCCAGATGTACTATTTCGATACAACGTGACTGAAATACTTTACTTTCAAGGTCCATTATCTACTTTTCTGTTCCACATACCTCAAAAAACCTATTTTTTTGCCCACAGATTCTGGTGGGGAACCCTAAAAAATACTAAAAATTACCGGGGAAGATCAATGTCAGAAATACCCTTTGTATCCGATTAACGTGTTTATCGTCGAAACATTTACATCGAAGCAGGGCGAAGGGCTTTGGACCGGGACGGAGAGTACGTTCGTCCGCGTCGCCGGTTGCTTGCTTCGTTGCCGGTACTGCGACACTCCTTACGCTTTCTGGGAGTCCGGCGAGAGTGTGGAATACGGCGTCGATGAACTCGTGGAGATTGTTCGGCAACAGGGACAAGAACATGTCGTCCTGACCGGCGGCGAACCGATGTTCTACGCCGAATTGGTCCCGCTGACCGAACGGCTTAACGCAAACGGGCATGCGATCACGATTGAAACGTCCGGAACGTTGGACTTGCCGGTTCGCTGCGATCTTATGTCGATCAGTCCGAAACTCTCCAACTCAACGCCCCACGGATTGAAAGACAAGGCCCGAATCGCAAGACACGAAGCGAACCGAAACCGGCCGGAGGTCGTTCGAAACCTGATGGAACGATATGCGTATCAACTCAAATTCGTCGTGGATACGAAAGACGATCTCATGGAAATCGAGGAATACTTGAAGCAGTTTCCCGACGTACTCAAAGACCGTGTGCTTCTCATGCCGCAGGGAACCGATACGGAAGTCTTGCGAAAAAAAACGGAATGGATTCTCGACTACTGTCGCCAAAGCGGTTTCCAGCTTTGTCCGCGAATGCACATCGAATGGTTCGGCAACCAACGCGGGAAATAATCCGGAGCGGGACGCCGTTTTTTCACGATCCTCGCGGATTATTGATTCCGATCATTCCCCCAGACTTCGACTTCGGTGAGCGCACACCAGCCGAGCGGGAAATCCTCTTGTAATTCCGTAATTTTCACAAAGGTCGTTGCTCGTTTTGCAAACGTAAACGTTTGCGGTTTTTCCGTTTTTTCCAAAACGATTTTTTCCTTTGACCCGTCGGAAAACTCGAGTGTTGCGGATTTCCAGGCACCGTCGTGAGGAAAATCGGCCCGAATCCAGATCACGATCTTGTCCGTTTCCACAGGCCGTCCGAAATCGACTTTCCACCACAAGTCGGTCCGCTTGTTCGGCCCCCAAGACGGAAATTGCGGTCCGTGACCGGCGTTGTCCGTCTTTCCATCGATTGCGTTTTGCGCCACAAATTCCGGTCGCATTGCGAATTCACTGTTCGACGTCGCCTGGGGATAACCGAATTGTTCGCTCTTTGGATTGAGAGCCAAATTACGATAAACGTTTTCGACACCGTTTTTTTGGCCGTAAATCGGGACGTTTTGCCGCTTGACCGGCCAATGGGCAAGGAACTCGGCTTTGCGCTGACGACCTCCGGCGTCAAACACCGGAACCCCGCTCGGATCGGGGAAAGCGACATCCTTCGGGTCTTCACCGTATTCGATTTGTTCCTCCGCCTGTTTTTTTTGTACCAAAAGCGAAATCCCAACCGCTTCGAGTTCCTCCATCCGTTTGCGTTTGTTCAGGTAATAGTCGTACTCCGCTTTTTGCTCGTCGGTCCAGATGTTCGCTTCGGTGTACGAACCGCAATACGGAACCAAAAGGTCGATCCAACAGGCGAGAATCCGTTTTTCCTGTTTGCTGAGCCGGACATTATTGTGCGGATTTTCCCCTTCGAATTGGGCAAGCAATTTGCTTTTCACCGCTCCGGCATGGTACGGCGGCAAAACCGGCGGCCCTTCCTGAATGCCGAGCCAATTGACAATTTCGTTCGATTGGCCTTTTTGAATCAGGTTAAGGTACGCTTCACTGAAATCCCGACCGATCTGCTGAAACGAATCATTCTCTTTTTGGTCTTTCGGAATGTACGAATTTCCCAACAAACTGAACGGCGCATCGGTCTGACCGGTATGACACCCGACACAATGCGTATCCAGAATCGGTTGCACATCCCGCATGAAACTGAAGCCGGCGTCGGCAGGGCGATCAGGTCCGAACAGCGGTTCCGGTTTTCGGGGCCGTTTTTTCAGTGCCTGCCGGACCGTCGGTTTGACGTTGTCGAGCGTTCCGGTCTTGTTTTCGTGACACCCAATACAGGAAAACATTTCGCCCGGTTGAAGCGTTGACCAGCTTCGCATCGTTTGAATAACGTATCCGTTTTCGTCGAGCAATTGGAAATAGACCGGCGTTCGGGCGGGAACCTCAAAATACGCCGAGCCGTCTTCCTCAATTGGGACCGTTCCAAGAACGTGCTTGACGCCCCAAGCGCCGTTGTTATAGGCGGCGGGGGTTGAAACCAATGCTCCGCCAGCGGGTCCGGAGTTTCTGCCGCTGCCGATTCCCGCCGCACGGAATTCCAACGCGACAATCCGAAGCGATTTGATCGTTCCCCGTTCGATGTTTTCCATGCCTTGTCCCACGTAAACGTCCTGCACGTAATACGTTCCCGTCGTCTTCCGGTAATCAACGGCGGAGGCCCGAAGTTGCGGAATCTCACGCGAAATAAGTGGAACCGCCTGCCCGCTGGAAATCGCCGGATCGTGGACCAAAAGTTCACGGTTGCCTTCAATGTCCATGAGATAAAGGCCGAACTTATGCTCGTATTTCCCCCACGTCAATCCTTCAGGCACATAAGCGACAATGTAAAGATTTTCGTCGAGCGGATACGGATATTGGAACTGCTCGCCGTCTTGGCCGTAAATGTCGATTCGGACAGCCGGTGTTTCGCGGGGAGGACAAATCAGTTGGACGCCGGAATTTTCCTGGGTTCCTTTTGTTCGGTCGATCAGGATCAGCTTGCCTCGCTGATGGGAGTGATGCCCTGTCGCAATCGCAACAACCTTGGGAGAATCGGGAATTCCCCGAGCGTGGGCAATCGTCGTCGGGAAGTAGGAATTATTGCCATAGAATTCCGTTTGCCCGGTCCCGTCGTAATTCATCACGTAAAGCGGTTGCGGAAAAATTTGACCGCGATCATTGTAATCCCAGCGGGTATAAGTGATTCGCCCGTCTTCAAGAACCTTCGGGTAATTCGTATGAACCTGATCGAAACCGATCCGGCGGAGAAAGTGCCCGTCCTTGTCGATCATGTAGAAATTGGAAACGTCGGTCCAAAAGCAATCGACGATCTGCATACATCGGGTCGAAGTGAACAGGATATTTCCGTCCGGCAGGTAACACGGTTCAATATCGGCGAATCCGAGTCCGTCGGTCAATTGCCGCACTGCTTGGGTTTCGCAATCGTATTCGTAAATGTGGAAATCGTCGGTTTCCATGTTGTTTCGCATGGAAAAGAGGATTCGCTTGCCGTCGTAGGAGACGTCCGGGTCGCGCAGAAAGCCGGTTTGCGTTTCGTAAAGCATTTTGGACGAAAGGGTTCCATCGGCGTTGAGCGTGAGCAGGCAGATTTGTCCACCCGGCTGAAAATCGTGATTCCGTTCCGGCATCTGAGCGTCGGTCGGCTCTTCCGTGTAAGCGTAATGAGAACCGCCCAGGACGGAATGTTTCGTGTAAACGATGTTCGGAAATTTCTGTACAAGCGGGGCAAGACGATTCAATCGGCGAATTTGGCACGCTTGAAGATAAAGCGATTTCCAACGCGGATCATTTCCGGGAACTTTTGCCGCAAGCAGTCTTTCTTTCTCTTCCTGAAGCGGCTCGGATTGTTCCGGCGAGAGTTCGAGAAACACCTTTTCAAGCATCTTTTGCTCGACGAGGGAGTTGTCCGAATTGGAAAAGCACTCCGCTGTGTTGAGCGAATGGTCCTGGTATATCCAATCGGTCAGGAGCCGTTCCCTGGAAAACGGTGGTTCTGCGGAGGCCGCCTGGAAAAATCCGGTGAAAAATAAAAACAGGAGGAATGTCCAGAACCGAAAGAACTGCATCGAATCAATATGAAATGACTTTTAAAATAATTAACCACAACACGTTGCGGACGGAGTATATCATATCCCCGGGTTAAAGGCAAGAATCAGAACCGTCGGAACCAGGAGGATTGCAAAGTCCCTGGGAACGCAGGCTTCCAGCCTGCGCGAAGGTTGCGGAATGGAGTCTCTGTCCTGCGCAGGTAGGATGCCTACGAACTCACTGGCAGGCTGGAAGCCTGCGTTCCCAGGAAAAAAGGTTGCGGAATGGAGTCTCTGTCCTGCGCAGGTAGGATGCCTACGAACTCACTGGCAGGCTGGAAGCCTGCGTTCCCAGGAAAAAAGGTTGCGGAATGAAGTCTCCGCCCTGCGCAGGTAGGATGCCTACGAACTCACTGGCAGGCTGGAAGCCTGCGTTCCCAGGAAAAAAGCGACTTTGCAATCCTCCTGATTCTGATTTTACCAATCGAATCGCCTCTTGTTATTTATCGGAGATCAAAGTATAATGCGGTGTTGGAAGTTCTCTCAAATTACGAATTACGCGACACTGTTAATTACGAATTTTTTTAGGTATGATCGAAAAAAATACAAACGGCGAAGTTTGGGTCTTCGCGGAACAACAGGATGGACAATTGGGCGACGTTTCGCTGGAACTGTGCGGCAAAGCGAGGCAATTGGCCGATCAGCTCGGCGTTCCGGTCGGGGCGGTGCTCCTCGGTGCAAAAGGAATCGAACCGCTCGCCAAACCGCTGATCTCACACGGCGTCGACCAGGTCTATCTCGTCGAACACGACGCATTGAAAGATTTCCGTACAATTCCTTACGCAAAGGTTTTGCTGGAACTCATTGCGAAACACCGTCCGCAAATCGTCCTTTACGGGGCGACCAATCTTGGTCGGGACCTTGCTCCGCGAGTTGCGTCGGCGACCCGAAGCGGTATGACCGCCGATTGCACCGACTTGGAAATTTCCGACGTAACCGACGGAAAAACCGGCAAAGTTCACAAAAATCTCCTGCTCCAAATCCGCCCGGCGTTCGGGGGAAATATCGTTGCGACCATCGTGAACTACGACTGGTGGCCGCAAATGGCGACGGTCCGCGAAGGAGTAATCCCGCTCCATGCACCTGATTCAAGCCGACAAGGGAAAATCGTCCGGGAATCCGTTTCGCTTGATCCCGTCGATGATCCGCTTCTCGAAGCGGTTGAGGTGATTAAGCGGCACACCGAAAAGCGGCATTTGAACCTCAAAGGTTCCCGGATTATCGTTGCCGGAGGGGCTGGAGTCGGAAGCAAGGAGAATTTCGACCTGATTTTCGACTTGGCCGGTGCGTTCGGCGGAGCGGTTGGGGCAAGTCGGGCCGCCGTCGATTCCGGGTACATCGGGCACGAACACCAAATCGGTCAAACGGGTACGACCGTTCGTCCGGCGTTGTACATTGCCTGCGGGATTTCCGGGGCGATTCAACATCGGGCCGGAATGGACGAGTCGGCGAAAATCATTGCGATCAACTCCGACCCGGATGCACCGATTTTTTCCATCGCTCATTACGGCATCGTCGGCGACCTGCGGCAGGTGGTGCCAATGATGATTAAGGCGTTCAAAGAACGAGCATAACAGTCCAAAATAATACCATTACAAAACCATGCAATCACGACGACATTTTTTAGGCATTACCGGCGTTTCCTTACTCGGACTGGGCTTCGGAGTTCCGTCTTCATCGCTTCATGCAGCGGAGAAATCGGCCAGCGGTCAAATCAAGTTCAACTTGGGACTCGCGTCCTACACCACGCGGAACTTCGATCAGGCGACGACGATTCAATTTGCGAAGCGGGCAGGGTTGAATTACCTTTGCTTCAAGGAGATGCACTTGAATCTGGACGCTTCGGACGAAGAATGTGCTCAAGCGGCTCAGGTGGTGGAGGAAGAGGGACTGCAACTTTATGGAGCCGGGGTCATCCAGATGAGCACCGCCGACCAGGTTGAAAACGCTTTCCGATACGCTAAAGCCGCCCGGATGAACACGATTGTCGGTGTACCGGATGAAAAGGTTCTCGATTTGGTCGATCAAAAGGTCAAGGAAACTGGAATTTACCTTGCCATTCATAATCACGGTCCCGGAGACAAAAAATATCCGACACCGCAGTCCGTTTACGAAAAGGTCAAGCATCTTGATCCGAGAATCGGGCTGTGTATCGATGTCGGGCACACGGTTCGAATCGGGGCTGATCCGATGGAGTCGATCCGCAAGTACAAGGACCGGCTTTTCGATCTACACATCAAGGACGTAACGCAGGCCGCCCCGGAAGGAACCACCTGTATCTGTGGTCGCGGCGTCATCGACCTTCCGGCAGTCATTGCCACCCTGAAAGAAGTGGGATACGACCGTGTCGTTTCGTTCGAGTATGAGGCCGAAACAAAGGATCCGCTCCCCGGACTCATGGAATCCGTCGGATATATTCGTGGGGTGATCCGAATGATGTAAGTCAACGAGCCGGTGCATGAATTTCTACCGCGTTGTGCGGACAAGCGGTACGGCAGGCATTGCATTTCGTGCAAAGCTCGCGGTTGATGGAGTGCTTACGGTACGGTGTTGCCGGGATCGCACCGACGCTACAGACGCCGCTGCAAAGCGAGCAACCGTTGCAATGGTCGTTGATGCGATACTCAATGAGTTCGCGGCATTTTCCCGCCGGACATCGGCCGTTCAAATGGGCTTCATATTCGTTACGAAAATAATGGAGCGTCGAAAGGACCGGGTTCGGAGCCGTTTTGCCGAGTCCGCACAAACTCGCGGTTTTCACCTGCCCGGCAAGCGTTTCCAGGTTTTTCAAGTCGTCCGGCTTTCCGCGACCTTCGCAAATCCGGTTGAGAATGTCGAGCATCCGCTTTGTTCCGATGCGGCAAAACGTACATCGACCACACGACTGTTCCTGCGTGAATTGCAGGAAATAACGTGCAATATCGACCATGCAATCGTCTTCGTCGAGCACGACCAACCCGCCGGACCCCATGATTGCCCCGACGGAAACAAGCGATTCGTAGTCAATCGGCGTGTCCGCAAACTCCGCCGGGATGCAACCGCCGGACGGTCCGCCGATCTGCACCGCTTTGAAGCGTTTGTCGTTCGTGATACCACCGCCGATCTTTTCGACGACTTCCCGGATCGTGATCCCCATCGGGATTTCAATCAAGCCGCCGCGCCGCACTTTACCGGCGAGTGCAAACACCTTCGGGCCTTTGCTTCGGTCGACGCCAAGCTCCGCAAACCGGGTGCCGCCGTTTTGAAGTATCCAGGAAACCAGCGAAAACGTTTCAACGTTGTTCACCAGCGTCGGTTTGTCCCAAAGCCCTTTGTGGACCGGATACGGCGGTCGTAATCGCGGCATTCCGCGTTTCCCTTCAATCGATTCGAGCAGGGCGGTTTCTTCGCCGCAAACGAACGCTCCGGCCCCTTCCTTGACTTTTAGCTCGAACGAAAAGTTTGTTCCCAAAATGTTTGAGCCGAGAAAACCGTTTTGTTCGCAAAGGGCAATCGCCTGGCGAACCCGCTCAACGGCAAGCGGATATTCGGCCCGAATGTACAAATATCCCTGGGTCGCTCCGACGGTTTTGGCGGCGATGGTCATTCCTTCGAGAATCCGTAACGGATACGATTCCAAAAGCATCCGGTCCATGAACGCTCCGGGATCCCCTTCGTCGCCGTTGCAAACGACGTACTTTTGCGAATCGGTGGCGTCATGGACGAGTTTCCATTTTTGGAACGTCGGAAAACCCGCTCCGCCGCGACCTCGAAGCCCGGAGATTTCCAGTTCGCGGAGAATTTCTTTCGCGTTCATTTCCAACACGGCCCGTTTCAAGGCGGCAAAACCCCCAGCCTCCAGAAACTCGTCCAGGTCGGTCGGATTAAGCCGTCCACTGGTTCCCATGGCGATATTGACCTGCGGTTCCAGAAACGAACGGACCGGATCCTGCTCCAGTTCGATTCGGCGTTCCTGGGACGGATCGGCAAATTCGTCGGACCAAAATCGGGCCAACCAGTTTTCCATCTTGAGCAACGTCCGTTTTTTCCAGCTTGCCGGTCTGAAATTACGGTACAAAATCGTCCGAACATCTTCCGGCCTGACTTTGGCGTAGAATTTGGAGACGCCGTTTTTTGTAACGGTTTCCAAAAGCGGCGTTTGGTGACACATGCCGACGCAACCGACCGGTTTGATATGGACGGCTTGCCCGCTTTCCCGGATAACCCGTTGAAGTTCGTCCCGAACGGCGGCACTCCCCTGGGCCTGACAACAGGAACCGAGGCCGATCCGGACTTCACCGATTTCCGTGCCGGTTTTCATAGACAACGCCGTTGCGTTTTCGGCGGTGTTTTCCCGGCTGAGAAAATCGTCGATCACGTCGCCGATCTGTTGCACGGTCAGGTGTCCGTAGGAGACGCGGTCGATCTGAACGACCGGAGCAAGCGTGCAACAACCGAGACAGGCGATTTTTTGGACGGTGAACTGTCCTTTGGCGTCGGTATCTTCGCAACCGCACAGGCCGAGATGGTTGCGGAAGGCGTCGTAAACGAGACTTGCACCTTTGACGTGACAGGCGGTTCCCGTACAAACGTGGATGAGATGCTCGCCGACCGGTTTGTAGCGGAACTGATCGTAAAACGAAGCAACGCCGAGAATGTCGGTCGGCGTAATTTCGGTCTGGCGGCAGACGTACTCAAGTGCATCGGACGGCAAATAGCGGTATTTCGCTTGAATCGCTTGCAGAAGCGGAATCAGGGCGTCTTTGCGGTCGCCAAGCGTCTGAATCGTTTGGTCGAGAAAATTCGACATTCTTGAATTTCCGGCTGTTTTTTCTCGAAAATCAGGTGGATAACCTTGGTTTTACATTTGCACGATTCCACGTCCCCGGAGTCGGCGTCGGGCATTGTCGATTTTTTCGAGAACCTCCTGCGGGTTTTCCAGGCCGTTCATCTTCAACGTTTCGTTGGTTTTATCGGAAACGGAAAAAACTTCGACCATTCCGACGCCGCCGTTAATGAAACGGTCCCAAAGCGTTTGCTGCATCCGCAAGTCGGCAATGCCGATCAGTTCCATCGTGTCAACCGTGCGACGAAAAAAACCGTGCTCGAAATACAAATGTGCTTCCGCCAAACGGTAACGGATACAATTTGTTTTGTACCAATAATTGCCGTAAAACCAAAACCAATCCACCGCAAGAATGACCGCAACAATTCCCCAGACGACCTTAGAATCCCCCCATTTCTGTATCATCGTAAGATAAACTCCCAGAGCGACGAAAAGGACCGTCAAAAGGCAATTGAAAATGATGCGTGCACGAAACGCTTTACCGGAATAAGGCCAAGTAACCTTGTCCTCGGAAACCGGCGGCACCACCACGGCCGGGGTCGCCGGTCTGGTGGTCGGTTGCGTTTGGGTGTATCCGCATTGCGGACATTGGCGTAAGGAATCTTCAACGTCAGCTTGACAAGCAGGGCACTTCCACATAAACGACCTTCCTTTCCTTTGTTAGGTTCCCGGAGTGAAAAAGCAAAAATCCAACGATGGAATTATAGGTTTTTTATCCCCGAATGAAAGAGCCGGGGAAATTTTGGGAAATAGACTACTCAACGCCAATCAGTTGCCATTTTTCGCTAACCGTAAACCCCATCAGAGCCGCGCACGCAGTAAGCGGTGCCCCCGGCGGCAACGTGAAAACCGCTTACTCCGTGCGCGGCTCTGATGGGGCGTGGCTCGTTGACGTGTTCAATCAAAACCTCAATTTATTGACATTGTATGGTATAGATTGTCAAGCGATCAACATCAAGAGGCAGGAGGATAATTCAACTCATCTGGCGTCAATCGGTTGGTACTTGAGATGAACCTGCGTCGGCGAAACGAGTTTTTGACCAGACGGCACTTCTTTGTTCAGTTTGACTACCGGCAAATCCGGAACGGGGGTCGTGATCGAGTTCGATGATTTCACGGACGTTTCCGTTTTTTCAACCGTTTCGCCGTACGGATGAACCGGTCGAATATCCGCTTCGGAAATCAACGGTTTTAGCGTGACATTTGGTTTCTGTACGGATTGACCGATCACGGGAACCTGATCCGCCGCCGAAACAGGCGTCGCTCCCGGGTAAGTCTGGGAATAAGCACGGGAATCTCCCGGACCGTACCCTTCCCGAACCGGCGGGATTCCGTAGTTCACGTCACGTCCGCCGGTATTTCGGGAAACGAACGCCGAAGCGGTACTCGAAGCGTTTGGCGATTGATGAAGCGTCAAGTCGCCAAACGTTTGCGTGGGAATCGGTTCCGAATAATCCCGCATAGAGACAAGATTGCCGCACGGATTGCACGGATCATACGCGGAAACATAGACGACCGGTGCCGCCGGAGTCTGAACTTGCGGACCTGCGTAATGTACCTGGACGATTTGCGGAGCAGGCACCGGTTTCGGCGGAACAAGCACCGGTTTGTATTCGACCGTTTCTTTCCGATGCAACCAGGGGAGCAGTGTTTTCGACTCCTCTGCTTGGTAATACGTTGAAACCAGGCCTGTTTGCGGATCAATTTGTTGTACCGGTTTATAAGCAACCGAAGTAACCGGTGCATAGGTCCATTCCTTTTTCACGACCGGTCGCAACTCCGTTACCGGTTGGATCGGTTTCATGGCGGAATAGGACGGAGCGGGATAGTATTCGTCCGGACGGACACCCGTGTACGACGGGGAGGTTACGTACACAGGCGTCGCCGAGGTGGACTGCCCTAAAATCTGTCCACCGCTTTGGTTCGAGTCGGAAACCATCGACTTGGCCGTCGGGGAGTACGGAGGAGAGTAAGTCGTTGATTCGTTTTTTCCGCCCCAAATCCAAGAGATGCAATCGCCGAAGGCCGCGTCCGCTTGGCCGGCCCCAAAAGTCGTGCAAAACGACAAACCCAGAAGGATCGTTAAAATTTGTTTATTTGTCATGGTTTATCTGATTCTGTTGATTCTTAACCCTTAGCCATCGCACCCTATGCGACGTATTTATCAACTTCTACGCAAGATTTTGAAGTCTGTTCCTAATAAACCCCTATAATATCCATTTTTTCTAAAACTTTAAGAATTTTGTCCGAAAAAAGGGGGGAAAATTTCGGAAACACCTCAAAAAACGAACTGTTGTAACGATTAGGTCATTGATAGGGGGGACAGGAGGATTGCAAAGTCCCTGGGAACGCAGGCTTCCAGCCTGCGCGAAGGTTGCGGACCCTGCACAGGTAGGATGCCTACGAACTCACTGGCAGGCTGGAAGCCTGCGTTCCCAGGAAAAAAGCGACTTTGCAATCCTCCTGATAGGGGCGAAAATTTGGGAGGAGTTTGCTTGACCAAAAACGGTGAAAACGTTACAATATCCTCTCTTTCACCCCAAAAAATGATGCGACCCCATTCGGCGTTTACCTTGTTGGAACTGTTAATTGTGATGGTGCTGGTTGTGGCCATCATGGCATTGGCCGCACCCTGGCTCAAACGGGTTTGGGTTCGCAGTACGCTCAAAAGTGCCGCTCAAACTCTGCAAGGCGAACTCTACACAACCCGGCTCGACGCAATGAAATCCGGCGAAGCGTACCTGTTTCGGTATCAAAGTCAAACCGGTGTTTACGAAATACTTCCCAAGAAAGTCTACGACGCTCTCCATTCCGAAACGCCTGATTCCCCATATGCCACCCGGTCTGTGGGAACGCCCTTGGATCAGGAAAGGCTTCCGGACGAGCAGTTTTCCACGCTCGCTTATCGCAAGAGTTTGCCGAATCGCTTTACGTTCGGAACCGTGAAACCGATTTTGAATCCGGGTGAAACTCTTGAGATTGACGTAACTCGCACCGTCGGAACGGACCTTCATTCTTTCCCGAGCTTTTCCGAACCGACGCAACCGGTCTGGTCGGAGCCGATACTCTTTTTTCCGAACGGCCGCACTTCCAACGGTTCGCTGGAAATTTTAACGGTCGGCAACTATCGGTTCCAGATCGAATTAACGTTGCGCGGCCTGACCGGAACGGCCCGGTTGGGAGAGATTACGATCCCGGCGTACTGAAATTTTTTTCATTGCCGTTTGGAAGGCCATCATTCCAAGCGATTGAGGCACATGGAAATCGGGGGACGCCGTTTGGGGATCAACCCAGGTGAGCCAATTCTCGACGATTGCTCCATCCTCGTTTTTGCTGAATTCCGCCCGGTACGCCCCGAAGTAAAGGGAACCATCGTCGTTCTTCAACGCTTCGAGAAAACCCAATGGGATGGCCCCTTCCACGGAGTAACCGCCAGGACGAATACGAGCGGCAACGGCAAATCCTTCCGGCGGTTCCCAGTCGAACCGGAATTTTCGGTAATACTGTGCCGCATAGGAGAGAACCCTGCCTGCCGGGTCCATCTCAAGACCAAAGTATTCGTTCATTTCCTTGTCTTTGGAAAAAAACAGTTCCACCCGGTCTTCCTTCTCTGCATCACGCTCCTTCGTAAAAGCCGACTCGATCATCAGGTCCGTGTCTTCCGCCTCGAAAAAGAAGTACAAATATTGGCTATCCTTGAGGAATGAGAGTCTGGTGGCCGGGTTGACGGCACTGTTCCACGGATTGGTAAACGTGCCGATACAAGGAGCGTTAGCCCATTGGGGTTCCGTGTTTTCTCCATCCAGATGAATAAGACCGTCCTCCACCGTGATTACCGTACAGCGTTCCGGCGGATTTTTCGTTACGGCTTTTTGAGGAAGATTTTTTAAGCCGTCACCGTACTCCTTCAGAAAGCCCAGGTCTTTGTAAGTTTCGATGTATTTATCGTCGATGTAGACGGCAAACGAGGTGATATGCCGAATGCCCAAACTTGTGTACGTCTCAAGGTCCGATTCAAAGACTTCCCGATTCCAAGGGAGTTTCACCGCCGGTTTTTTCCATTTGCTGAAAAGGGAAACGTCCAGCCAATACTCCAACACTTCCGCCGTTTCGACGGGAAAGACCGTCAAATTTTCCTTGAGCTGCCGCAGATGCGATTCGTCGATCGGCTTATCCCAAGTGCGATGAATCGGCGCGTATTGGAGGAATATCCCTTCTTCCGGTTTCACCCGGCGCGGAGCGGACATCGTGTTGTGGTAAGCCAGGTGGGCAAGCAATGCTTCAGGATCGTGTTTTCGTAATTCCTTGATGATACGGTTTTCGACAATCAACGCCTGTTCGCTGTCCGAGTATTTCGCACATTCCGGGCACTTGCACATCGGCATCCCGTCGTCGATCCAGTAGTAGTAACGGTGATTGGTGGCGGGCAGAAGTTTGGCGTAATGCACCGCTTTTTCTGCAACCTTGTCCAACGCTTTTTGCGAGTGGACACACAAATTGCAGTCCCCCACCCGTTGTCCGTTTTCATTCATGCGGAACATGGTCGGGTCTTCGGCAAACAATTCCCGCGGCAACAATTCCCCTATCGCATGAAGCTGGTGCTCCACTTTAACGCCGTATTTTTCGCAGTCGGCCAGGAATTGCCGTCCTTTCTCCGAATCGATAAAGGCGGCAACCTGTTTGGGAAAAACATGCGTTCCAATGGTGTTGATGCCGTTCTCGCAGGCCAGTTTCGGCCAATCCACGGTTTCCAAATCCTGGACGCTCAAAACCACGCCCCGCTTCGGTTGTACAATATTATTGAGCAGCTCGCCGTACTCTTTCAGAAATTGGAGGTCGTTGTCGTAATTTTTCAAATATTCATCATCCACCATGACGGCAAACGACATGAAATTTTTGATACCGAAATTGGTGTACGTTTTCAAGTCCGATTCGCAGACCGCTTTATTCCAGGGCAGTTTCACCGCAGGATACTTCCAACCGCTGAACAGCGAAACGTCGAGCCAGTATTCCAGAACGACCGCCGTTTCCGCAGGAAAAACCTCAAGATTGTCCCGTAAATGCTGCAAATACTCCTTGTGCGAAATGCTTCCCGCCGCCGTTTCGTCCGTCAACGGTTTGTCCCAGACACGGTGAAACGGCGCAAACTGCAAAAAGACGCCTTCCGCCGGTTTCACTTTCCTCGGTGCCGCCGTCGTCGTATGGTAGGCCAGGTGTGCCAGTTGTGCGTGGGGATCGAACTTCCGCAATTCCTGAATCATCCGGTTCTCCACGAGAAGTGCCTGTTCGCTTTCCGAGTACCGGGAACACTCCGGACACTCGCAGACCGGTGCGCCGTCGTCGAGCCAGAAATAGTACCGATGATTGTCGGACGGCGTCGTTTCCGCAAAACGACGGGCATTTTGCGCAACGGTATCGAGTGCTTTTTCCGAGTGAACGCAAAGGTTATAATCGTTCACCCGCTCGCCGTCTTTGTTCATGCGGAACAGGGACGGGTCTTGCTCGAACAGGTTCCGGGGCAAAAATGACCGCATTGCGTGCGTATGGTACTCGACTTGGATACCGTATTGCTTGCAGTCGGCAAGAAATTTTTTACCTTGTTCCGTTTTCACAAAAGAGGCGTCGGCTCCGATGGTGTTGAGACCGTTTTCGTGGGCCAATTTTGCCCAATCCACTGTTTTCAAATCACGGCTGCCAAGAACGACTCCCCGGATCGGGGGCTCGTCCGCAAGTGAAAAAGCGGCAAAGACCAACATGCAAAGCACAAGATGCAGGATACAGTCAGTGTTTTTCATGGTTTGATGAGGGTTGAGTTGAGACGTTCATTGAGTATACACTTGACACGTTCCCGATGGAATACGTAAGAGGAATGTAATTTTCCCGATCTTGACGGACAATAACGAGTTCTGTAACATGAAACAATCGTTCATTGCCGGACCATCCATTACGAACCATGAAGGAGGAATGAGAATCCCCTGTCAATTTGCGGCGGCAATCTCTTCGATCAGAATGTTTTCGTTCGTGTAAACATCAATTTCCGACGCAATCTTCAAGGCAATCCGGACGATTTCCGCCGCGGAAAGCTTGCTGTGTTGCAACAGGGCTTTTGCGGCAGCCATTGCGAAATTTCCGCCGCTTCCAATGGCGCAAATCCCGTCGGTCGGTTGAATCACGTCGCCGTTACCGGAAAGCAACAACGTGTTCGCAGCGTCGACGACGATCATCATCGCCTCAAGCCGTCGCAACGAACGGTCGGTTCGCCATTCTTTCGCCAGTTCGGTTGCCGCTCGTGGAACATTCGACGGATAATCTTTCAATTTCGCTTCAAATCGTTCCATCAGCGCAAATGCGTCCGCAGTGGAACCGGCGAAGCCCGTGATGACCTTGCCGTCGAGAATTTTGCGAATTTTATTGGCGTCCGATTTCATAATCGTTTCGCCGAGCGTAACCTGCCCGTCGCCGCCGATGGCAACCGAACCGTTGCGTCGAACCGTCAATATGGTCGTACTTCGTGATTTCATGTTCTTGGTTTGTACTGTTGAAGTGTGTTAAGAACTCAAGCCGTAAACAAATGGGGGGATAAGTGATAAGTGATAAGTGATAAGTGAAAAAGCAATTCTCTCTCCTCTATTTCCGATTCCAATTTCCTTAAATTTTAATACTTTTGGGTAATTCTGACATTGATCTTCCCCGGTAATTTTTAGCATTTTTTAGTTTTTCCTGCGATTTTTCCTGCATAAACCGGGATCGTGCAAATTACCTATGCTTCGTGCTTTGCCTATCTCTCCTTTTTTTTAAGCATTCCGGAAGCCTATTGTAACCGATCACTCCGCTCGCCGCAAGTACGGTGATGTGCTTGCCCAGCGGCTGTCCGGGAAGCGGAAAATGACGCCACCTCGTCCGAAAACTTGCCAGAAACTGAAGACGAACCGGTCGAAACGGACTGCGATTGTTCAGACCATTTCATCTGACCAAAAACCGTCAGTTTCGGCCCCGGATTTCGGAGAAAATTCGGACGACGAAACACTTGACAAATCCGAACAAAACGAGTAAAATACTGGGCAATAATGACGCCGTATAATGCGTCTTGATATTTGACAATTAGGCAGAAAAAACCGGCTGATCAAGCTGACAAACTTCCGGGACGACAATGCCAACAGTGTCATGGATTCCGGTGAAGGGATTTCACAATTCGACTACCTGCTCGACGCTCAAGGCCGAAAAATTCAAGCCAACGAAAAGTTCTGGATCGAC
>CAZNVM010000417.1:0-3835 GCA_964576215.1 uncultured Planctomycetaceae bacterium
AATTTGACAGATATTTCCAGATGTACTATTTCGATACAACGTGACTGAAATACTTTACTTTCAAGGTCCATTATCTACTTTTCTGTTCCACATACCTCAAAAAACCTATTTTTTTGCCCACAGATTCTGGTGGGGAACCAAGATTGGTAAGAGGGTGAACGTTTTGACTGAAGGCCGCACGTTACCAGAAAATAGGATTTGATTCAAGAGCGGTCGAAAAAATTTTCAAAAAAAGGGATGAAAAAAGGGAGATTCCGTAGAATCCCCCTAAGCGGGTTCTCACAAACAACCCTTCCAACAAGAAAGAATTACCCCGCAGGTGCCCCCTGTTGGACTTGAACCAACGACCCACGGATTAAGAGACTGAAGAGAACGATTGTCGGCAAGTCGACGTAAAACATTGCGAAACAATGACTTACGCCACAACTCCAAACACGTCAAAGTCTTACGGCGTTCAAAAATCGTTCCCTTTCGTGCCCGTTCGTCCGTTTTTTGACGGCACCACCAACGGCACCTCGCCGATGATGGCACCTTTGTCGGCACCTTGCCGAGGGCTTGCCGTTCGAGACTCGCCGAACGACTATGTTCCATATCATAGCCGAATTCCCGCGGAAAACAAGATGCTACCTTGGCGAAAACTCGCTCTTCATTTTGTCCAAATTTGGCCTTTCGATCTGCCGTTTGACCCTTCGTAAAACGTGCAAGTAAGCGCAAATTTGTTTCAGCGGATCGCCTCGGAAAACTCATTCATTGATTCACATGTTGCAGCATAGACTGCCCAAGAGTCCAGAGCTACCGGGTCGGTCATTTTGCTGATCGTATTCTCTACATCCCTGGGAATCCTCGTAAACCTTGCCCGGAGGATTTTCAGGAGCGTCTCTGTTTTCCCTTCGGCCTTCCCTTCGACCTTCCCTTCGACCTTCCCTTCGGCTTTTCCTTCGGCTTTTCCTTCGGCTTTGAGCATTTCTAAAACCATTGACATATCTTTTTCTCCTATCATTTTTTTGACAGCTTCGGTAACGGTCATCACTCCCTGACGCGACTCTTTTCTTGCATTCTTAACGAAATACCACCACAAAATGCGAATCAAACGGTGATATTTCGGGATTTTCGAATACGGCTCCAGCCGTTCCAAAACCTCTTTGACCTTCGTGCTGATGTCGAGGCTGAAAATCACCTGCATGATCCGAAGCACGGCATACAATTCCGGCGTCTCCGGATCGTCAGGTAGTTTTGACGCCGACAACGTACTCAAGTCAAACAAAATCGCACGACGATGCGGCAAATAGTCGCCCAAGATGCCGTGATCGTTGTACACGCCTGCGACATCAGTCGGGCCGGTAAAAGCTGAATCACCGTGATGAAAAATAATCACCAGCACCGGCGAAAGCCGAAAATCGGCGTTTAATCGCTTCTCGTCCACCGCCTCGTTATACTCTTTTTGGCTAATCTGCCCGGCGTATTGGTCCGCTTGGAAAATCGCGAAAAAATCGTTGTAGGATTTGTGCTCCAATACAACGTAAATACGCAGAGCTTCTTCACTGCCTATTATCGGCAACCGGTAAATCACATCCGCACGGGTTTCCTTGAAAATGATGCTCAAAAAATCCCTGGGTTCGATTGTCAGTCGATCAAGATCAAGTTTCGCCAAAATCGGTTCCGACAGAACAAGCCGCAAAAACGCCTTCGCCACTCCAAGCCATTCAAACACTTCGCGGAACAGCATATCGTGCGTAAACCGGCCTTCTGTGTCCTGAAGTTCCTGTTGCAAAGTCTGATTTTGAAGCGGTTCTTGATCCATAGCACAAGAATTCTACTCCAAAATCAAGCGAAAGGCAAGAGGCATATTTTGCGAATCGAGCGTTTTTGGCGATCATCAGGGTCAGGATTTCATTTTCAGATGGGGCGTTTCCAATTTTCTGGACTTGAGGAAGCCGGTGTTCAAATCTGAACACCGAGGTCCGGGACAAATACGGCATAACACGCCTCGGCGAAGAGAGGCGGAATCGTAGGCGGGGGGCTGGGGTGGAGGGGTACTCGGTGTGAAAAACGACAAATTCGGCGAACACCTGAATACCGGCATTGCGGGAAGGGATTCGAAAACTTTGAGGCCGCTAAGGAATAACTTTTAGCCAACAGTGTGGGTCCTCTCCCAAAATATCACCATTTTGAATTAATGCTCTCGCTCGACAACCGCCGCATTGATACCTGCGTTCACAAATACCACATCTCCCTTTTAAATTCATTGCCAACCTTGATTGAACAAACGGATTCTGTTTGTAGTTTTCCGTTATCTCTGTAATCGACATTGGAAATACATTCATCATTGGAGTATTTAATAATGCACATGGAGTCATAGTACCATCGGCGTTTACATTAAACGCGATAACTCCAGCACCACAACCATCAAATACCAGTTCGTTTTCATCGGCAAGCTCGTTCGCCTCCTGCAAGAGGCATTTTAGTGGATCACCGGTAGTAACGTTAAGGTGAGGATATTTCGTTTTTAGACGATAAACTTCTCGAATAAAATCAAATTTATCGCTGGATGACATCCATAAATCATCACGATTAATCGCTTGACCGGCTGGATGAATTGCGGAGAAACTGATACGTTGACACCCTAGCGAATTTGCGTGCTCCACCACTGCTTCCATTTCTGGAATCTGCGTGGCTTTAATCGTGCAACGAATCGAGGCCGTCAAATTAGGGGTTTTGCTTTGAACGACCATCGCCAGTGCCTTGTTTGCTTTAGCGAAAGCTCCTTGATAATGGCGGAATGAATCGTGTTTTGACTCTTGTGAACTATCCAAACTGATCGATATTTGCAAACGACCGAATTTCAATTCTTCAAACAGTTCCAAGTGCTGTGCTGTGAGCATAGAACCGTTAGTGGTTAAGGTAACAAACTCTCCACCGTTTTCCTTAACTGATCTCATTACATCGCAAAACGCCGAATGCAACAACGGTTCGCCGCCAGAGACAATAATCTCTTTACTGTCAGGACCGAACTGTCTCGCAAATTGAATAATTTTTACGACTTGCTCAACCGGCATATCAACGTTTTGCTGATGCGCTGCCCGACAATGGTCGCAACGCATATTGCAACGCCCCGTAATCCCGATTTGAATTTTACCGAACTCGATTTCGTAAATCGTATCACCGACTTCTACTTCGAGAGGCTCGTGTTTTCTTTTACAATCACATTGCATAAGCACCTCTTAAATCGAGTGAGTAGGCACGCGACTCTACTCACTCGATTTGACTCAAAACGGGTTAGTCGCCACAAGAACTGCAACTGCCCTTACCAATGCGCACCTTAACACGCTTCTTGCTCTTTGGACTCATTGTTTGTTCACCCCCTTTCTTAATCTCTCTCATTATATTTCACCACTTCACGGAAAAGAATTTTCTTAAAAAATAACACACTCCTCTTCTACGCTGTAGTTTATGGGATTTTTCAAGCAATTCAAGTAACTCTCCAGTGAATTGCCTAGATTTATTGTAAAGGATTTGATTCCATTTCTCATACATATCGTATGGGAAGGATATTTTTTCGAGATAGTCAAATTCATGGAAAGTTCCCAAGTTATTATCGGTACGCCCCCACTCTTTCATTAAAAAATCGATTTTTTGAGTTACATATTCATTTTCATCCGGGCCAAATATTTTAGTGTCTTCAAATCTAATTATTGTATCCGTTCACGGTTTCCGCTAAAAATTGGTATTGCATATTTTTGCTGAAGCTGTTATTGTTCTTTCATGGGAATGAAAGAAACGATCAGGCGGTTGCGAGCGGAGCTTCGAGAACGCGATAAACTTATCGCGTCGCTCA
>CAZNVM010000418.1:0-8345 GCA_964576215.1 uncultured Planctomycetaceae bacterium
TTAAAATGGGCAATTGGGGATAAATACTTGAAATTCCAACGTTTTAATGGTGAAGCAAATGAATTCAACTCAATACACTTGAAAATCAGGAATATCCATAACTCCTTTGATAATAATAGGTTAGCTCACTATACAGTCAAAATGCTTACTTGCAGTAAAATTCGAGATTGTCAAAATGGAGGTCGCTTACGCGAAAAATGTCTATGTTTGAAACGTTTGAAACCCTTTCGTGGTCGGGAGACCACCGGACCGGATTTTTGCGGCTGATCGATCAGACGCTTCTCCCGACGCAGCTTGTCGGGATTGAATGCCGTAACGTCGAAACCGTTTGGGAAGCGATCAAGTCTCTGCGGGTGCGTGGTGCTCCGGCAATCGGGATTGCCGCCGCTTACGGTGTTTGCGTCGGTTTGCAGTCGGTTCACGATTCTTGTGAAGAGTCCTTCTTTGCGCAACTGGAAAACGTCGTCGCCTATTTGGCGTCAAGCCGACCAACGGCAGTCAACCTCTTTTGGGCTTTGGATCGGATGAAAGCCAAAGCGTTTTCCCTACGAGGAAGATACGTCGATGAAATCGCGATTGCACTTTTGGCCGAAGCAAAAATGATTCACGAAGAAGATCGGACGATTTGTCGGGCAATCGGCAAATACGGGAACGAACTCGTGAAAGACGGCGACTCATTCCTTACCCATTGCAACGCCGGCGGACTTGCGACGGCAGATTACGGAACTGCGCTTGCCGTTTTTTTCGCGGCAGCAGAGTCTGGAAAAAAAATTCACGTCTTTGCCGACGAAACCAGACCGCTCTTGCAAGGAGCACGGCTTACCGCTTGGGAATTGATGCAGCGTAAGATTCCCGTAACGCTCCTTTGCGACTCGATGGCCGCGATGGTCATGAAGCAGGGAAAAATCGACGGTGTGATCGTCGGAGCGGACCGAATCGCGGCCAACGGCGACACGGCCAACAAAATCGGAACGTACGGAGTTGCCGTTTCGGCTCACGCGCACAAGATTCCGTTTTATGTTGCGGCACCGGTTTCCACGTTTGATTTGACGCTCAAAACCGGCGAGGAAATTCCGATTGAAGAGCGGGACGAAAGCGAAATCACCTGCGGATTCGGCAAACGCACCGCCCCGGAGGGAGTTCGTGTTTATAATCCTGCGTTTGACGTAACCCCGGCCCAATTGATCGCAGGAATCATCACGGAAAAAGGGATCATTCGTCCGGTCGACGAAAAAACCATCGCGGCGGTTCTTTCTGTCTGAACTTTCTGTCTGAACTGGGATTTTCGTAAGATTTGCAAGATGAACAGAATTGGGAGAATGTGGTAATCTTGTAAATCTTGCGAAAATCATGGTTCAGACGATAATCTGTAGGGACTACACAAACTCTTCCTTCCACGTCCGATATACCGAACCAATCGGGATTTCTTATCTATTTTGACCGGTTTTCCGAAACTAGGATAGTGCCGTCCGATGCGGAAACGGCGATCAGGTTTTTCAAACAAGACTCACTCAGGGTGTCCAAAAAGGTCAAACAAAAGATGAAAACGGAGAAAGAACAAGCAGAAAAGACGAAAGAACTTCAAAAACTCCGCAATGATCTCCTCAAGCGAATCATCCAAAATGAAAAGCAACGCCGCGATCCCCACTCCAACAACAGGCCGCGGGATTAGAGGAATTACAAATTACGAATTACGAATTACTGATGGACAATTGAGAATATTCCAGAGGAGACAGGTCGATTCGTAATTCGTAATTCGTAATTTCGTAATTATCAATGAAAGTTGTCTTTTTCTTACTACCGTTTTTTTTCGTGACGCAAAATCCAGGGATTGCGTCCGATTTTCTTTTTGCGCAAAATTTCGGGTCGGCAAGGGGACCAAGCAGCCGCTCCACCGCTTCACCGGTAGTCGTTCCGCAAGCAGACACTCCCCAAATCGCCCAACCGCAACCTAAAGTCGCAAGTCAGTGGAATCAGACAAACGAAAATTCCCGAAATTCCTCCATTGCTCCGCCTGCTTCGACACCCGCTTGGAACCCGGCGAATGATCCTCATCCGTCGGTCGTTCGGATTATCGCGTTCGACAAAGGGGGCCGAACCCATGTCTTCGGCTCCGGAACCTACATTTCCTCTTACGGACTTTACGGGATTATCATCACGAATTGGCACGTCGTTCGGGATTCCGAGGGTTTGGTCCAAGTTCATTTTCCGGACGGTTTCCGATCCTATTCGGCAATCATTTCCCACGATCCCACTTGGGATCTTGCCATTTTGATGATTTCCAGGCCGGACAACGTTCCGACGATTCCCATTGCGAAAACCGCCCCGAAAATCGGCGATCCGCTTTGGATTGCCGGGTACGGGAGCGGTAGCTACCGTTTGATCGGCGGACATTGCACACAGTACGTGACGCCGGAAATCGGGCTTCGAAACGAATTTGTCGAGCTTTCCGTTGAAGCGAGGCAGGGGGACAGCGGCGGTCCGATTTTCAATCAAAAAGGGGAGTTGGCCGGCGTTCTTTTCGGCTCCGGTAATCGCAATACGGCGGGAAGTTTCTGCGGTCGGGTCCAGTTTTTCCTGGACCAGTCAAAAGAGCGGATCAAATCCGTTCCGCCGGACCCGATAAATCTGTTCGCGTCGGTCGAACCACGGGCACCGCGACACACATTGGAGGAAGGTGCGGAGCTTTTTCGATCTCAAATGGTTCAAAGTACGCTTTCCAAACAACCTTCAAGCGATACGCCACCGCAGTACACCTATTCCGATCCACGAAATGGACGTGGAGGAGCTTACACGCGGGAAGTGAAGCCGGTCGATACATCGAGCCAAACGTCCTATCCGAGTTTTCCGAATTTTCCCAAACAGGTTCCCAGGCAGAAAAACGTCGGGCAAAACGGTCGTGAGGTGTCGGGCGACGTTCGCAACAATCCCACTCCCGGTACGGCGAAAACTCCTCTCACAAGTCCGAATTTCAGTCTGCCGAACGAGCGAATCGCGATGTCCGTACCGCCGGGTTCGTCGTCGCTTTTCACCGAAAATGCAGGATCGGGGACCGATAATGTATTGGTTTCCGATTCCGCTCTGGTTGCCTCGAACCAACCGGGCAATTTTTTCACGACGCTAAAAATCATTGCGGCGATTGTCGTTGTGTTCTTTGTCGTTTTTCATCTCGTCAAACTCATGTCGATTATTGAGGAGAATTGACAGGCATTTCCTGCTGCTCCACGGCGTAAATTGCGCCGAACATCGGGACGAACAGTGTTCCATTGGCGGCGGTGATTGAGGATTGGATTCGACCGGGAACCGTCGTTTGCGAAATCAGTTCCATTTCCTTCCCATGCCGGAAAATGAAACACTTTCTTCCAGTGGTGCCAATGTACACCTTTCCGTCGGCGACCAGCGGCGATCCCCAGATTTGTCCTCCGAGCGGTTGAACCCAGTACGGTTCGCCGGTCTCCCGATCGACGCAGTGGAGCTTGCCTGATCCGTCGCCGATGTAAACCAAACCGTCGGCAACCGCAACCGTCGAGGAACTGCTCGTGATACCGTCGTAAGCCCAAACGAGTCCGCCGCTTCTCGTGGTGTCGCCGGTTTTCGTTGCGTCCAGACAGAGCAGCCAGCCGTTCGGAATGTTGTGGAACATTTCCTGTGTGAACACGACGTAAATTCGTCCGTCTTGAAACACCGGATTGCCGATCACTTCGTAAGACCGTGTGTCGTGGAAATGCTCCAGCGGAACGACTTCCTGCTTTTGAGCAAGAGGATGTCCGTTGAATTTCCAAACGGTTTTCAACGTCGCCATTTCGCCGGTCGTTTTCACTTCCGTCGCCGTTTCTTCCGAAAGAGCGTCTACGGCGAACAGGTAAGCGTTTCCCGTTCCCTGGAAGATCAATTTGCGACCGTTGACGATTCCCAACGTCGGCGACGACCATTGTCCGTGAATGATGTTCGGACCGAGACGAAACTCGTCCCGTGCAAGAATTTTGCCGCTGTTTTTGTCCATAACGATCAACGTCGGGGCGAGCGGATTCATGACCCGGCGATGCGTCCAATCGACGCCGTTTCCGGTGCAGACGTAGATCAAATCACCGTCCAAAAGGAACGAGCAATTGGTCGCGTTGTGGTATTGGACACCGAGTTCTTCCACCAGGTCGGTCAGCCAAAGAATATCGGCGTCTTTGTCGCCAAGTTCAATCGGTTCCGCTCCCGGTCCGACGGCGTGTCTCGCTTCGTCCAGGAACGGGCCTTGATTTCCGTTTTTCATGCCGAACAGATCAAGGCAAACGACTTCGCCGCGATTGGTCATCACGTAAACTTTGGAATCGCTCACGACGGGGGCCGAAGAAAGGCCGACGCCGTGCCAATCGGCAAACTTGATTTCGGTCAGTTTGGGAACGGCGAGTTCCCAGAGCAGTTCGCCTGTTTTTTCGTCGAGACAGGTCAAGACGCCGATGTCCCCTTGAAGTTGCGGACGTTTGGATTGGGTTCCATTGGAACCGACGAGAACGCAACCCTCGGCGACGATGGGTGTTCCGTGAACGGCTTCGCCGAGTGGAGCAACCCAGCGGACGTTTTGCGTCGTACTCAGGTCAATTTGCCCGGTTCGGGAATCCATGTGTCCGGCGTTCCAGTGGTCCGGCAGATTGGTTTCCGACGACACCATATTCCGTGTGAAGCGTTCCCCCCACTGCGGCTGATCGGCGGCGCAGGCAAGCATTGATGAACACGAAGCAACGAGAAAGAAAAATGTACGCATATCCTTGTGTAAACGTGAAAACCGCTTACTCCGTGCGCGGCTCTGATTGTGAGTTGACGTTGTATGGTATAACGTCCGGGATCGTCATCTTCCACAAAGCGTATCCTTCCTGTTCGTCGGACGTGAAGGCTTCGATTTGCAGCGTTGAGGAAATTTTCATGTCGTCCTTCAGGTTCACCGGGCAAATGCCATGAACGTTCGACTTGGCCGTCCATTGTTCATACTTTTCCGGCGTTACACGTTGCGGCCCTTCTTCCGAGTCCGTCGGCGGGTCGTTCGAAACAAACGACTCCTCCGACGCAGGTGTCGAGACGAGCACCTGCCCGTCATGCATCAAAGAAACACCGAGCAAAACGCAGGTTGTTCCCGTGATACCTGCAAAAATCAACGGCGCACAGCCGGACAACCGGCGCAGGAAAAAAAGAACAAGAATCACTCCGGAAAGAGCCGTTCCGCCGATAATCGCCAGCACCGTAAAGAAACCGAGCATCTCGGCAAACACCGGCTTGCGTTTCGACAAGGCCGATTCCAACTCCGCGTGAAATTGCCTTTGATTATCGATCAAAACCGGCGATGGTATCACCTCCGTTTGGGGAGCGTTCCCTTTCCACCAGGAAAACCGTACTTCGGCGGCGACGGGCTTCCCCTTTTCGTCGGTAATCTTGATCGCCGCCGGAAGCGTCTGTGACTCTTCGGCTTTTTCGATTTTCAGAAAACGATTGCCGCGACGAAAAACCGATTCGCTTGCAAGCTCTTTTACAGGATTCGTTCCGGGATCGAACAGTGCGACTTGCAACAAGCCGGTTTGCGAATCATTTTCGGGAACGTTGATCGACGCCAACGTTCCCGGCAAGCGGGGCGTCGTTAGCGGAAACTGGGCAACGGGAATTCCCTGTCTTGACACCGATGCGACGAGAAATTGCTCCGGTCGGGAAGAGCGAACTTGAAATTGAATCGGTTGTGTCGAATCGAACTCTCTCTTTGTCAGGATCAACTCGACTTCACGCTCTGGTTTGGCAAGGGGAATGTCTGTTGCGTTTTCAACAAGGTCGCCTAAACCCGTCGCTAACGTTTCGGGCTGCTGTTTCGTTCTCTCAACGACGGAAATCCTTTGCCAAAGTGAGCAGGCTGTTTTTTCTTCACCGGCGGAAATTTCAATGAAGATGTTTGCGGACAGATTCGCGGGACTCTCCAGAGCTAAATGGAGCAAACCTTTCGAATCGGTTTTTTCCTGGTACAACGCGATTTTTTCACCGGTTTCGCTGAGCAAGCTGACACGAACGGGAACCCGTTTGGGATGTCCCCGCCAGTCGGAAACATCGATGGCAAGCGTGTTTTGCGTTTGCCGGGCGAGAACACCCGGCATGGCGACACGAACTTGCAGCAGATTATTGGTCAACAGTGACCGCGTTTGCCGAATCAGGTTGAATCCGGTCAACGCCAACACCAACAAAAGAATCGCACTAATCGTTAAGATTCGATTCAGACGGACGTATTGCGGCGAAAATCGGCTCGCAAACGGATTCCAGGTTGTCCGGGATTTTCCCTGTGGAGAAGCAGAGGTGGGGGCGAAATGCGGTTTATGCGGTTGAAGATGCGGAGAGGAACCCGGCAACGATTCGAGAACCACCGTAAAATTTCCCGTGATCTCTTCCGGTACCTCCGGCGGCGGAGAAACCGTTTTTTTCTCGTCGTCCGTATTTTCGGATGCCGTATCGCTGTGTTCGGAAGAGGAAAAACTGGACTCGTGCATAAACCCCTTATCTCTCAGAACGCAATCTTTACGATTGCAGTTCCGTTCATCGGGAACCTGAACAAAAACGCAAACTCCCGGAATTCTAACACAGGGCGGATATTCCACCAGCCCGGTCCGGCAGACACAGCAGGAGGATTGCAAAGTCCCTGGGAACGCAGGCTTCCAGCCTGCGCGAAGGTTGCGGAATGAAATCTCCGCCCTGCGCAGGTAGGATGCCTACGAACTCACTGGCAGGCTGGAAGCCTGCGTTCCCAGGAAAAAAGCGACTTTGCAATCCTCCTGATAGACACAGTTTCCGGCTCATTTTTCTCATTTCTCATTTCTCATTTCTCATTTCGTTCATGCTTCCGCTTCGAAATCCTTGCAAATCGACGGAAATCGTACGAAATTCGAGCGATTGGAATTTTTCAATCAGTTTTTCCCGAACGAGTGGTTCCCAAAGTCTGCCGATTTGATCGACCGGAACCTCGATTCGGACAACCGTTTCTCCTTGAACGCGAACACGAAGCGGCGAAAAACCGTATTCTTTCAAAAAGGACTCCGCCGCCCCGATCCGCCGCAGAAGCGATTCGGTGAGCGGCTGGTGATACGGAACCCGGGTACTCAAACACGGTTCGGCAGGCTTGTTCCAAACGGAAAGGTTCCAGGCTTTTGCAATTTCCCGTACCGTTTCTTTCGTGATCCCCAGTTCGGCAAGCGGACTGCGGACGCCGAGTTCTTCCGCCGCACGTTTGCCGGGTCGGTAATCGAATTGGTCGTCCGCATTGGAACCGTCGAGAACCACTTGAAAATTTTGTTCGTGGGCAATTCGGACCATTTCGGAAAACCGGATTTGTTTGCAATAGTAACAGCGGTCTTTATCGTTGCGTAAATACCGGCTATCTTCAAATTCGCAACTTTCGTACAGAAAGTGCCGGATACCGATTTCCCAGGCGATTTTGGCGGCTTCCTCTTTTTCATGCTCGCAGTTGCTCGGACTCCAAGCCGTAACCGCCAACGCTTTTTCTCCAAACGCAAGCCGGGCCGCTTTCGCAACGACGCTACTGTCCAACCCACCGGAAAACGCAACCAGGGCGGAATCGAAATGGGAGAGGGCGGACAGCAGACGGCAGACGGCGGAATCTTGCCGTCCGCTGTCTGCTCTGTGCCGTCTGTCGTCTGCTGTTTGCCGTCTCATTTCATTTCCTTCACCGCGATATGGATGGTTTTGACGTTGGGAACGGTGGCAATTGCGGATTCGATCCGGTGAACTTCTCTTTGGTACAAATCGCCGGATGCACGGATGACAACGACCGTTTTTCCTTCCTGAAATCCCCCTTCGACGGCTCGGATGATCTCTTTTTCCTGCGTTTCCTTGTTCGCGGAGAACGGTGTTCCCGAGGTTGTTCCGCCGAAATAAACGACGCTGTCCATACCGCTTCCGTCGACCGTGAACACCGTGGAATCCCGTTCGTTGACAGCCGCACCGAAATACGCCGGAGGAAGTCGGACCGCGCTCGCTTGATCCAAAGACGAACATACGGTAAAAAAGATCAAAAGCAGAAACGTCACATCGATCATCGGCGTAAGATCCATTTCCATCGAATCACGGGTTTTTCGCCGCAAAAGAATCAAATTGCCGCCTCGATTGACGTATTGCTTGGAATCACCTGGTTTCATATATTAATTACGAATTACGAATTACGAATGATAATCACTAGCGTCCGATCATAAGTCGAACAATAGCAACTGTTTAGGGTTATAGTAGTTATTAAAAAGTGTAAAATCCTGTGAAAAAAGCGTCAAAAGTGGTGTTTTGATGAATATTGTTACGCTTAATATTTGTAGAATTTC
>CAZNVM010000419.1:0-1514 GCA_964576215.1 uncultured Planctomycetaceae bacterium
CAAGAGCGTCCAAGTCAATCTGAGCGGCGGTCCTTGCCATAATGATCTCCGTAAAAAGGGGGAAAATGAGAAAAAACATGGACCCTATGTTACCAGAAAAACGCACTCTAAGGAAGACCAATTGGACGACTTTGTAGTAGAGGGGTGTCCGCGGACACCCCTACTTCGCAAATGACCAGCAAATAGAAATCACCCACAAAATGTGGAATTGTTATACCATTTTCTGCGATTTGGCAACTATTTTTACTGGAAAAACCGGGAGGTCGGCGGTCCGCCAAAATGCCATGATTTTTAGATGTCAAGGCACTTAAACTATTGATACCACAAGAGTTAGCGGAACGCATTTTGTCTCCAATCGTGTTTGTCTTGCGAGGGGCGGAAAGGCTCATTCGGTTTCGCGGTTTCGCTGTGGCATTCTCTTCATTCATGGAGATTTTACCAGTTTTACGGATAATTTCGCTTCTATTGTGCATTTTTTATTGAGTTTTCCCGTTGCAGGAGAAAACCAAGTTCATAGAAACCGTTTTTTTGAAGAAGGATTGTAATAAGAGTCGATATTTGATATGGTTTGATGGTTAGTTTCTTGGTCGTCAAATTTTCGTATCGAGTCGTGGGCAAAAGTTCGGCATTCATTTGGTCATCATCGCCTTGATTGCCTGGTTTTGTTTTCTTCGACGGGCCGACCCCGATGTTGTTGTGGTGATCGGCTTGTTTTCTCTTTTTTACGTGATCATCGGCCTGCTTCCGGCGATTGCCCGGTTATTGAGTCCCGGTTTTGATATTTACGAAAACGGCATCATGCGACGGGGCTTGTTTGGAAAGACGACGATCTTTTTCGAGGAGATGCTTGGATATATCCACACAAAAGATATTCTGTACTACAATTTTGTACTTTGTATATCGAAAGTCAAATTCCAGGTTTATTGGCAGGACAAAACCGGCAAAACCCAATATACCACTTGGCGATGCCGTGGCCGTAATCTGTCACACGAATTCGCGGAATACGATTTTATCGCGGATGAACTCTCAGAGATTATTGTACAACGAATGTGGGCGGAGCTTCATGTTTCAGGGCGAGTTTATTGGAATGATGCCGTTCAAGTCAACCCCAATGGCGTTTACCTGACCTCATCAAAAGGCAGAGCAAAGAAACTTGGAACAGTCTTCATACCATTCGGTCAATTACGGTACAGAATCGACGAAATCGGTGCTGTTTTCGAAACAGATGAGATGAGAGTTTTTGTTTCCAAAAACGAGTTGAACTATCTGCCAGGCATTCGATTCTTCCACGAAGTCGCAACGGCGCACAGTGCCCTTTCGTAATTGGTGTATCGGAATCGATTTGCATGACGCTTTTTTAATGCTAATCCACGCGAAACAACCAACCCCGGTTGGTTGCATACTTGGCAAAGCCTTTTGGCGGCTCTGTCGATGTCCCCTTTTGAAGACAAAGGGGTAAAATCAATCACCATGTGATCCGGTTGCCCTTCAACAGGTGCTTCGTCAACAGAAAG
>CAZNVM010000420.1:0-12379 GCA_964576215.1 uncultured Planctomycetaceae bacterium
GGCGGTTGAAGCAAACGGGAGCGAAGTGGCTGGTCTCCCGCCTCAATCGGATGACGGTCCTGTGTGCCGTCCGGTACAGCAGCCACTGGAAAAAATACTGGATTCGGGCTACGTAATGCAAAAAGGTTTTTACGCACCCAATCCGCTATCCGCTCAAAATTCGGAATATCCCTAAAATCGCTTTTATCCACCAATTCCTCAAACAAATACGTTTTTTCTCAACGGAATAATTCGCTAAATTCTTTTCGTTTTATTTGATATGCGTAAATAATAACCTATCCTATACGGTATGAACGGTTTAGTACGCTACCAAAGGTATTTTCCCTCAAAACAGAACACGGATTATTCGCTTCACATTGTGGTTTAGGAGAAAACGTCCATGAACGACATGTCTCTTATCTTGGAATTTGTCCAGGAAGCACGAGAATATATTGACGAGGTCGAACCAAATTTGATCGAGCTCTACCAGGGGAGCGACGATCTCGGAGAGGTTGATTCGGAATTAATCAACATGATTTTCCGACTCTTTCACTCAATGAAAGGAAGTGCCGGATTCCTCTCGCTGACAACGGTTGTCGGTGTCACCCACGAAGCAGAAACGCTTTTGGACAAGATTCGCAACGGCAAATTGAACTTGAACGGTCAAATGACCGAGGTGCTTTGCCGAGCCTTGGACCTCTTTCGGGACATGCTCGATCATATCGCCGAGACCGGAGAAGATTGCGGTTACGAGAACCAAGCAGCGGTCATTATCTCAAAATTGAAACGGCTTGTCGCCGGTGAGGATATTTCCGACGAGACCTCCGCCCGACCAAAAGAACAACCGTCCGCCAAGTCGCAGGGAGGAGGTTTTGGTGCTTATTCGGCGTCCGAGTTTTCCATCGACAATATTCCGGAAACCTGCAAGATTTCGATGGATGAAATCCTTGCCTTGCAAGCGGCGGCACTGCAAGAAGAATCCGAGAGCACAAAAAAGCCTCAAAAAGCAAAAACTGCAAAAACCGCAAAATCGACGAAATCCACAAAGTCCGTCGTTGATTCCGATCAGACGGAGGATCTGGCAGAAAATCTGGTGGAAGATCAGGCGGAGAGCCAAACGGAAAATCAGGTTGCCACTCAACAGGAATTAGCCTCACAGGCGATTGCGGAAGAAACCATCGCGCTCCAAATGTCTCCGGAGATGCGTCTCGGATTCATTCAGGAAGGGAACGAGCAAATGGATGCGCTGGAACAATCCCTCCTTCTGGTTCTCGACGAAAATGTTGACAGTATCGAGCCTCTCAAAGATGCGTTTCGCCATATCCACAGTTTCAAAGGAAACTGCGGGTTCATGGGGTTGAAAGATTTGGAAAAACTCAGCCATACCATGGAAACCTTGTTGGACATGCTCCGCAACGGGGAAATCAAGCCGAACGAGAAAAATATCGGTAAACTTTTAAGCCTGCTCGATGTTCTTCGGGACGCCGTGAATCATTTCGAAGGAGGTGGAAACGGTCAAATTCAGGACTTGGAGTACCATGTACAAATGCTGAATCACTTCATTTCCGGTGAAACCACCGAGGCGGGACCAGCGAATCCCATTGCAGCTTCGAGGACTTCGGAACCCGCCGTTTCCGCATCAAAACAGTTGTCCGTTCCAAGTTCAACGCCTGCCGGTAGCAGCGTGGCAAACGCAGCGGCCAACAGTGCGGCCAATGCGGCGGCAAAAGCGAAACAGGATATTCGTGTCGACCTCCATAAACTTGACGCCCTCATCAATCTCGTCGGCGAACTTGTGATTGCCGAGTCGATGGTAACACGTTGCGAAGCGGTCGCTCATGTCGAAGACGAATATTACAACCGGGCCAAGCACCAACTTCGTCGGATTTGCGACGATATTAAAGATGTTTCCATGTCGGTGCGGATGATCCCGCTTTCCGCGACCTTCCGCAAGATGATTCGCCTCGTCCACGATCTTGCAACCAAGTCCGGCAAAAAAATCAAGTTGAATCTCATCGGTGAGGAAACCGAGGTTGATAAGACGGTGATTGAACAAATTGCCGATCCGCTCGTTCACATCGTCCGAAACAGCTGTGATCACGGTGTGGAAGCTCCGGAAGAGCGAACCAAAGTTGGGAAAAACGAAACGGGAATCGTCAGTCTCGAAGGCCGACATGAAGGAGGCGAAGTCTGGATTCTCATCAAAGACGATGGCCGGGGACTCAATCGTGAAAAAATTATGAACAAAGCGTTGGAAAAAGGGTTGGTCGGCCCGGAAGTCCGGGATTGGCCGGATGAAAGGGTGTACCGACTTGTTTTCGAACCCGGTTTTTCCACGGCGGACCAAGTTACCGACATTTCCGGACGCGGCGTCGGAATGGACGTCGTCAAGCGAAATATCGAGAAACTCAACGGACGAATTGATATTCAGAGCAAACCCGGACAAGGTTCGACCTTCATTTTGCGTATCCCGCTCACTTTGGCAATCATCGACGCGATGCTCGTTCGAGTCGGCAAAGGACGTTACATGATCCCGACGCTCAGCATCCGGGAAAGCCTTGTTCCGACGATGAATCAGGTAACGATTACGCCGGACGGCAAGGAAATTTTGCGGCTCCGCGAAGAGATGGTCCCGATTGTCCGGCTTTATGACGTTTTTTCGCAGGCACCCGATTCCGAACGGCTCAAAGACGGTATCCTGATCGTCGCGGAAGACAGCGGACGTTCGTTTGCGATTTTTGTCGACGAAATCATCGGACAACAGCAAACGGTCATCAAAGGATTACCGGACTACGTCGGTAAGGCGAGCGGTTTTTCCGGCTGTACGATTCTCGGCGATGGTTCCGTAAGTCTGATTATCGATATTGGCTCGCTCAGTCAAATGAGCACATCGTTTACGCCTCCCTCTTGCGGTAAAGAAGCGTATTGGAGCGATACACCGGTGGAAACCAAACCGATGGTAGATTCCGATTCAACGATTTCCTTCGCGGACCTTGAAGCAAAAATTCTGGAAATGCACAGTCAGGTGTTGTAGTTTTCCGCTAAAGACGTTCCGGCGGAATTGGGTGTGTATACCATACTCAAACCGTCAACGAACCAGACCCAATCAGAGCCGCGCACGGAGTAAGCGGTTTTCACGTTGCCACCGGGATCACCGCTTACTGCGTGCGCGGCTCTGATTGGGTTTCTTCACAAAAATTTACCACACCCCATTTTTTTCTTGCCCGATATTATGTTACAATGTCGGTCGGAACAAGTTTTATTTCACCCTTCTCTTTTCTCATTTCAGTAAACGATGTCTCAATACCGCAAAGACCCGTTGACTGGCCGGTGGGTCGTCGTTGCCGAAGAGCGTGCCGGTCGTCCCAACCAATTCGATATCGAGGGAGTTGCCGCAGACGACGTTTCGCTCTGTCCTTTTTGTGCGAACAATGAGGATCAAACGCCGCGTGAATTGGATCGTATCGACGTGCCGGATTCCGACCTTTGGGCAGCCCGAACGGTTCCCAACAAATACGCCGCCGTCGGACGGGACGAACAGTTTCCCGACTACAAAATCTTCCAATCGCATTACGGACAGATGCTTGATGTCGATTTTCCGCTGTCCGCTTATGAAGACTCCTTTGACGACCCGATTCCCGGGATCGGGTCTCACGAATTGATCGTCGACACGCCGCGTCATATTCTTTGCATTTCGGACATGAGCGATCAGGAGGTCTTTGATATGTTCCGAATGTACCGCAAGCGATTACTGGCACTGAGACAGGGGAAAAAGCACGCTCACGCCTTGATTTTCAAAAACGTCGGGCAAGCGGCGGGGGCTTCCATTTACCACTCGCACAGTCAGCTTTTGGCGATGCCGTTTTTGCCACCACCGATCCAACGGGAACTCCAGCGGGCCATCGGGTTCCGCAGGGAAATGGATGCGTGTTTCTGGTGTACCCATCTTGCTCAAGAGATGGAAAACGGAGCGAGAATCATTGAAGAAACACCGCATTTCGTTGCGCTATGTCCTTATGTCAGTCGTTTTCCGGCGGAAACCGAAATCTATCCCAAAAAGCATATTTCCCATTTCGAGACAATTGACAATGACGATTTACTTTGGGAATTTGCTCAGCTTGCCCGCCGAATGGTGGTTCTTTTGACGAAAGGGGTTGACTGGATTAAAGGACGATTGGCGTACAATATGATTTTGAAATCCGGGCCGTTTGTTTATTCCGGTCCGATGAATATGTCGGACATCTCCGACGCGGCGTTTTGGCTTAAAAAATTGGACTATTCTTACGAAAACGTCTATCATTTCCACTTGACGCTTTTGCCGAGTTTGGCCAAAGCGGCGGGTTTTGAATGGGGCTGCGGTTTGCACATCAACCCTGTCGCCCCGGAAACCGCCGCCAAAAAGTTGCGTCAAATCCGAGAATAGGAAATCGGAAATCGGGTATAGGGCATAGGGAATTGCTTCTTCACTAACCACTAACCACTTATCACTTATCACCTATCACTTGTCCCCCCATTTGTTTACGGTTTGATATCTATATCCTCACATGAATCTTTCTGCGGTACATCCACAACAGGATCAACCAGTAGATCAGCAAAAGCACGGCACCGAGGAAAAACGGTTCGTAAGCAACGCCGAACCGTTGAAAAAAGTCTGCACCGAGATGAGTTTTCAGATTTTTTGTTAAATAGAGATTCAAAGTCGTGGCGGCAAGGCAATAGGCAACGATGGAATTGGAACCGATCACGATAAGCGGTAACGCCAGAACCCTAAGGCGTGCAATATCAATCAGCAGGTAAAACACCGCCAGCATTCCGAAGCAAATACCGCCGCTGAAAAGCACCCAGGAAGACGTCCAGATTCTTTTCACGATGGGACACCACCCAAAGGCGTCAAGTCCCCAACCGAGTCCGAGGCAGATCGTTCCCAGCAAGAGAAAGGTACCGAATTTGCCGAACCATCCCCAGTTGTTTCGCAAAAGGTTTCCGGCCAAAAGACCGAGGATCATCGTTCCCAACGCCGGAATAAAATTCAAGGTCGCATAACCACCGTCGTTGAACAAAAACGGGTTGGCTCGTGGAAAAAGATTCAAAAACCAAACGTCAAACGCCCAGGCCGGATTCGTGTTCTTGTTCCAATGGGCGGCGAACCCGGTCAGGTGATGCGGCCAATCGGCGGTTACGCCTGCTGCGGCCCAGTCAAAATTCGCATCCGGCAGCGGATAAAGTGCAAACGCGCCCCAATACCCGACCAGGATCAACACCAAGAACCCCATCTGAAGCCGGTACGAACCGAGTGCAAGCAGGAAAAGGAACCCGTAACCGAGGCCGATTTGCGAAAGAGTATCGATGAATGTCCAGTTGGTCTGGGAACCCCATTGGGAACGAAGAAATACCCCCAACAAGATGAGAATCAACGCCCGCCAAAACGCATGAATCGACATCCCCCCGTAGGACTGGCCTTTGGCAATCCGCGACGCAATCGAAAACGGCGCGGCGACCCCAACCAGGAACAAAAACGACGGTTGGATCATGTCATGCAACGTGCAACCGACCCATTCGACATGCGTTTGGTGCCAGGCGAGAAATCGCCAGAACTCTCCCCAAAACGAATGGACTTCGGAAAACGCGGCGGCCATCTGCTCCAGGTGAAGCACTCCGGCCATCATAAGGAACATGACCAAACCGCGATAGGTGTCAACGGAAGCCAGACGCGTTTGCGGCTGTACGGGCAAAGGCAAATTGATATTGGAACCGGACATTAGTGATTAGTGATAAGTGATAAGTGAAAAGTGAAAAGTGAAAAACGTTCTCCGATTCCCGATGCCCGATGCCCGATGCCCGATGCTCTCTACTGTATTTGTGTACGGATTGAATAAGTCAAAACCAATACCTTGCCTCGACCACCGTAGACGAGGCGGTGCGATCTTCGAGGTTGGGGCGGAAAATCGTCAGTATCAGCAAAGGAAGATACCAGGCAATGTAAAGTCCGCCCTGGTGCGATTGCCAAAACTGGATAAAGAGCATGATGATTGTGGAGCACCCGATCAGCGTTGCCAAATGTTTATGCGTCGGCCAAATCCACATTCCGAAACTGAAGACAAAAAACAACGCAATCACCGGGATTCGATAGAACGGCGACCAGATTTCCCAAAGTCCGTTGGGGTATTCCAACAAAAAGCAACCGCGACCGAGGAGATTCGCCAACTGAAACCCGAAAGAACTGAAACCCGTTGTCGTAAAAAACAGAAGAAGGACAAACGTGGTGTAACAGACGCCGATTCCGCATATAAAACGGATCCAGCCTCGTTTCCAGTAGAACCCACACCAAAGCGGAATGAGAAAGATCGGATAAAAAACGAGTACGGCAGCCAACCCGATCAAAAGACCGGACCAAAGCGGACGCCGATAAAAAACCACGGCCCAAACCAGAAACATTGCAGGAACAAAATGGTCGATTCGTCCGAGCATTTGGTTTGTGTAAGGATGCAATAAGTAAAGGGCGGCGGCAGCGACCCCGGCCCGAATGTTTCCAAAATGAACATGCCCGATGAAAAGCAGACCGAGCACGATCAACAAGTGCGTCACAAGCACGGTGGACAAAGCGAACGCATCCGAAATCACCGGAAGTGAAGCGTTCCTCGTTTCTTCGGGAAGAGAAAGCGGCTCATTGAACAACGCAGGCAAAGTCTCGTCGGCAAGAATCGGTGGGCTTGTGATCGGAAGAATTTCCGGCGGGATCACCGGATTCTCTTTTTCGTTCCCCTCGTCGGTTTTGGCAGTCCGCTTTTTCAAGCGGGCTTCTTTCAACTGTGAGAGCAGGGAATCCGAAGGGGCGAGAATCTGACTCGTTTTTTCCGCCCAAGCGTAAAACGGTGCGTAACCGGGACTTCGAAGAGGCGTTTGTGGCGGGGAATGATCGGTCAAGTAAAGGATTTGTTCCAGACGAACCGTTCGTATCGAGTCCAGTTGTTCGCCGCGATTGATCGTGATGTTGGCGACCATAAACGCAAAAAGCGCAAAACAAGCAAAAGTCAATCCGCTCGACGTGAGATTGGGTTCCAGCAACGGCCGCCTGACCATAACCGTGTCGAACAACAAGCGAACCAAAATGGCCAGATGAATTCCGAACATCCAAATATAACCGAGCTGACTACCGCACATCGCGAGAAACAGCAAGCCGGGCGTCAGGAGAATCAGGCCGATCAGATCAAGATTTCGAACGCTCCAAAATCGATTAAACTTGAAAAAAATCGCGAGAATCATCAACGCCGACAGGTAGAACCATGTCATCGGAAGCATTTCGTACTGAAAAAACGACGTCGGCATTGAGAAGGGAGCGATAGAGCAGAAAGAAATCAAGAGCGTTCATCATAGCTTGCGATTGGGAAAACGTCAAGACGCATACCACGCTCACCAGGAGGATTGCAAAGTCCCTGGGAACGCAGGCTTCCAGCCTGCGCGAAGGTTGCGGAATGGAGTCTCCGCCCTGTGCAGGTAGGATGCCTACGAACTCACTGGCAGGCTGGAAGCCTGCGTTCCCAGGAAAAAAGCGACTTTGCAATCCTCCTACCACGCTCACGATGCGGCGGAATCGCTATTTCTTGCACAACAGACCATCTTGTTTGTTTTTTTGAGAAAAGTTTGGCAGGGAAGTTGGCTTTTGGCCGGAAATATGTAAAAATAGAGAAAATCGGAAATATACAGAGGCTGTATCGCTTGTGTTTCCTCCGTTTCACCGTTTCCAAAATTATCAATGTTTTGCCAAAAAGGTATTTCAATGAAAAATCTGAACCCCCTCCCTGCTTTGACGAATAATTCTTTTGTTTTGGTTGTCGCGATTGTACTGCTTCTCGTTTTTAGTTTTGCGGCAGGAGTAACACTGGTTGACGCCGCCCCGCAGGAAGAAACCACCGAAACCGTTCTTCTTCAGGAAGAAGCCGCCGAACCGGAAGAAGTAGCGGAAGCGAAAACGGAAGAAGCCAAACCGGAAGAAACTCCCGCGGTGGAATCGAAAGCAGAGGAAGTCAAGCCGGAGGAGACCAAAACGGAGGAAACTCCCAAAGAGGAACCGAAAAAAGAGGAACCCAAACCAGCCCCGGAATCAGTCGAACTGAAATATGAACCGTTGCGTCTCACCGTGAAATTGCCGGGCATGTTCGAAGCGAAAGAACCGAAGCTGATCCAACTCAAAGCGGAAGAATTCAACGATTTCAAAATCGTCGAATTTGTGAAACACGGTCAAAAAGTCAACGAAGGAGAAACGCTGATTCGTTTCGACTCGAAAAAATACGACGAAGCTCTTGCCGAAAAAGAAAAAGCGTTTCGTTTAAGCGAAATGTCGCTTGAAGAGGAAATCCTCTCCCTGAAGAATCTCGAAGACAAGACCCCGCTGTTCTTGGAAGCGATGATGCTTGCCAAAAGATACTCCGACGAGGATTTTGCGTACTACTACAACGTCCTTGAGGCAATGAACGACAAAATGAGGGAGTTCTTCTTCAAATTGTCGCAGTTCTTCGTCGAATTGGCTCGTGAGGAACTTCGGCAGCTCGAAAAAATGTACGCTTCCGACGACCTCGTGGAAGAAACCGAAGAAATCATTTTGAAGCGAACCCGAATGATGCTCGAATACGAGGAGATGTACCTCGAAAGGTCGAAAATCAGCTATGATCGGGAGAAGGAAGTTAATAAAGCACGGGCAGACGTCGCTCGAAAGCAGCTTGCCAGGCTGGAGGAAATCGACTTCCAAAAGGCCAAAGAGCTGTTCCCGCAAACGCTGGAGAAAGCCAAGATTGCGTTGGAGCGGAAAAAGGTCCAATTTGAAAAAGAAAAAGAAACGCTTCAAAAGTTTCGGGACGACAAAAAATGGTTGACGATTCGCGCTCCTTCCAGCGGAGTCGTCTATTACGGCGAATACAAAGAAGGAAAGTGGAACGGTGCTTCACAAATTTATGGACAGTTGAAAATCGATGAGAATGTCAAGAAAGAGACCGTTTTGATGAGTATCGTCGAAGCCCGGCCGTCTTTGTTGCGAGTCGGTGTACCGGAAAAAGAACTTCACTGGGTCAAGGTCGGCACGGAAGGAAAAGTCGTTCCCACTTCCAATCCGGACTTGAAATTCGGCGTCAGGATTTCCGAGCTGAACGACTTTCCCGGCGTTACAGGGGAATACGTTGCAATGATGAACGTTGACGTTCGGGAGAGTAAAATCGTTCCCAACATGAGCGGCAACGTCGAGTTCGTCGTTTACGACAAGAAGGAAGCGATTCTTGTTCCCAACTCCGCGTTGAAACGAGTGGAGGAAGAGGAGGACAGCGACACACACGGCTATGTTTTCCTGCTTAAGGAGAACAATGAAACCGAAAAGGTCAAGGTTAAAACCGGCAAAACCAAAGGCGAGAAGACCGAAATTCTCGAAGGCGTTTCCGTCGGGCAAAAAATCCTCAAGACCGCAGAAAAGGCAACGCAACCGTAAAATCGACCTGGCCGCCGCACCGGGTACGGGCGGCTAAGCATTTTTCCTTTGGGACAGCGCACATTTTTCCTGTTCATGGTACGTCTTGTGCCGTGTGAGAACAAGGTTCCAATCGACGAGTTTGGCGTCAAATTCGGGACCATCGACGCAGGTGAATTTCGTTTCGTTTCCGACGCGAACCCGACAGCCACCGCACATGCCGGTTCCGTCGATCATTATGGAGTTGAGGCTCGCGATCACTTTCACGTCGAACGGGCGGCAGGTTTCCGTGCAGAATTTCATCATAACCGCCGGGCCGATTGTGTAAACGCAACCGACGGTCGGATCCTTTTCGAGAATCTCCTGAAGCGGACCGGTTACGACTCCTTGCCGTCCTGCGGAACCATCGTCGGTCGTGAGGAGATGTTCGTCGCTCACCGAAGCGAGCCGGTCCGTCCAAAAAAGCAGCTCCTTGCTTCGTGCCCCCTGAATCGAAATAACGCGGTTTCCTTTTTCTTTGAGTGCCTTGGCAATCGGGTAAACCGGAGCGGTTCCCACACCGCCGGCGACCATGACGACGGTTCCGAAATTGGCCAACTCGCTCGCATGTCCCAGCGGTCCAATCAAGGCGTAGAGGAAATCCCCTTCGTTCAAGGCGGTGATCTTCCGCGTTGAAACGCCGATGGCCATAACGACCAGCGTGATTGTCCCGGTTTTTCGGTCGAAGTCGGCAATTGTGAGCGGAATCCGTTCGCCGTTTTCGTCGGCCATCACGATCACGAAATGGCCCGGTTGGGCCTTTTCCGCAAGCAACGGATGCTCGATGACCATTTCAAAGATATTCGGAACCAGCTCTATTTTTTTCAGGATACGGGACATGTTGTTATCGGGAATCGGGAATCGGGAATCGGGAATCGATTTAAATATTAGTCGGGTTTCGTCAAAAAACAATGAGGTCTCATTGCGAATCCATGAATGGCGGTCTGACTTTTTCCTCTGAAGTCAATAATAACTCTTGCATTGAAATCCAACTTACGGTACAATTGGGGTGGATTGTGTGGAAAGTGGAGTAGTGAGATTGTGTTGGTCTAAAAAGGGAGGGAAAAAGACATGTTGGAAGAAAAAGAAATTCCGGCACTCGACGTGTTACCGATTGGAATCGTTTCGGTCGATTTGGATCAAAACATCGTGTGGTACAACAAGCAGTTTCGCACGTTGTGCGGGATTCCCGAATCTCAAACGGATACTCTCGGCAAGTCGTTTTACGAATGTTTCGGTACGCCGGAGATTCTCGGCCCGGATTTTTGTCCGTTTCATACCGTCAAAACCACGCTCGCCCCGACGAAAACGATTCTTCGCAATTCCAGGGACGAGTATTATCAAATGGATGTAACGCCATTTCTCGACGGACATGGAAAGCTGAAGAGACTGATTATTTCCCTGGTCGACAGGACCGAATCGCAAATTACCGAACAGCAATTCGATTCCTTGATGCGTGCCGGCGTGGAGCTTGCCGATTTGACATCGGATCAATTGAAGGATTTGACGCCGGAAGACCGCATTTCCCTCCTGAAATCGAACATTCTTCGCTACACGATGGATTTGCTCAACTATGACGTTGTGGAAATCCGGCTTCTTTCCGAAGAGAGCGGCGCATTGGAATCGTTACTTGCCTACGGTATCGAGGAAGAAGCGATCCGGCGTCAGCTTTACCCATTGTCGAAAGGAAATGGTGTCACGGGATACGTCGCTCATACCGGAAAAAGCTATTTGTGCGAAGACACTGCGGAAGATCCGTACTATTTGCGGGGTTTGATGGACGCGAAAAGTTCACTGACCGTGCCGCTGTTGCATCACGATCAGGTGATTGGGACGTTTAACGTTGAGAGTCCTGAACCGAGGGCGTTTACGAAAAAGGATCAGCGGTTTTTGGAACTGTTCGCAACTCACGTCGCTTCGGCGATCAACACGCTTGATCTTTTGTCCACGGAAAAGGCGGAAACGGCGGTCGCAAGCATCGAAGCGATTCACAGTGCCGTTGCTCTGCCGATTGACCAAATTCTCAACGACACGGTTTTCGTCCTGTCGCAACGACGTGATTGGGAACCGGAGTTGCTGGAACGACTGCATCACATTCAGACCAAGGCCCGGGAAATCAAGGCGGTCATTCAAAAAGTCGGTGAAAGCATGACACCGACGCAAACGCATCCGTTTCCGCCGAAGGACAAACATCCTTTGCTTCACAACAGTAATATCCTGGTCGTCGACGAAGACGAATCGATTCTGGTCGCCGCCAACGAAATGCTTGCCCGATTCGGTTGCAATGTCGAATCCGCTCCCAAGGCGAGTGAAGCACTGCTTATGATCCAAAACACCTGTTACGACGCCATCATCGCCGATATCCGTATGCCGGATTGTAACGGATACCAGTTTCTCCTGAAACTAAGGACGATCATGGATGTCGATCCGGTTCCGTTGATTCTGATGACGGGATTCGGGTACGATCCGGGCCACGTCATTGTCAACGCAAGAAGAGAAGGCGTGGATACGTTTCTTTACAAGCCGTTTCTTTTGGAGAAACTTTTGTTCAATCTGGAACGGGTGATTCAGCGTAACCGACCGTGAGAGAACACAAACCACCTTGCGGGTATGAAGTGGGTGTCTATAATGGACGCCTTGCTTTTGGTGATCGAATGATTGCGGGCGGGGGGGAATTGGCAGACACGCCAGACTTAGGATCTGGTGCTTCACGGCATGGAGGTTCGAGTCCTCTCGCCCGCAGTTTCTCTTACGACTGCGTACCCGGCGTCCAGGAGGATTGCAAAGTCCCTGGGAACGCAGGCTTCCAGCCTGCGCGAAGGTTGCGGAATGAAGTCTCCGCCCTGCACAGGTAGGATGCCTACGAACTCACTGGCAGGCTGGAAGCCTGCGTTCCCAGGAAAAAAGCGA
>CAZNVM010000421.1:0-14224 GCA_964576215.1 uncultured Planctomycetaceae bacterium
AATTTGACAGATATTTCCAGATGTACTATTTCGATACAACGTGACTGAAATACTTTACTTTCAAGGTCCATTATCTACTTTTCTGTTCCACATACCTCAAAAAACCTATTTTTTTACCCACAGATTCTGGTGGGGAACCCATTTTTCTTGGGTGACTCTGATCGACGAGAATAAAAGCCGGAATGGAGGCGGTACTCCGCCGTAATGACGGTCAACCGGTTCGTCCCGTCATTTCGCTGCGCTCCATTCCGGCTTTTATTGACAAACACTCAAACCTGATCTTTTAATTTTGCTCGCACCTTCATTCTACGAACTAAAGTGGAACAACACAATATCTCCGTCCTGAAGGACGTAGTCTTTGTGTTCGCGGCGGGCGAGGGTTTCCGCTTTGACGGCCCGTTCGCTGCCGAGCCGGAGCAAGTCGTCGCATTTGATGATCTCTGCCCGAATGAAGCCCTTGACCATGTCGGTATGAATCGCTCCGGCAGCTTCAATGGCGGTTGCGTTTTTGCGGACCAGCCAGGTTCGGACCTCCTTGTCGCCGGCGGTGAGAAAAAGACTTTGGCCGGACGCCTCGAGAATCATCCGCACGACGGCGTCGTGGTCGGACGATTTCAAGCCCAGCTCTTCGAGAAACGCCGTTCGTTCGCCTTCCGGCATTTTTTCCAACTCCATTTCCAAACCAACGGAAACGGCAACGGCGGGAATCGTCGGCGTCGAAAACCGGGCGTATTTGCCAAAATCGGTTTCGTCGTCCGCCGTGTTTATGAGCACCATCCGCGGCTTTTCGCTGAGCAACCGGAACGCACGGGTTACTTTGCCTTGTTCGTCGGTCAATTCGTCTTCCCGGAGCGGCTTGCCGGATTCGAGAGCTTTTTGAACCAACTGGAGCGTTTCGTGTTCAAACTGAAGACGGTCCTGTTCGGTTTTCGGCAACGGGCGTTTTTTCTGCTCCACAACTTTCGCAAGCCGGTTCTCAACGATTTCCAGGTCGGCCAGGAGCATTTCTTCGCTGAACGCCGTGATTTCCTTTTCCGGATCGGCCCCGTCGAACACGCCGACGACGCAAACGATGCTGTCGCATTCCCGCAAGTAAGCCAATCGGGCCGGGTTACCGTGTTGATCGCGGCTCAGACCGGGCGTATCGACGATTTCGAGGGCGGCGTAGGTGATTTTTTTCGGTTTATAGATTTCGCAGAGTTTTGCAACGCGAGGTTCGGGAACCGGAGCCATTGCGGACTGCGTTCCATGGGCGAGGGCCGGGTCGGCGGGAACCCGGGTCAACCATTCGAAGAGGGTACTTTTCCCGCTTCCTTTGTATCCGATGAGACCGATTTTCATACTAACTCAAAGTGTAAACGAAATGGTAACGAAACGGAAAAAAGTGTTGAAATTTAAGGGCTGTTTTGAGTATCCGTTCGTTTACGGTTGTAACAGCGAGGGAAGCGTAAGCGAGCTGAATTCACCGCTACCTGGTCTTCAGCCAATCGGCATAATTACTGTACAGTTTTTCCGTTCCTTCTTGAAGTCCTGCCAGGGCGATTGTGCCCGGCTTGTTCATCATGCCTTGATATTGAAACATTAAGATTTGTTCGACGTAAGGCGTTACGTCGATGATTTGCTTCAAAACTCGTTCGAACTGGGCCGGAATAGCCGGACTCCGGTAAGTTTCCTTCTCAAAATCAAAAACTTCTATGTCGGCCCACAATCTTGCCCTGCCGGCTTTGGTGTGCATCTTGTACAGGTCTTCAAAATACCTGCCGGCCTCTCCGACGCTGGTTTTATAAACGCCAACCTCATCCTGGTAGGCAATGATACTGACGTCCAACTGCTCCAATTGCCTGATAAACCGTTCGTCGTACTTGACGTATCGGGTACCGTAAGGGGCAATCATAGTGAGTGCGTTCGGCGTCAGGGAGCGGACAATTTTCGAACAGCGATTGGTGTATTCAATGGCAATGTCGTCGAAAACCTGTTTTTTGACCTCGGTTTCGTGGGGGTAATACCAACCGTAAAAACTCTTGTGGTGTGCATATTTTTCCGCGATTTCCGTCATGCCTTTTTCACGCAAAGACCATACGTCTTCCAGGGTCATTCCCTCCCCCACCCGCTTCCAGTCGGACCAGTAATCGTTGCTGACAAAGAACTTGGCACCACATTCATCGGCGGCGGCGAGAACCGTTTCCAACGGGTCTTCACAGGCAAAATCATGTCTTGGCCACAATTTCGAGGGATAATAGGTTTTACCGTCGTAGGCGACCGAAAGCAAAGCAAGATATTCCATGCCGATTTCGTGCATGTCGAAAACCAACTGACGCCATTGTTCGGTGGTAAACTTTGGCAAAAAATGATTCCAGTGTTTTGAGCCTAACTGGTTGTGATGCTCAAATTGAAACCAGGAACCGACAATCGGTTTAATGAAAAAGCGACCGTTTTCCCGTTCGGAAGCCAAACCGGACGAAGAGAGTATTGGCAAACAACTTGCCAGTGAAGCGGATGTGATAAAGTTACGTCTGTTCATGTACCACTCAAAGTGTAAACGGATTGATTATGAAATCGGAAAAAGTGTTGAAAATTAAGGAAATCGGAAATTGGAAATAGGAAATAGGAGAGACTTTTTTTTACCCTATTTCCTATTTCCGATGCCCTCTACTGTTTTGAGTTACAAATATTCGACCAATTGCCGTTTTGGTTTTGCGATCTGAATAATCACGGCGTATTGTTCGAACTCTTTGTCCACTTTTGCGAAAAAATGTTCAACCGGTAACGACTTTCCTCCGAGAACGGAAGGATAGTATTTCATAAAACGTTCCTTTTCCTGCCAGTCGTCCCTAATCACGGAAGGAAGCATCGCGGACAAGGCAACGGTGAGTTGCGCCGGATTCTTTTCAAACTCCGCGAGACTTGCGTCCAAGCTAAGATGGTTGGCCATCAAATTGATCAACGGCTCGGGAAGTTTCCAGTTTTTTCCAAGCACTCCGACGGCGTCGGCATGAGTCCAGCCAAATTTTTCCGATTCCAAAACGGAAAGCTGCGCCGTCGGGGTATCCTTGAGCGCGGTCAAAAGATCCCCGTATTCCTGGGGAGATCGTTTGAGAAGAAGCGGAATCGCCATATCTTGTAGCAGTGCGCCCGCAAACGCCAGTTCAGGGTCCCCTTTCCGAATTTCCAAAAGAAGAAATCGTGAAAACATCGCTCGACGTAACGAATCCTGCCAAAGATTCGAAATATCAAAACTGCCGGTTTTGCTCTTGGGAATCAGGCTGAAAACCGCTTTCCAGAGAACGAAGTTTTTGACGGTCCGGATGCCGACCAGCGTGATTCCATGTCGGACATTGGAAATTGCGCTTTGGAAGCCGAAGTAGGACGAATTCATGAATTTCAGCACTTGGGCCGCCAAACCGGGGTCCGCCTCAATCGGGCGAACGAGGTCGTTGATATTGACTTTTGCCACATCGTTATCCAACTGTAGCACCGTCAACGCACTATGAGGCATTGCCGGAAGCTGTTCAACCGTAAGAAATTTCTGAAGTTCTTCGATATTTTTCATTATTCAATTGTCAGTAATCTTTTTTAGCCCTGGGTTCGCAGGCAAGATGCCTGCGTTCCCAGGGACTTTGCAGTTCTCCTGATTCCCCAGAGAAAAGACGATTCCCTGAAGTATACAAGATGTCGCAAGTTATTTCAATGCCTCGGTGTTTTTCGAATTCGGGATTTCGGAATCACGCCTTGTCGGAAATATCGGTTCGAAACCAGGAACCTTCCCAGGAAATCTGCCCCACTCGCTCGTAAGCCGCCGCCTTCGCTTCGGGAATCGTATTACCCAAAGCGCAAACCGTGAGAACACGTCCGCCGTTTGTGACCACGTTGCCGTCTTCCGTCAGCTTCGTTCCGGCATGAAAGACTTTGACGTTTTTTGCGTCAATGCGGTCAAGTCCGGAAATCCGTTTTCCTTTCTCATAAGAACCGGGATACCCTTGCGAAGCCATCACAACGCAAACGGCAGGTCGGGGATCCCAGCGAAGTTCAATCCGGTCAAGCGTTCCGTCGAGCGTCGCTTCCATGATTTCCACCAAATCGCTTTGAAGCCGCATGAGGAGCGGTTGGCATTCCGGGTCGCCGAATCGGGCGTTGTATTCCAAAACTTTCGGTCCACCAGACGTCATCATTAACCCGGCGTAAAGAACCCCGCGAAACGGCGTTTCGTTCATGTTAAGTGCGTGAATGGTTGGAACCAAGACGTGCTCTTCAATCCAATGGAGTTTTTCGTCGTCCACGAGAGAGGCCGGACAATAGGCCCCCATTCCGCCGGTGTTCGGGCCTTGATCACCATCGTAAGCCGCTTTGTGATCCTGAGCCGGTTGCAACGTTACAATCGTTTGACCATCGGTGATCGCCAGGACGCTCGCTTCTTCCCCAACGAGACGTTCTTCGAGAATCAAGCGGTCTCCCGCTTCGCCGAACTCCCGGGTTTCCCGAATCCGCCGCAAAACCGCCAATGCTTCCTGCTTGTTTTCACAGACGAAAACCCCTTTTCCGGCGGCCAAACCGTCAACTTTAACGACCACAGGCTCGTTCGAGGCGGATTCCAGGGAGCGGATTGCGGCGTCCGGTTGATAAAACGCTTGAAAACGTCCGGTGGGAACGCCGCCGTTTTTGAGAATTTCCTTGCAGAAAATTTTGCTCCCTTCGAGCTGTGCGGCGGCACGATTCGGGCCGAAAATACGGAGTTTTTCCGACTCGAACGCGTCAACGATCCCCAAAGTCAGCGGTAATTCCGGTCCCACAACGGTCAATTGAACGTTGTTTTCTTTGGCAAAGCGAATCAAGGCGGGAAAATCCGTTTCGGGAATCGGAACGTTTTCCGCGTCCAGAGCGGTTCCTGCGTTGCCCGGAGCGACGGAAACCCGCTCGACCAAAGGGCTTTGTTTCATTTTCCAGGCCAAAGCGTGCTCCCGTCCGCCGCTGCCGATGATCAATACGTTCATAAGTTCGTTTAAAAAGTAAGAAGAAATCCAGGAAAAACAGTCCGTATTGTAAGGAAGGAATGGTAAATTTCCCAGTATCCCCCAATAAAAGCAAGAGAACTGCAAAGTCCCTGGGAACGCAGGCATCTTGCCTGCGCGAGGCAGGCTGGAAGCCTGCGTTCCCAGGGGGGGGGCCTTAGTTTCGATCTATTTTAAACAATGCAGTTCTCTTGCCAATAAAAGCGGTCCGTTGACTCCGTTTATCCCATGCTCTACACTACACGTTTTCCATTCTATTTCCAAAGGAGGCCAAATCATGTGCGAATCCTGTAACGGCGGCGATTTCGACCGACGCGATTTTTTGAAAATCAGTGGTACCGTAGCCGCGTTCGGCGGATTTTTGGCGACGACCGCTTTGGCACAAAACGCCGATGAAGCGGTCAACGTTCCGCCCCTCGAAAAAACGAAAACGAAAATGGCGGTCCTCTTCCTGTATCCGCCCGCCGATGTCGTCAACGACGGCCGTTTGGAAGACTTTTGGGCCGCCGACCATTGGTTCACCTATCCCGGCAACCAGTTCGAGCCGGAAATGAACCAGCAAAAATACACAAAAAAGATCGTCGAATTTGCCAAAACGTACGATATTGACCTTGATTTTCAAGGCGTGCTCTACACCAAAGCCGCACTGGCCGAGTTCGTTGCCAAAACGAAAGCCGCCCCGCCGGACACGCTACTCGTCGTCAATTTCTGGAACACGTTTTCCGCATGGGTTCTCGAAATGTCGCAGCAGCTTGCGCCGTTACCGATGATCGTTTACCACCCGGTCGGCAGCAATCACCAGCTTCCGCCGAAAGGCTTGATGGAGTCTCCCGACATGGTGTACATTCATTCGCTCGAAAACTGGGAAACTCTCGAAAACGCAATGGCCGCCGCCAACGCCAAAAAAAGGATGTCGCAAAGCCGGTTGCTTCGTGTGACCGGAGTGAAAGAACGGACAACGGGTTTCGATAAAAATCTCGGCATTGAAATCGTTTCGATCCCGGCGGAGGAGTACAATCTTCTTTTCGACTCCATCCAAACCGACGACGCTCTCATTCGTGACGCAATGGCGTTCAAAGCCAAAGCGACTGCCGTGATTGACGTTGAAGACAAATACTTCGTCGAGGGTTTCCGTTCCCGAAAAGCGGTCCTTGAGATTATGAAGCGTTACGGGGCCGATGGGATCACGATCCGTTGCCTGATGCTCAAGGAACGCAAACCGTGCATCGGCTTCTCGCTCAACAACAGTGCGCTCGTTCCGTGTGCCTGTGAAGATTTTCCGGACAGTGCAATGTCGCTGATGATCGGCGCACAGCTTTTCCGACGGGGCGGATTCATGCACAACCCGGAGTTCGACATCGACCGCAATCAGTATTACGGTTCGCATTGCACCTGTGCGTTGGAATTGCACGGCCCCGGTAAGGGGGAGATGCCGTTTCGCGTCAGACCGTTCACACACCAGCTCCCGAAAACGGCGGCACTTGACGTTCAGATAACGCCGGGCGAAAGAGTGTTTCTGATGAAATACATTCCGTCGCAAAATCGAATGTTCGCCTATACGGGCACGATGGTCGGTTCGCCGGAAATCAACACCGCCGGTGGTTGTGCGACCCGATTCGTGATGGACATTGACAAGATTGACGACGTTTGCACGACGTACCAGGGACCGCACCCGATTTTGTACTGCGGCACCGCGATGGAAGCAAGACGAATCAAAGCCTTCGCCAAACTCGCCAGACTTGAGTTCGTCGGGAATGTGTAGGTTACGGTTTGCAAGGGCGAAGGACTTTCCTTCGTGTTTTCACCCAAGTTTTTGTTTGGCCTCATCCATGATGCTGACGAGGGTTGTTTCGACATGTTTACTCAGGGCGGCACCGGTGTCGATTCGTTTGCTGGCACCGGCGACCAGTTCCGTGATTTTCTCGGCGGCATCGTTTGAGGATTTGGCCAACATACGAACCTCTTGAGCAACAACGGCAAACCCTTTGCCGTGTGTTCCCGCCCGGGCGGCTTCAATCGAAGCGTTCAAGGCCAACAGGTTCGTTTGACGGGCGATTTTCGAAATCACGGCAATCGTGCATGAAATTTCCTTCGTTTCGCTGTTTACGGTTTGCATGAGCGAAGCCGTTTCATTCACCTTGGCGACCATACTTTCGACCGCTTTGAACAAGTCGGTGGCAAACTTTTCCTGTTCCTCACTTTTTTGACGCATCGCCTCCTGGCTTTTGCTCAGTTCCCATTGGTGTTTCGCCGAACAATGGTTCGGATGCGAAAGACCGTTGTAAATCGCAACGGCCATTTCCTTGCAGTTGTGATACCCACACGCCGTACAGTTAATCTCATCTTCTTTGCGTGTTTTGGCCAACTGCTTCGTGAAAATTTCCTGAATCTGTGGTTCCGTAGGGTGTCTGATCGTATTGTTTTCCTGGAGACTCAGGTAATGCCGGTCATAAATACCATTTTTCCAATGAGCATCGATCCGTTCGTGGAGAATATCGGGATTTTGTTGAGCTTCATCGGCATACATTTCCCGAAGGGTATTGCTTCGCGTTTCGACATGATACTCCAGCTCGTCCTGTGAGGCGTGGATTCTCTTCGTACCGGGACCGCCGTTACAGCCGAATTCGCAGTTCAGACAGTCGATCAACAACGGATTGATTCCCGCCTTGACAGAATGGTCGAGTTGATCGAGATAATGATAAACACTTGGTCCTTCGATTTTCCGAATTTTTTCGTCGATGCCGGGCACTTCCCGCATGGCGGTGCGCATCAGGCCGCCGGGTGAGGAAAAAAGGGCAGCCCGTTCCGCTGGGGGATTGTCGTAGTCGGTTGGCTCAAATTGAGCCAAATCAATTTGATTTTCCTGGAGATAATCGTCCAATTTGGCCATTGTAACGTTGTAATCACCAAGTTGGGATTCCTCAAATTCCCGCTTCTTGGCGATACACGGCGAAATCACAACGAATTTGTGGTTACGGTACTGCGGGTAAAACTCCTTTACCATTTGAACGGTGTGGAGCATTGGCGAATGGGCCGGTGCAAGATATCGGGTCAATTCCGGACGGTAAATCTGGATATAGGTAACGATGGCTGGGCAAGGCTGGGCGATCACCAGCTTGGGATTGTTCTTTTTGACATGTTCCAAATACGACTTGACCGTCAATTCCGCCCCGAAGCTGACGTCGAACACCGCTTCGACCCCCATCGATTTGAGCCAGGTATTGAAATGGAGATACTTGTTCGGGAAACTTGCCGCAATGGCCGGGGCAACGACGGCGACCACTTTTACGCCACGCTGCAAGTCGCTCATGAAGGAGTCCGTGTCGTCGATGATTGTCCTCGCACCATGGGGACAGGCTTTGACACAGGCGCCACAACCGATGCACAAATTTGGGTTCAGCTCGATATGATCCATTTTGCTGCCATCATTACAGTATCGGGCTGGGCAGACACGGACACACATGTTACAACGGTCACATTTTTCCCTATTAATGGAGACGACTGGGGCAAGTTTTTTCATGGGACGAACTACAAATGGATTACTCTGTGGGCATTCAAGATGTACCAAAAAACCTTTTTATACTAGCTTTTTACTGGTATCAGGTGTTTATTTTTTTTTGCAGATTTTCAAAACAAAAGTTTTTTTCTCCCTAATCTACACTTTTACTGTTTTAATTGATGTAACTGAAACATTATGCCAATTTTGTCTGGAAAAATTGTTATGTTGAACTCAAAGTGTAAACGAAATGGTATTGAAACTGGAGAAAGTGTTGAAATTTAAGGGCATCGGGCATCGGGAATCGGGAATCGGAGGAAGTTTTTCACTTATCACCTATTCCCGATGCCCGATGCCCTCAACTGTTTTGAGTACCCGTTCGTTTACGGTTTGAGTGTTGAATTCAAGTTTATTGAGCAGACGGGGTTTCCTCTTGCGTTTTCACCGTTTTCGGGTAGACTGAATCCGTGTTTTTTGTGTCAAACGTCCTCCAACAACCTCCGTCAATGTCCATGCACGACGAATGTGGTGTAATCGCGATCTATCATCTTCCGGGTAAAGAATCGTCGCCGCTCTGTCCGGCGCAAGGCCCGGAGGAGATTTCGCGGCTCGTTCCGCGAATGTTGCTCGACCTTCAAAATCGGGGACAGTTGGCCGCCGGTTTTACGACCTATTCGCCGACTCGCAACCAATTGATCGATACGTACAAAGAGGTCGGAACCGTTTCCGAGGTCTTTAAACTCCGTAACAAAGAGGATCACGGAGCACTCATGCGGAAATACGCCGGACGAGCCGCAATCGGGCATGTCCGTTATGCAAGCATCAATCAGGAAGACCGCCGTTTTGCACAACCGTTCGAGCGGCACCACATCAAAAAGCACAAGTGGTTCAGTTTCGCGTTCAACGGACAATTGGCGAACTACACGGAGCTTCGGGAAAGACTTCTGGCCGACCACAACACGTACCTCGCCCTGGACACGGACACGGAAATCATCATGCACACGATTTGTGCGACGCTTTCCCCGCAGAAGGAACCGGACCTCATGGAGGTGTGTAAAACGATGGATTCCACGTTTGACGGTGCGTACAGCATCGTGTTTCTCAACGCTTTGGGACAAATGTTCGTGGCCCGCGACCCTCGCGGCATGAAACCGCTCTGTTACGCAATCGAAGGGCCGTTGTTTGCCGCCGCCAGCGAAAGCGTCGCCCTGTTTAACATCGGGTTTGCCGAAGAAAGCATCAAAACCGTCGAGCCGGGCCAAGTAATTTTCATCTCCGACCAGGGAATTCGATTCGAGCGGTTTGCCGAAAGCACGAAAATCGCCCATTGTTTTTTCGAATGGGTGTATTTCGCCAACGTCGCCAGCACAATCGATGGACGCAGCGTTTACATGGCCCGTAAAAATCTTGGTGAAGAGCTTGCCCTTCAGGAACTGGAGAAGAATACGGTTCCGATTGATTCCGACACGATTGTCGTTCCCGTTCCCGACACGAGCAAGGCGGCTGCCGACGCAATGGCGTACAAACTCGGCGTTCCGTCGCTGGAAGGATTGATTCGCAACCGGTACAGCGGGCGGACCTTCATCGAAGGCGGGGAGTACCGGATACGAAAAGCGGAAACGAAATATACGCCGCTTCGGGAAGTGCTTCAAGGCAAGAAAGTCTTTCTTGTCGAGGATTCCGTCGTTCGTTCGACGACGATGCGTGTTTTGCTCAAACGCCTCCGTGAACTCGGACAGGCCAGGGAAATTCACGTTCGGGCCGCCTGTCCGCCGATCATCGCCCCTTGTTTTTATGGGATCGACATGCCGACTTACGGCGAACTGTTTGCGCCGAAACACCTGAACAACGGCCCGATTTACGAATGGAAAATGACGCCGGAAATCGAGCGACGAATGGCCGAGGACCTCGGAGCCGACTCGATTCGGTATTTACCGATCGAATCGGTTGCCCGGGCGATTCGGATTGACGGCGCAAAACTCTGCCAGGCGTGTCTGACCGCTGAATATCCGACGCCGTGGGGCGAAAAAATGTCGCTTACGGCACGATAGACTCATGGTCGAGAATTTTCAATTTTCCCTGCAATTCCAAAACCTTTGCCTGTTCCCGAAGTGACTCGCTACAAAGCAACGTTTCCAGATGCAAGGTGTCACGAATCCAAAGGGTGTGCATTTCCTCCGCGTTCCCGACACCGTTTTCCTTCAAAGCGGCTTCGAGTATCTCCTGTTCCGTGAAAAAGACCTGCGGAATTTCGGCGGCATGGGGCCGATTTGCCGCGATTGCGTTGATTCGCGTTTCGTTTCTATCCATTTTTTCCACAGCAGCGGCAAGGCAGTAGTCCGCCAGGCCGATTCCGTTGGCGTTTCCTCCGGTTTCCGGCGTCAAATCACAAACGGCAATCCGATGCACGACCGGCTTCTCACCGGGAACAGTTCGACGATCATCCGATTTGCGGCCGACGACATTCGTGTCCATCCCGGTTCCGCTGATGTTCTTGCCGATCCGGTCGATCAGTAGCAGGTCGATTTCGTCAAACGGGATTCGTGGCATCCTGCTTTTGGCAAAGACCAAAAGCTCCTCGTCTGTTTTCTCAATACTTTCCGGTGGTGTCGCCCTGAGAATCGCGGTTTGATCCTGTGCATTTTCAACGATTCCCAATCCGCCGAGTAGTGAAATCCGGCTTCGAATCAACGACACCACCTTTCGTATGGCGGTCTCAAATGAACCGACGGGAACGTACCGGTGGTAAAGCGTCGCCCCGGTTTCCTTGCCAAGTCCGACCATGAGCATTTTCGACAGGCCGCTTTCAATCGGTCCGGTAAACCGGGTATGAGGTTTAATCCGGTTCACAAGGAAAACATGGTCCGCTTCCGCCGCGCATCGGTCAAAATGAATCGGAATCGTTTCTCCATGGGGAAATGTCAACGAGTCCAACACGACGGTTTCCATCGAGGACCGAATCGGGCAACCGACCGTTTTTTCCGTGATTCCATATTGAGCAAGCAATGCCGTTTGTCCTTTTGCCGTCGCACCGCCGTGCGATCCCATTGCGGGAACGAGAAACGGTTCCAGGCCAAGCTCGCAGAAGTATTCGACGACGGTTTTCAATATCGTGTCGATATTTCGGATGCCGCGACTTCCGGCGGTGATCGCAACCGATTTTCCCGGCGTGGGATGAGCGGAGCGAAAAAGCCGGTCCAGTTGCAATCGGGTTTCCGAAGCAACGTCGTCCAGGTAAGCGGTCTCGAAAATTTGTCTCACCCAAAAGAAACCCGGCGTTGAGATACTGGGGGTCATGTCTCTTTGTAGGATATACCGTACTCAAAGTGTAAACGGATTGGTTACGAAGCGGGTATCAGGTGTCTGGCTCTATTTCCGATTTCCTATTTCCGATTTCCAATACAATAAATCGCATCGCGGCTTCGGATGTAGAGTTTTCCATCGACAGCGGCCGGCGACGAAAGGAACGTGCCGTCGAGCTTGTTCTGCGCAACTTGCTCAAATTCTTTGTCCGCTTTGATAATCGTGCATGTTCCCTCGTTGTTCATGTAATAAACGTTGTTCCCGTCAGCAAGAAGCGACGGAAAGTACGTTCCACCGGCCAAACGCTTTTCCCAATGCACGTCGCCGGTTTTCGGATCAACACAGGTTGCGATTCCTCCGTCGTTCGTGAAAAAGAGCAGCCCGTTGCAAACGACCGGGCAGGAAACGTCCGGCGGATTTTTAGGGTGCGACCAAAGCAACGCCGATTCCGGCTGTTCGCCAAGTCCTTTCGGAGCGACGCAACAAACCGGCTCCCGCTTGCCGCGAACGGCGAAAACCAGGCCAAGCGATTCGCAGGGAACCGGGCTGGGAACGATCCGGTTGCCCTCAAGCCCCTTGTTCAACCACCAATACCGTTCGCCGGTTTTCGGATTGTAAGCATCGAGCGTTTCGCCGCCGAGAACGAGCATTTCGACCCGGCCTTCATGCGTCCAGAGAACCGGCGAAGTGTACGAATCGTTGTATTCGTTTTTGGAACCCGTGTTTCGGAGTACTTTCCAAACCTGCTTGCCGGTGTTTTTGTCGTAAGCGACGAGATAACTCTCGACCGGTTCCTTGTTCGGCAAATCGCGAAGATCGTCCTGCATCACAGGAACGATTACGAGATTTCCGCACAAAAGCGGCGTGTTGGCATGTCCCCACCAGATCATAAAGTCGCCGAACGTTTCTTGCAGGTTCGTTTTCCAAAGAAGACTTCCGTTCCAATCGAAGGCGGCCAGGTCACCGGTCCCGAAATGGGCGAGGATCGTTTCCGAGTCCGCAACGACCGCAGGGGACGCAAGATTGTGGTAATTGTTGAACTTTTGCCAACCGCGAAACTCCTGTCCCTCCTGAAATCGCGGCGTTTTTTGACCGCTTGCGATCTCCTTTTCCCAAACGATTTTTCCATCGGCTTTGTTGAGCCGGATCAGCACGAGTTGGTCGTCGTCGATTTGAGTGGTCAGAAAAATGGAATCGCCGACGACAATCGGCGAGCTGTTCCCCCAGGGCGGGAGCGGCGTTTTCCAAAGGATTCCTTCGGTTTCGCTCCAATGCGTCGGCAGTTCCCCGACGGCGTTTCCGCTCCAGGTCGGACCGCGCCAATTGCTCCAATCGGCGGCCAAGAGTGAAGACGCAAACGCGACACAAAACGAGAGACTCAAAATGAACGATTTCATGCGAAAAATACGAAATGAGGAATGGTTGCCAGTACAGCCCGTTGCAAGTAATGTTCGTTAAGCCCCCCCAACGGGGGCACACAAGGTAGCCGGGGGTGAGACGTACTCGCCGAACCCCCGGAAAACGGGCCCCACATAAATCTCGCACCCCAACGAGGTGCCACAACGCCGCTTTGTGCGCCTCCGTTGGCGGCGTTTTTTTCGGGAATCGTTACCGGGGGTTCGCGGAATACCGCTCACCCCCGGCTACCTTATTTCGCCCCCTTGGGGCGGTGATAATGAACGCCATTTGCGAAAAAGCATACCGAGATTTTAGCCGAAGGGAACAAACAAGTCAAATCCCCGGAAAACGCCGGGGGTCGCATTTTTTGCTCTGTTAGCGGCGGGGCTTGCCCCGCGTTTGGGCCGCGTGTTGAGTCTATCCCGCTCCCGCGCGGGACAAGTCCCGCCGCTAACGATTTATTTTTCATTTTTTATTTTTCGCCCTATCTTGCACCGCTCTTTACGGTGGGATAGAATTCTCGGCGATGGTGACGTGCCGTTGCCGTCTTTTTACAATTTGGTATAGTTCGCAAGTTTTTACCGTTCAAACTTCCAAGTGCCTTTCGGTTTTTCCGATTGGAAGTTTAGAGAAACATTTCCACAAAACATGCGTCTCCGTAAGGGGGCGTCATGCGTGGAAACTTGTAGAGTTTCAATGCAAGGATACCCCGGTATCTCTGCGTTGTTGTGCGTTCTTGCGCGTAACTCTCTGATGGCACGGAGAGAAATTCTCTTGCGGTAACATGGCGTTCCCGTCTTTTTTGACGGTTGCGTCTTTCTTGCCGTTCTTGCCGTATACTCCCACATTTCTTTTGCGTACGAAAACGATGGCACAGTGGTATCTGTACTGTTGGAACTAAATTGTTGTAAAATTGATATTGTTTATATTTCCCAAATCTTGTAGTCTTCCCTTTTTTGACATGGAGGTGTCATGGAAGCGAGATTTTTGGCGAGAAAGCGTGAAATTGAACAAGATGCGA
>CAZNVM010000422.1:0-20014 GCA_964576215.1 uncultured Planctomycetaceae bacterium
CCCACCGGCAGGCGGGAAGCCTGCGTTCCCAGGCGAACTCATCGGCAGGCTGGAAGCCTGCGTTCCCAGGCGAACTCATCGGCAGGCTGGAAGCCTGCGTTCCCAGGCGAACTCATTGGCAGGCTGGAAGCCTGCGTTCCCAGGCGAACTCATTGGCAGGCTGGAAGCCTGCGTTCCCAGGCGAACTCATTGGCAGGCTGGAAGCCTGCGTTCCCAGGAAATGCGTTCCCAGGAAATGCGTTCCCAGGAAAAATGCGACTTTGCAATCCTCCTGAGGATAGACCATGCAACGCCGACAAACGGAAGAAGCTCTTCTTTGCGTCAAGAGACGAAAGAGATTCCGGTTACCAAACGATCAGATTTCCGCCGTAGGTCAATCCGGCACCGAAACCGACCGTGATGATTTTCGTGCCGCTTTGAAGCATTCCTTTTTGGTGCATTTCGGTCAATGCAATCGGAATCGACGCCGACGCCGTGTTGGCGACCTCGTCAACGTTAAGGTAAAACCGTTCCAGGGGAATCCCCAATCGCAACGCTGCCGATTTGATGATCCGATAATTCGCCTGATGCGGCACAATCCAATCGACGTCGCTGATCTTCAGGTTGTTTCGCTCCAAAAGTGCTAAAATCACCTCCGGCATGGTCCGAATCGCAAACGCAAAAACGGCACGACCGTCCATGAAGAGCGTGCTGGCATTCGTTTCGTAACGGGACTCCGGCGTTCGGGAACCCCCTTCAATTCGGAGGAAGTCGGCCCCGCTCCCGTCGGCCTGCATGTACGTATCAATGATTCCGGACGGTTCCGCTTCAAGTCCCAGACCGGCACTATCGTCCACCGTATTCAGGACCGCCGCTCCCGCTCCGTCGCCGAACAAGACGCAGGTTTTTTTATCGCTCCAATTGATGATGCGCGACATCAGTTCCGAGCCGATCAAAAGGGTCGGGCGTTTGTCGAACTGCATCATTCCCCGCATGATTTCCAGGCCGAAAACGAACCCGCAACAAGCCGCCGCAAGGTCGAACGCCGCCGCACCAGTCGCATCGAGTTCCCGTTGAATCAGGCAAGCGGTCGCCGGAATCGGGGCGAAGTCCGCCGTCGTTGTGCTTAAAATGATTTTTCCAAGCTCGTGCGGCTCGACTCCGGCCATTTCCAGAGCGGCGCGTGCAGCGGCCAGCCCCATGCTCGACGCAGAGTCGGTTTCCGACGCCAAATGTCGGTACGAAATCCCCGTGTGTGATACGATCCACTCGTTCGACGTATCGAGGTCTTGCGACAGTTCGTCGTTGTGAACCCGCCGCTCCGGTAGATAGCAACCGACCCCGGCGATTTTGACTCGGATCATTTTTGAAAATCGTTAAAAGTGGTTTATTGAGAATATTGCACCTCGCAGGGCGAGGCGGCTAAACACGCTTAGTCCCCTATTTCGACAAATCCCAGGCAACAATCCAATCGGTCTTGTTTTTTTCCATCTGGAACTCCTTTTGAAGCGATTGTGCGAATTCTTTCAGGTGGGCCGCTCCGTAAAAGATCGCAATTTTTTCTTTTCCGGCCCCAATCTGCTCGCGGAGCTTCTTCAAAGCAATCGCATTACGGTCAGTGATGATTGCCGATCCCTCATCGCCGGAAATGATCCACATTGCCGAATCCATTTGGTTGACCATTTCTTCCGCGAAAAGCCGTTTAAGCGTTAAATTTTTGTTTTTCGAGAAAAGCGACGCGAACAATCGTCCTTCGACTCTGCCCGACTGCGCCGCCGCCTGTTCGGAGAAACTGTGCACCATCGCACGGGAAAACACGCTCGCCAGATCACCGCGTTCGGCGACGCGTCCCAAAAATTCCTCCGCCGTCATATCGGCGTGAACGAAATTTTTCGCCGTGTAATCGACCCCCTTCAATTGGTGCGTCAGGCCGAGCGTGTCCGAAAAGGCGACCTGAAACGTCGAAAGCAGGTTGCTTTCCCCTTTTTTTTCGCTTCGCCGGACAAAAAGTTCCTCGTTGACCTCGGTTCCTTCGGGAATGACCAGTTCGTACAGCACGACGTCGTAGTTTTTGAAGCGTTCGTTCAGCTCTTCGTAATACCGCTTTTCGGCGATGTGAACGGCGGCCACGAGATCGACCTGCACCTTTTCCCCTGTGTAGCGAACGACGGCGGTGTCGAGCGATTTCGGTCGCTTTTGCCCTTCTTCCCGGGCAATGCGGAGAAAATCGGAATGATTCGCCTCTTCGCCAATAATTACCGAAGCGGTAAAGTTTGCGAGAAAGAGAACCAAGATGGCAGTGAAACGTTGCATATTATAATGGGAAGAGAGAAATAAAAATACTGCTGTCTGTCGTCTGCCGTCCGCCGTCTAATTTTTCGTTATAATCGACGGAATCCTCCGATAGGTGATTTCGGTAGACTCCCCTGATGTCCAAGCCCGATGTTACCAGAACGGTACGGAACTGTAAAGTGGTGGAATTTTTCGGGAACCTGCGGTACGGTCGACTCATCCTAGAGAGACCACAGATAGGCGGGACGCGGAGTACCGGCTAAAAAATGTCTGTACATACGTCAATACCGTAATAATCCCGATTTTGAGTTTTTTCCCACTTGAGAGTTCCTCCGTTTTGAGCGACTTTCGACCGCGACGCCGACTTCGACAAGGAAAATATGCTAAAATCCTCTGTTGAGGTCTGTAGTGTGAGAAAATAGGGAATCGGAAGCACCGATTTCCCATTTCCGACTTCCCGATTCCCGATTTCCTCTTGCAAAGGTAAGTAGAAAAAATGTCTTTGACCCAGATGAGCAAAAAGTTGTTGAATTTGACGACCACTCTTCAAAATTGTTTCAAACCCAAGTCGGACTCCGGGCAAAAAAGAGAGCTTAAAACGCGGAAGCTGCAAATCGATACCCTGGAGGAGAGGCAGATGCTCTCGATCTCTCCGGCAGGCCCCGTCGATATTCAGATCAACCAGATTGATCTCGCGGCGGTCCTCAACCCCGTTCTTTATCCGAACGCCAAAACGCAAGCCCTGGCGGGGAACAATCAATCGTCCTCCAGCAACAACTGGGGCGATTTCGTGACAACTTGGGCGCAAAGCGAGCCGGCCTGGATTCGGGACGCCAACGGCGTCCCCCTCATCGATCCCACCACCGGGAGTTACATTCCGTATATGGACCCCGTTGCGAAACAGCCGGTCATGGAGTCGAACATCTACGCCCGGTACTTCACCGACGAGGTTCAGCGGGTCACGCTCCCGATGGAGTTGCTTGCGCCGGACAACGGGGTCAGTAAAAGCACGTTTTCCATGCAATACGGCGGAAACGTTGTTCAACGGTTGACGTTTTCCACAGCACTGGCCCCGCTCTACAATTCCAGTTCCTCCACCTCGCAGATGATTACCGGGACGTTCCGGATCGGCGGAATCAAAGCGCACGGCGAAAATCAGCCGGTAAGCCCTGCGGTGATGGTCAATTTCAGCGAATACCTCGGGGCGGAGTACAACGCGAAAGTGCTTCAAGCGGCACTTCGGGGACTCGGACCGTACATGAGCGACGTTGTTGTGCGACCGATCAGTGCCCGGGAGTTTGACATTGAATTTACCAATAGTTACTGGCGTGATCGGGATGTTCCGGAATTGAAAATCGAAAATCAGGCGTTTTCGACCGGTTTTATGGCCGGGGCAATGATTACAACGGTCAGCACGCCGCTGGATATTACGCTCCGACAGTACGATTATCTGACGCAAACCTACGTCGGCTGGGGGATTCCGGTTTATACCCCAACGGCGCAACAGTACAACTACGGGAATATTGCGACTCTTAGCGAGACCTGGAAAACGAACCCGTATTGGGTGCAAGCGACGCAGAAAACCGGCGACGCGATCATCGCCGCCTTTCGGCAGTATTGGATAGACAATTGGGAAATTTACGCCCCGATCCATACCTCCGGCAGGTATAGGGATTCTTTTGGCATTCAGATGGATAGTTTTCCCGCACCGGACGTCGGCGTAACCGTTATCAATCCCTGGACTTATGAAATCACGTTCATCAACAGTTCCGGCAAGATCAATCACCCGGAACTTCTTGTAACCAGTGCCATCGACGCCAAAGGGAAGGAATACATTGACCCGGACTCAATCTGGCTTTACGACTACTACACTTACTGCGACACCGCGACAATTCTCGATGTCCGCGGTGTGCAGACGGGAACGAACAAGCCGGTCCGGACGGTCAAGGAATCCTCGGACACCTTCCGGGTCAATCCGCAGGAAATTCCCGATCCGTGGATGCCGGGGAGCGGGACAACCAAGCAGTACAAACCGGCTGTGGCGATGGATGCCGACGGTGAATTTGTTATCGCTTGGGAGCAGGAAGTCAACACTCCGACACTCAATCGCTGGAACGTTTGTGACATTTATGCCCAACGATTTACGCTACAAGCGGTACTCCCGGTAGACAACCCGAACCTCTATCGGCCCGACGGAAAAGTGATTCAAGGGGTACGACCGGTAGGCGATGTGATTTTGGTCAACGAGACACTCAATTGTAGACAAACGGATCCGACAGTTGCGAGCGATAAGTGGGGGAATTTCGTCGTCGGATGGACAAGGTATGGTCAGGACGGCAGTTACTTTAACACGATCCAGGGAAGATGGTTTGATCGTTTCGGAAACGCGATGACAGGTGAGATCGACATCTCCCACGAAAAAACAGACACGCCGCATTTGTCGCACGCTGCGATGAGCGATGATGGGTATACCGTCATTGCCTGGAATGAAACTGCCACACCAGGCGACATTTATAAAAGCGTTTTTCTGCCGGAATTCTACAAAGGTGCCGATTACACTAATGATCCCCAAAGTTATCGTCCCGCTATTGACGCGGTGGTCGCCGTTGGACGAGCTTACCAGCCGTCGATTGCGTTCGATTCCAATAATCGCTACCTGTTCACTTGGACAACGCCGTCTTCTTGGGCCCCCGGAACGCCCGAACGAAATCTCCTTGATGTCGGTCAGGAAATTTACGGAGCCGTGTACATGATTAACCCTCCAGGATCGGATAGTCCCGAAACGGTGGAACGAGCGGCAACGCGACTGAGTAGCGTAGATCTTAATGGGGGGATATTGCGAACTCATTTCAATCGTTCGCAACAACTCGCCTCTTCCGCCGGGATTGACGCCGACGGCGATATCTTCGTTACCTACCAGGGTTATTTGCCTGATGCTGATTCGGCGTATTCCAGAGGGTACATGGGCACTATTTCTTTTAGTACCACCAATCAGTATTACTACGAACACTTCAAGAACGGAAAGAATGCCGATCTGATTGCATACATGGCCCCCGAACTTGGTTGGAGTTACAACCGTTTTTATTTTGACGACGAAGAGCAGTACTATTATTCCTCATCACACCCCGTCTATGATCCGGATTCGATGATTCGCGAGGCGTTGATTTATGCAATCCAGCGTGGAGCGACCCAGGAGCAGCTCGGACGAATCACCGTGATTTATGAATCCATCGTCCGTAATCTTCGCAATGGCTCCATCGGTTTGTCGAGTCTCGATGCGGATCTTCGTGCCACCGGTGAATGGACCATCGGTTACAATTACAGCGATTCGAGTGTTTCGAATTTTCGGGACGGCAACAACCAGAAATTCATCATTGCGGTCCCGGCTTATCTTTTCAATGGCGGAAACCTTAACCTTGACATCTACCGCTACGACGATCTCGTGCATCAGGAAGGGGTCAATATCGCGCTGGTGACCACCGGTGCCGATGGCGGCTATACGTTGAATGTCGGTGAAACGGCAAAGAATATCCGGGAGACGTTCGACAATGCCTGGATTTTTGGAGGTGCCTACTCGACGGCGGATGCCGACTACCGTGGTCCGACCTGCATTGTCCAATCCTTCCTGAGCGACGACCTCCAGGCAATGCGCGCCGGAACGCCGTGGGAATTCGACAACTTCGATACCCTTTTCCGACCGTACGGTTATCGTCTGAGCAGCAATAGCTATTGGTGTTTCGAGATTACGTTGATCGGCGGTGCCCACGATACGAATTTCAATATTTCTTACAACGAAAAACCGGGGGAAATCAATCTCTTGACCGGGTGGAAAGATGCCACTACTCCGGAATTTACCAAATACGAGAATCCCGGTGGTATCATTCCCAGGGCGGGCTACGGTTCCACGCCGTTTATTGACGAGGCGAGAGGGAATCCCGGCACCGGGCAGATGAGTCCCGTAACACTCGTTTCCAAGTCGGGGGATTATTCCGTCGTTTGGGCGCAGGAATCGCGCAACGTTTACTCCACCAGCGATTATTACGGGTATTATTACGGCGACGTTGGATACATCGGATACTATGGATACGGCAGTAATATGTCCTTCAGCACGTATTATGATTGGGCCGGAATTCGAGGGACTTCGCGGGATTTCCCAGCCGCCAACCTGTATTTCCGCCATTTCGTTGAATCGAAGGACACCGCCGGGCCGACGGTCACGGATTTCCTTCTGCCCGACGGCACGGCGATCAAAGACGGCGACCTTGTGACGAGTGCCTTGAAGCAACTTATCGTCGTTTTCGACGAGGAGATGCGTGACATTTCCCGGGATATTTACAACGGGATCGACAATCTCAAAAACTGGACTCTTCTCAAAGACGGCGTCGAAGTGAGAAACGGTATCGAAAGCATCATCTTCGGCCTGAACGCCTCGCAACCGTGGGCGCAAAACGCTTACGACGAAGCCGTCAGGAACGGCACGCTCTCGCTGGGAACGAGCAAATGGGAGGCGATCCTTACGTTCAACGAATTAAGCGTCAACGGTGCCTTGAGCACCGGCCAATACGAGATTATCGTTCAAGGGACGCTTGCCGACATTGCCGGGAACGTTTACGGTCGGGATGGCCTGAATCCCAACGGTCGGGAAATAAGGTTCTTCTTTGAAGTTTTTGCCATCGACGGTTATCTCGGGTTCGATGAAGAAGCAGTGGACGACCGTGTTATCAACCCGGACGAACATATCGGTAATTCAAGCAAAAAAGACGACGGCAACCCGCATGTCATCGACGGGGAGATCGTTGATCTGCAAGACGGCAAACAATTCTTCCGTGAAGACAACCCTCGCCATTATCCGGTCGACCCTGACATGGAACCCAGCGGCACCACCGTCGCTTCCGACGCCGAGGGGAACTTTGCCGTCGTCTGGGTCAGTGCCGATCAGGGGAACGAAGGCATCTACCTCCGCAAGTACCGGACTTATACCACGTATGGTCCCGGTGGCACCACGGAAGTCGAAGACACCATCGACATCATCCGCCTTTCGAGCAACAAGACGGCAACGCACCCGGCGGTCGCCATGGACAGCGACGGCGACATCATCGTCGTTTGGTCCGAAGAGAACACCGTCAAAGGCGTTTCCGGCAATCGGGACGTTTACTTCAACTACGTTACCGAGCGGAACGGCAGACTGGTTACCACGTTTGCAAACGGTCAGGTCGCCAACAATTATCAAGACGATATTCAACAGCATCCGGCGGTCGCCATGAGCGTCCAGGGGGATTTCGTCATTACCTGGGAAAGCTGGGGACAGGACGGCGACGGCTGGGGCATCTTCGGGCAACGATTCGCACCGGATTGTAGCAGACTCGGCGGCGCAAACTGCATTCAAAACCTCATTTTTACCGGTTTACCGTCCGGCGGAACCTTTGCACTGGAATTCGCATTTTACGACAACAACACCAACACGCTCCGGCCCCAGAAATCTAGGGAAATCAAGGTTTATCAAAATACCTTCGTCATGGAGAAAGATATTCAAGCCGCCTTGGATGCTCTGGAAATTGAAGTCAAAGTCCAGGTCGTCAGCATGTCGAGAATCATGATTGAATTCGTCGGCGCGTACGGCAATCAACCGCAACCGCAGTTGCGAGTGGTCGACAAGAAGAATTTTCCCCGCTACACCGACGTTGATACCGTCGTTTCCGTTGCGGGAACTTCGGGTGAGTTCCTCATCAACCTGGAGACGGAGTATGACCAGCGTTTTCCGTCCGTCGCGATGGCCCCCCAAGGGGACTTCGTCGTTTCCTGGACCGGCTGGAGTCTGGGGGAGGGAACAAGCGGAGTGAACGCCGACGTGTACGCCAGAAAATTCGTCTCCAATTCCATGCTTCGTCTAACCGGATCACAGACGAACATGCAGACGTCCCAAACGAACGGCACTCCGCTTATCGTCTCCCTCGATAATCCCGACAACCATATCGTCAGGCCGGGCGAACAGTACGGAGAGTACGGGAACATGGTGTTTGACGGCGTTTGCCGAATTGACACACTCTCGCCGGACGGCGAGGTTCTGGGCTTTGGAAGCGGTTCCCTCCTGACCACCGGATTCCATGTTCTGACAGCCGCTCACGTTGTTACCGATGCTTTTGGTAACGCAATGCCGATCAGTGAGCTTCTCGTTACGTTCCATACCCCTACCGGTATCATCGAAATGGGGGTCGCGGAAGTGATCGTGCATCCCACCTATCAGGGAACAGCAACGTTCGACAGCACAAGCGACATTGCCATCCTTCAGTTGAAGGAAATCGCGCCGGCGAACGTTCAGCGTTATGAAATTTACCGGGAACGGGACGAACTTGGGAAGACCGTAACGAAAGTCGGTTACGGAAACCACGCCATCGTCCACGCTGATCCAATGTTTCCTCCGACTGCCCTCGAACTCTGGGACGTGGACTACCTCAAACGCTGGGGCTTGAATACTTACGACATTACGAGTTGGGTGATGGATCCCTCTATGCATCCGGAAATCCTGATGTACGACTTTGACGATGGATCCACAAAGAACGACTACTTTGGAAATCGTTTCGGCGTCCGTCACACGGGAACCGGTTTGCTGAACGAAGTGATGACGGCAAAGGGTGATTCCGGCGGTCCGGGATTCGTCGATGGTAAAATTGCCGGTGTTACCAGCGGCGGCCACTTTTTACAATGGGGTGACGGATACAGCACCCCGGCCGGGTCTTATGCTTGGGATGTTCGTGTCAGCGGTTACGTCGACTGGATTGACGCGATCCTCACCGGGGGCGGTCGGCAGTTCCGGGTCAACCAAACGACGACCGGCAACCAACTTTGGTCCGATGTTGCCATGGACGCTTCCGGGAGTTTCGTCGTCACTTGGACACACGCACCGTCCAGTGTGGGAATCCTGCAACCGGACGCTTACGCGATTTATGCCCGCCGATTCGATGCAGACGGCAACCCGCTTTCGGTGATAGTCGTTAATGAAGAAGGTGACTGGATCGTGGATCGGAATGTACTTGGCGGGGAATTCCTCGTCAGTAGCACCGCTGCCGCCAACTCCAAGGATCAGCACCAATTGATGTCCAAGATCGCAATGACACCCAAGGGGGATTTTGTCATTGCCTGGGAGGGACTGTCCAATCGTTCGAATCCGGACGGTTTTGAACTTGATTTTGAAATTTTCGCCCGACGTTACGTCAATAACCGTAGCCTCCTGTCGACCGTTGTCGGCTTTGAAGTTGACGCCGACGACAACGTTGTGCCGATTTTCAATAACGTGATACCCGGCTACGGACGTGTCGGTGCCAACGGGGCACTGGCCGCCCCCTTCACCGTCAACAAAACGGTCGAAGGGGATCAACGTGCCGCTGGCGTTGCGGTAAGCAGTACCGGTGACATCGTCTTCGTCTGGGACGGCAATTCGGATCGAAGTGTCAAACACGATCCCTTTACCGGAGCGGAAATCGTCGACAAACACAACATCATGTATCGCCGTATCACGGTCCCCAAGGATACTTCCGCACCGTTTGTTACCGATGTCGTCGCCGCCGCCAAAAATGACAAAGGCGAATACAACTTGACGCAGATTCTCGAAAGCACTACGTTGGAGAAGGCACCGAACACCCTCATCGTTACGATGAGCGAGGAAATGTTCCACCAAAACCGCATCCTTGCGTGGAGCATCCTCACCCCGTCAAACTGGTCTCTGTACAGAAACGGTCAACTTCTCACTGACGGCATCGTGAAAGCGGAAATTCGGTGGGGCCGAAGCGAGGCAAGCGACCTCATCGGTTACGAAACGGGAAAATGGGAAGTCGTCCTGACTCTCAAAAACGATCTGCCCGACGGCCGATACACGCTTATGCTTTCCAGTGTTGTCGAAGACGTTAATAAAAACAGACTGGATGGCACCTACAACGGCATGTCGAGCGCGAATTTCCTAAGAACGTTCTTCATCAACAGTGCCGTTGTGGATGATGATGACGGCGGCTGTGGCGGCGGCTCGATTACCGACGATCTTCAGCCGATCGACCCTTATGATCCGAGAAACCCATCCGTGGATCCGAGGGCGTTTACCGATATGAACGCCAGACCGGCGGTCGACCGAAATGCGCTTGACCGATCAAAACCGGCAATCGCTTATCATCCCGACGGGGCGTTCGTTGTCGTTGCAGTGGAAAATCAAAACATCTTTGATCCCACGACCGGTGCAATCGTTAGTACCCAATTGGACATTATCGCAAGGTTGTACGATAAAAACGGCAACCCCAATGGTTACGAACGTGTCGTCAATGACTACATTCCCGGCGACCAAACGGACCCACACGTTTCCATAGACCGCTTCGGCAACTTCGTCGTCGTCTGGTCCGGCCCCAATCGGTTTGCCGGAAGTTCCGGGATCAACGCCCGCGTCTTCGATAAGTTCGGCAACGCTGCTGGCCCCTCCTTCCAGTTGTCCACTTTGGATGTCTTGCAGAAGACACCGAAAGTCGCGCTCAACGGAGACGGAACCTTCGTGGTAACCTGGATTGGATACGATAATGCAACACGTGGTCAAGTCGTTTTCTGCCGCGCATTCTCCTTTGGCGGTAATCCCATCGGTGACACGTTCATCATTGGCGAGGTCGACGGTAATCACTGTTATGAAATCGATCTTGTTACCAATGGCGACGGCACTTACGGCGTAACGTGGTCGGCCTATAATCCCGCTACGAAAAACTCCGACATCTTTGCTCAAACGTTTCGGGTTGATCCCTTCACCGGAAAATACACGCCGCTCGTCAACACGTTCTGCGTCAATACGTACACGGAAAGAGATCAAGGCAAACCGTCTATCGCAATGAGCGATTCCGGCAATTTCGTCATCACTTGGGAAGGTCCCGGCCAAGATGTCAATAACACGAAGGTTACGGGCTTCGAAATCTTCGCCAGAGCCTTTAGGGCGGACGGTTCGTCCATTGCGTTGCCGGGTTATACCACGTCGTCCAAAGGCGAGGCCATGATCGTCAACACGACTGCCGATGCGAGAATCAACAAGAACGCCGTCAACAACCAAGTCAGTTCCAGTGTTGCCATTTCCAACGACGGAAGTACGATTGCCTTCACCTGGACTTCGTACGATCAGGAATTTTACAACTATGACTCCATTAACAAAGTGGTACTCCACGACTATGGAGTTTACGCCCGTGTATTGAAAAACTTCGGTAAAGGTTTTGAGGATGTGCCTCCGACGTTGCCCGACCAACTGAAAGTCGAAGGCGAATTTCAAGTCAACCGGGTCCAGATCGGCAATCAGGTCTGCCCGGTGATCGGAATGGGACGGTCCGGGATTTTCTCCATCGCTTGGGTTGGCCCTGTGGTGGGAACTTCGCTACGAACGGATGTTTTCCTTCGGAGTTATCGGCCGAATGTTTCGCAGAACATTTCGACATCGACGCCCGGTTTTTCGGCGACGTCGTTGTCGGAGAAGCGTGACGGCTTGAGCCTGATCAGTTCCACTCACGTTCGACCGTCCGGCGGCGGCTACATGAACGAAGCGGCCGCACCGGCTCTCGTTTCGACCGTGTTCGTCATCAACGGTACGTCAGGAAACGACGTTCTGACCGTAACACCAGGGGCCGCTTCGGGAAGCTGGAACGTCCAACTCAACGGAAAGACGCAAAACATTCCCAAGGGGACGACGGAAATCGTCTTCAACGGTGGGGCCGGTAAGAACGAGGTCAATATCACCGGAACCGCCGGTCGGGACGATGCGGTGCTCAACGCAACGACGCAGACGCTCGTTTTCGCAGGGGCCGGCCTGACTTTCCGGGCAACCCAGGTCACGACCGCCAATCTGGACGGTGCCGGCGGAAACGACTCCATTCAAATCACCACGTCGAAGGGGAACGATGTCCTCGATCTTTCGGTCGGTTCCCTGATCCTCTCCGGAACAGGCTTGTCCTCCGTTGCGAAAAACTTTGAATGGGTCAATGTTCTCTCCGGCGGCGGAAAAGACGTTGCGATCATGCGGACTTCGAGAGAAGACGATGATTACCTGGAACTCGCGCCGAACCATGCAATCATGACCGGAAAAGGTTATACGCACGAAGTTACCGGCTTCCATTCGATCTCCGCGTTCTCCGAAGGCGGCAATGACACCGCTGTCTTCACGGGTTCCCGGTTCAACGACGTACTGACGGCCAACGAGAACAACGTCATTCTCCGCGGCGGCAACGATGCCTATTTCAACCGGGCCAGCGGTTTCCGTGACGTGACCGTCAACGGAATCGGAACCGGCAACTCCGCAACGGTCAACGGTTCCCGGTACGGTTCCGATCATTTGACCGTGTCGGAAAACGGCGTGGAAATGCGTTACAATAACAGCTACTCGTTGAACTTCAACGGGTTCCAGAATGCGACGTTCAACGCGGGCAACGGTTTTTCCAGTGCCTTGTTGACCGGCGGCAACCGATTCGTCGGTTACGATGATTATTGTACGTATGTGTCCGGCAACCTGACGATGACGCTGAACCGGTTCGACTCGACGGTCGTTCACGGCACGCTCGGCGCGTCGTCGCAAGCCGTGCTCAACGTCGGCGGAAACGTCACGGCGTCGATCAAAACGCTTGGCCGCACGACAACGCTTAACGCCAACGGCACGGATCTGTACAGTCTGATTGCGTTCGACCAGGTTTACGCCAGGAAAGCACAAGGCAACACCGGACGCATTGAATCCACTGCGGACTATCTGTTCGCAACCGGCGATTGGGAATAGTACACTAAGGAACAGTATAAAAATAACAACCGCATGATTGGCAGCCGGGAACGTAACGCAGTGAAGTGACCGGATTTCCCCGCTGTTTGATCCGGTCACTGCGCTGCGCTCCGTTCCCGGTTGCCATTGTTATTTTTATACTGTTCCTTAGTAACGTGAAACACCCTCCATCCATTCCCTTATTCTCACGTGGGTTCAAAATAAGGGAAATAAGGTTGATTTTTGGGCCGTTTTTGGGTTACTAAGGTTTTGTTTCCCGTGGTCAACCTTACAAAATGAGTCGGACGCTACCTAAAATCACGGCTACCCCCTTTTTTTACACCCGATTTCCGATTTCCTATTTCCTCTACTGTTTTGAGTCACCATTTGTTTACAGTTTGTATGATGGTCTCCGAGTCTCAAAAAATCAATCTTGACACGCAACAACCGATCCCGTAGAATACGGTGAAGTTGAATTTTCAGGTCTCCGGTTTGTTCGGTCAAACCGTGGATTTTTATCCGCTTTAAGCCCTTCACCCACTCCTTTCCTATGAAAACATCTCTGAAATCACGGCTGGTTGGAATACTTGCCGGTTGTTTGTTCGCCGTTTCGTCCCTTTTCGCTCCGGCGCATTTGAGCAGTGCCAAAGCCGCCGAACCAAAATCGATTGTCACCTTCTCCATTTCCAGCTATTCGGCCGTTCTCGAAGCGGGAAAAGTCATCGCCGACCAAATCGGTCAGGGCGATACTTATGGAATGTTTCAAGGTTTTTTGGGAGCCTTGCCCGGTGTCGACAATAAAAAACCGCTCGGCTTTGTCCTTTTCGCAACCGATGAGGAGTTTCTCCCGGTCGTCTTTCTCCCCATTGGCGATCTGAGCAAACTCACAGCGGTATTCCCCATTATCGACTCGCTTCTTTCGCAAAATCTGGAGGAAGTCAGCCCGGGAAAATACTCGTTTTCCGGTCCTGTTGAGCTTATCCTCGAACAGAAAAAGAACTGGTTGATTCTCTATCCGGAATCGCATCCGAAACTTGCCGCCGCGGATCCTTCGGTTTTCCTGAACGGATTGGACAAAAAATACCTTCTCGCGTTCCACCTCAATTTCGAGAACATGCCCAAGGAACTGGTTCTTCAGATGGTCAGCCTTGGGGAAATGATGGTGTCCATGTTCAATCCGGACGCCGCGTCGCAGTTTGCAACCGTTAAGGAACAGGTCGAATTGTTGCTTAACGAAGGAAAATACGTGTTGGAAGGAATGAACATCGACCCCAAGACCGGCGATATTTCCGCGGAAGTGGTGATGGAAGTCAAGCCGAACGGAACTTTTGCCGAGGCGTTAAAATATCAAAAAGACGGGAAAACGAATTTCATCGGTTTTTATCGACCGGAGCAGGCGGCGGCGGCCATTGGAATCGGTATCATCCCGGATGCCCAAAAAGAATCGCAAGCCAATATTGTGAAAAAATACTTCGCTTCCGCTGTCGAAGGTGTGGAAGAAGAACTCGAAGGCGACGAACTTGAAATGGTGAAAGGGATTCTCGAATCCCTGGAAGAGATTGCCATCGCAACGATTGAAGACGGCAAAACCGATGTTGCCATGTCCTGGAAATCGACCGGCGAAATGTTCTTCGGCGGACGTATCGCCCAGGGAAAGAAACTTAATGATGTTTTCAAGAAAATCGCCGCTGGAATTTCCGCAACGGTGACGGATATTGATGTCGCAGATTTCCTGAAAATCGAATATACGACTTTCGAAGGATACAAATTCACCCGTCTTGATTTGCCGTTTGCCTTGATGAGTGCGTTTAATCCGAATGCCGATCTTCCGGAACACTTGGAAGACAAGTCGATTAACCTGCTCATCGGTGTCAAAAACGATGCGATTTGCGGTGTCATCGGAACCGATGCGTCGAAGTTGGAAGCGATTTTGAAGAAGTGTATCACCGATTCGAAAGCGTCGGCCGCTCTTCCGAAAACCCTGTTTTCGTTCTCACTTCCTCGTGTTGCAGGCGCAATTCAGTCGCTTGACCTTTGGCCGCCGGAACCGCCGGTTGTCGCCGTTTTGGACTCGCTGATGAGCGCACCGGAAGGCGCGACCATCACCGCCGGCAATGAAGTTACCGTCAATGCACAAGGCGTTAAAAACGTCATGAAAGTCAATTTCAGCGGGAAAATCATCGCCGCGGTTGCCCAAGCGGTTGCCGCAGGAAAAGAAGCCCAAATGCAATCGGCCCTCAATTCCGATCCGTTCGACGAAACGCCCGAAACCCGAAAACGGGAAAAGGCGAGAGATTTTAAATTTTAACCTTTAGGGCATCGGGAATCGGGCATAGGGCATAGGGCATAGGAAAATCCTATTCCCGATTTCCGATTTCCGATTTCCGATTCCCGTATTTCTCATGTCTCTTGCACTAATCACCGGTTCAACCAGCGGGTTGGGGGAAGAGTTCGCCAGGCAGTTGGCGGCGGACGGTTACGATTTGTTGCTCGTTGCCCGCCGAACGGAACTCCTGAATCGGCAAAAAACCGAATTGGAAAAACAGTACGGAATTTCCGTCGAAATTCTTTCCGTCGATCTTGCCGCTCCGCTTCAACTTGCGGTGCTGGAACAGCGGGTTGCGCAATTGGACACGTTGGAATTTCTGGTCAACAACGCCGGATTCGGGTTTGAAAACAAATTTCCAGACACCGACATTGATCTGGAATGCCGAATGGTCCAGGTTCACGCCATCGCCCCGTTGCGTTTGTCTTACGCGGCACTCGGACCGATGATTCGCCGAAAAAAAGGGTACATTATCAACGTCGCGTCAGTGGCCGCTTATCTTCACGGTCCGGCCTGTGCCCAGTACATGGCGACCAAAGCGTATTTGCTTTCGTTCTCGAAATGCTTGCAGTGCGATGTCCGGGATCACGGAATCGAAGTCCAGGCCCTGTGTCCCGGCTTTGTGCGTACCGGGTTTCACAGTGCCGAGTGGATGAACGAGGAGAAGTTCAAGAAGATTCCCGACTTTCTTTGGTTGCGCAAAGAGAGCGTCGTTCGGGAATCGTTAGGCAACGTTCGCAAGAAACGCCGACGCACGGTTTGCGTTCCGTCGTGGCGTTACAAATTTTTTCTCGCGATTTTGACCTGTCCGTTGTTCACCTGGGCTACGGAATGGATTTACCAAAAACGGGCGAAAATGTGAAACGACTTTGAGTTATACCATACACCGTCAATAAAGAGCCACGCACAATCATTTTCACATCAAAAATTTCCATGAAACGGAACCTGCTTTTCACCGCAATCATTAGTCTCGTTTTGGCCAACGTTGTTTTTGCCGAGACGAAAGTCGTCAATCCCCGAACCAACGGTCGTGTCGAGCCGGTTGGCATTAACGAAGACCGGATCGTCTTGAGTTGGAACCTCGACGATCCAACGCCGGACACGATGCAAACGGCGTACCGGATTACCGTGAAAGACCTCTGGGACAAAGACCTCTGGGATTCTGGCTGGGTCAAGTCGTCGCAGTGCATTGAAATTCCGTACAAGGGGAAACAACTCCGGTCCTCGACGAAATACAGTTGGACAGTTCAAGTAAAAAACAATCGCGGTGAAATAGCGCAACTGAAATCCCAGGCATCGTTTACCACCGGGATAATCAGACCGGGCGACTGGAAGGCGATGTGGATTTCCATGGACCGTACCGATCAAGACCCGCTGCCGATCTTTCGGAAATCGTTTGAAATTGATCCGGCAAAGAAAATCGAACATGCCATCGTCCATATCTGCGGGCTGGGACATTTCGAATTGAACCTCAACGGCGAAAAACTTGGCGATCATTTCATCGATCCCGGCTGGACAAATTACCGCAAAACGTGCCTGTATGTTTCGTTTGATTTGACCGATTCACTTCAGCCGGGCGAAAACGTGTTCGGCGTGCTACTCGGCAACGGGATGTACAACGTGCCCGGCGGACGATACGTGAAATTCACCGGCTCGTTCGGACCGCCGAAGATGATCTGTCAACTGTACGTCAAATACACCGACGGTAGTGAGCAATTTGTCGTTTCCGACGACACCTGGAAGGCGTCACTTGGACCAATCGTATTTTCGTGCGTTTATGGCGGCGAAGACGTGGACAACCGCCGCGTCGAACCCGGTTGGGATAAACCGGGCTTCGATGACACCAATTGGAAAAACGTTATAATGGCCGAAACGGTTTCCGCATGCCTTCAAGCCCAGGAAGCCCCGCCGATCACCGTTGCGGAAACGAAAAAGCCGCTGTCCCTAACACGTTTGCCCGACGGACGTTACGTTGCCGATTTCGGATACAATTTTTCCGGTCGTCCGCGAGTGGTCTTGAAAGGGAAGCCGGGGCAAAGTGTTACCGTCAAAACGGCGGAGATCATCGACAAGATATGGAACGGGCACTCCTACACCTTGACGCTACGCGGCGAGGGGGGGAAATCGGGGGAATTAGGGGAAGAATTATTGCTCCCAAAATTCACCTATTTCGGTTTTCAATTTCTGTACATCGAAGGGGCGGTGCTTGAAAGCGACCGAACCGATGCCGACGCCGACAAGCCGACGCTGGTGTCATTCGAGGCGGATTTCACGACCTCCAGTGCCGAAAAGGTCGGAGCGTTTGAGTGTAGCAACGAGTTATTGAACGAAATTGATGCCATGATCGACCGCTCGGTCCGAAGCAATCTGGCGAGTGTCGTAACCGACTGTCCGCACCGGGAAAAACTCGGCTGGCTCGAAGTCCCGCATCTGATGGGACCGTCGATTATGGGCCGGTACAACGTCCATAATTTGTACCGAAAAATCTGCCAGGACATGACCGAATCGCAACTAGAGAATGGACATATTCCCGACATCGCCCCGGAATTTACGCGGTTTAGTGCCGGATTTTTCGAGTCGCCCGAATGGGGAAGTGCAAGCGTACAAGTTCCCTGGTTATTGTATCGGTTTTACGGTGATCGTGATATTGTTGAAAGACAGCGTGACACCATGACCCGATACGTCGATTATCTGAATTCGATGCGCAACGAAAAAGGACTCGTCAGAGCAGGTTTGGGCGATTGGTACGATTGGTCCGAGGAAAAAGGACACGCCGGGTATTCGCAACACACACCGGGCGAACTGACCGCGACCGCCGTGTTTCTCGATAATCTGAGAGTGCTTGAGTCGCTTTTGAGCGATTATGAAAAATTGAACTTGAATCAGCTGTACAATGATACCGTGGAAAGCTATAAGGCGGCCTACCTGAATTCTGAAACGGGAATGGCGTCGACCGGTTCGCAGTCGGCCCTGGCGGAAACGCTTTATGCTTTGTATGGTCGTGGGTTCAACCTTGCGATTTTCGAGCAGCTCGTTAAGAAAATCGAAGCCGACCAGTACAAGCCGACGGTCGGCGAGGTGTCATTTCCGAAATTAATACGTGCTTTAGTGGATGGTGGCCGTAACGATGTGCTTTGGAAAATGATTCACCGCACCGATAAACCCGGTTATGGTTACATGCTCAAGGAGCGCGGCATGAAGACGCTTTCCGAAACCTGGGACGGTCCCGGTTCATCGATGAACCATTGCATGTTCGGACATATCCAGGAATGGTTCACCGGCACCATTGTTGGTATCAATTTGAACAGCTCCTCGATGCGACGTGAAGACATGCCACCCTATTTTGTGCTCAACCCGACGCCGGTGGGTGATCTCACCTGGGCGAAGGGGCATTACGACAGCGTCTACGGTCGAGTCGAAAGCGAGTGGAAGATCGAGGACGGTAAATTCAAGTACCGCTTCGTGATACCAGCAAACACGACGGCATATCTACGACTTCCCCATTCCAATGGTGCCATGCAAAAATTCGAAAGCGGTGCTTACAATTTGGAAATTCCCGCTCCTTAGTAATTGTCAAAGGGCGAGTCTCGCGATTTGCCAATATCACGCTCCTCCAATTCGGTTCAAAAAATTCCGCAGCAGTCGTTTGCCGATGATGGTCATGATCGATTCCGGGTGGAACTGGATACCTTCGAGGGGAAATTTTTTGTGACGTACCCCCATGATTTCGTGGTCGTCCTCCGATTCCGCCGTAACGATCAGCTCGCCCGGCAGCGTATCCCGGTCGGCGATCAGCGAATGGTAACGCATCGCCTCAAACGCTCCATCGACGCCGTGAAACAGTCCCTGTCCATCGCCGCGAATGCGTGATGTTTTTCCATGCATGATTTTTGTTGCATGAACGACTTTTCCACCGAAGGCGTGGACAATCGCCTGGTGACCGAGGCAGACGCCGAGGATCGGAATCCGCCCGGCAAACGCCTTGATCGCGTCAAGCGAAACGCCGGACTCCGACGGATGGCCCGGGCCGGGCGAAATCACGATTCCCTCGGGCGCGAGCGATTCGATTTCGGAAACGGTCATTTCGTCGTTGCGAAACGTGCGAACCTCCGAACCGAGAATCCGGAAATACTGCACAAGATTGAACGTAAACGAGTCGTAGTTGTCGATGATGAGTATCATTTTTAGTGATTAGTGATTAGTGGCCACTACAAAAAAAGCCGCAAGCGTTGGGACGCTCACGGCTTGGGGATATTTGGTCGAAGTTACTTGCTAAAATTCCTTCGGCGCGTCGCTTACCGGAGCGGTATCGGTAAAACACCAATACCACCAGCAAAAATCGACGGAATAAGCAAAGGAATGATTCATGACTCTTCTTTTTTCGGCAAAATTATCGTGGAACACCACGACTTTTTCGCATTTTATTTCTCCCGCTCTGGTCGTCAAGGGGACAACACACAATTTTCGATATTTTTGCAGGAGGATTGCAAAGTCGCTTTTTTCCTGGGAACGCAGGTTTCCAGCCTGCTAGTACAAAGTCGTCCAATTGGTCTTCCTTAGAGTGCGTTTTTCTGGTAACATAGGGTCCATGTTTTTTCTCATTTTCCCCCTTTTTACGGAGATCATTATGGCAAGGACCGCCGCTCAGATTGACTTGGACGCTCTTG
>CAZNVM010000423.1:0-3402 GCA_964576215.1 uncultured Planctomycetaceae bacterium
ATCCCGCCTTTTCGGAAACTGTTCCAAACGGTCAAGGAGACGACGAATGTCCTGCAAAATCATCCCCGACACTCCTTCTGTGTCAAAACTGCGAAGAAAATGCCCGACAAATTGGTTTTGTCCGGCCTCTGTTCGCATTTCAAACTCATTTTTCAACCGTTCCGCACTCATTTGCCGAATCCGGTTGCGGGCAGGTCGCAATTCTTCCTGCAAATGGGGATCGTTTTTGAAATCCTCAATGATCGATTCAAGTTCCTCTTCCGCAGCTTCGTAATACTCGGCCCCGACATAAAACTGAAAAAGACGAATCCGATCCTCAAAGAGCGTCGGATCAATCTGCCGTTTCAAAATCGGTGTTAAAACCGAACGTGGAATCGTCTGTAATGAATACCGGGCATCCCAAATCCGTTTAAGACCGCGTGTTCGAATATAACGGGAATTGATTTCCGTTATCGACTGGACATCATATTCGAAACCTTGAGGACCGCTTAGAACAACCTTTCGACGACCAAAAGAGTCAAAAGGTCCTTCAAAACGGCAAGTTCCAAGTGTGTCATATTGTTTGTCAAAGTCTGACTTGGCATAAGGCTGCTTGAGTTTAAAAACCTCGAAAGATGTTTGGTCGGGATATACCGCGGTTACCATATTCTTCGGAATGTAAGTCCGGCGTAATCCGTCATCAATGACGTAAATGGACCTGACCTGAGATGAACCGTCAACATTCATTTTTTCATCAACTCGCGCAATCTGATTAATTTCCCCTTGTAAGGTTCGGGCATCACTCAACCGCAATCGGACTGCTGCAAGGGAACTGAAAAGCGACAAAACAAGGATCAGGTAAACAAAGACCGTTTTCATATTGAACATGCCGGATTGATTATTGTGTGAAATCTCCATATCCGGCTTCGGGAATTTCCAACCGGCTTGAGTGGAAAAGATTCTGTGAAGACAGGAGGACTGCTCCAATGAAACAATTCTAGGGCGTGTTGACATTAATCTTGACAGATTTTTGGGAAGTCATTATAGTCCCTCATGGACATTACACAAGTACACATTGACCGTATCGGCCCTTTGCTTCAAGACGATTGCAAAGTTTAAAATAAGCTGAAACCGAGGATATGGAGAGCTTTTCTGGGAGAATAGTGAAAATTTTGGTATCCCTTCCAGGAATGGCGTATTCAGCCGGTGGCCAAGTTGGTCGATAGGAATCTTGTCGATTTTTCCGTCAAGATTCCTTTCCACCAATGGAGCCAGCCATGCCAAAAAAACAGTTGCCTCGTTACAATGCCACATTCAAGCGTCGTGCCGTTGAACAAGTTCTCCTCCGCCAGCGTCCCGTAGCCGAAGTCGCCCGTCAAATGGGCTGCTCGCCCCAAGCCGTCCGGAACTGGGTTGACCAACACCAGAAGTCTCTCGCGAGTTCCTCCATTATACAGCCTGTGTCACCGCCATCAAGCAAATCGTCGGTTTCCCGGACGGCTTTTCTCCCGCTCCAGGTCGAAGGCACGGACATGCCGTCCTTTGTTGAGCCGCGAATTGAAATAGTTGCGAAAAACGGTTTGATACTGCGTTTTCCGGTCGATACGCCTCCGGCCACCTTGTTCGGTATGATCCGACATCTTGAGGTTGCCCCATGTTGAACGGTTTCCCGCGTCCGATTTATGTCGCGATAAGTCCGGTGGACATGCGGAAGTCGTTTGACGGCCTTGCCGCCATTGTCAAGCACGGTTTTCAAAAGAACCCGCTCGATGGAACGTTTTTCGTGTTCATCAACCGGGTAGCCGACCGTCTCAAAATTCTTTACTGGGACCGGGACGGCTATGCGCTGTGGTACAAGCGTCTCGAAGGGGGACGTTTCCGGCTCCCCGTCGCGATGGTGGGCAACGGGGAGCCGGTCGCCCTGGTCAGTGCCGCGCAGCTTGCCATGATTCTCGAAGGGATTGAGCCGGTCATCATCAAGCGGCAAAAGCGTTTCATGCTGAAAAATTCGGACTCAAATGAGTCTTGACTCGTTGCGGACAGTTTCGTAATCTTCCCGCATGATGGCAGATGTACGAAAACCAACTTACGATGAACTGCTTGTTGAAAACAAATTGCTGCGTGAAGAAAATACGCAACTGAAAGCACGGGTTGCGGAACTGGAGCAGGAAGTTGTTGAACTCAAATCGCATATTGTCGAGCTGACGGCCCAAGTCGCCAAGCTGACGAAGATGCTTTTCGGTAAAAAATCCGAAAAGAGCAAGAAGAAAAAAACACCTGATATCGAAAAAGCATCAAGCAGGCCGAAGCAAAAGCGTCATAAAAACGGCGGCGGCGGTCGCAAACCGTTTCCGCCTGAGATTCCCAGACGAGACGTCCATGTGCCGCTATCGCCGGACGAATGTCGTTGCGCGACCTGCGGCAGGGAATTCGAGCCGATGGGAGTCGAGATCACCGAGATTCTCAACTTTATCCCGATGGTTGCCGAAGTGATCCGCATGATCCGTCGGCGGATGAAACCGGCTTGCGACTGTCCCGGAAACAGGATCATCATCGCCGAACCCCCGATACGTAACATCGACAAGGGATTGGTGACGACGGAGTTCATCGCCGCATTGCTGGTCGCCAAATACTGCGACCATAATCCCATCTATCGCCAGGTCAACCGGATGCTCAAGAGCATGAAGCTGGATATAGCCGAAAGCTCCGTCTGCCGCTGGCGGGACCAGGTCGCCGACCAGTTGAAAATTCTCGTCGATTTGATGAAGTCGAGAATCAAACAATCCTACGGTATCAACACCGATGCGTCCCCGGCACCGTGCCGGTTGCCGAAGGAAGGGCACCGACAGGTAACCGGCAATATGTACGTTTACGTTGGCGGCGAGGACCGACCTTACAATATCTTCGATTTCCAGCCGAACCAATCGGCGGCTCCGGTCCATCAGTTTCTGGTCGGTTATTCCGGCGTCATCCAGGCCGATGCACATTCCAATTATGACGCCTTGTTCGTCCCGAAAAAACAAGCCCCAAATCAACCGCTCCCAAAGAGGAGTGGCTGTAACTCGCATTGCCGACGCAACTTTGTGGAAACGGAAGCCAAGGAGCCGGAATGGGTGAAACGATTCCTGGACATTTATAAAAAACTGTACAAGATCGAGTCGGAAATCAAGGAGGCAACGGTTGAGGAGCGGTATCGTCGCCGCCAAAGCGATTCCATGCCGATCCTTGACACGCTTTTCGACTTGTGCCGTGAGTGTCAAAGCGATCCGACCATCCTCCCGAAAAGCACGCTGGGACAGGCGTGTTCGTATGCGCTGAATCATGAAACGGCCTTGCGATTTTATTGCACGGACGGTCGCTTGAACATCGATAATAACGTTTCGGAGCGGACATTGCGTGGATTCGTGCTCGGTCGCAAAAACT
>CAZNVM010000424.1:0-7415 GCA_964576215.1 uncultured Planctomycetaceae bacterium
GCGCGTACAGCAATCGGGCGGTTTCTTCAGTGAAACCACCCTCGAGCAACGAAGGAATATCCGGAAAATCACGCGACGTTTTCGACATGGGCCGCGTTGTACCATATTTCCCTTATCGTGGAAATAGCAATTTTTCAAATATTCCGCTGGAATGTTACGAAAATCTCATTTCTCATTTCTCATTTTCTTCCACGCTTCCACGCGGTCGGAAATCGTTACGGAAATTTTGCCCGTCGGATTACCGTAGTCGGTTCCCACGAGCTTCGGAAGCGAAGTGAGTGCCGCCTGGCGGACGCTTCCCTGTTTATCGTCCAATAATCGAATAAGCACATCGGCCAGATGCGGTTTGCGTAATTGCCCGACGCTTTGCGCCAGAGCCAGTCGGGTTTTGCCGTCTTCGGCGTAAGAAAGCCGCTCTATCGCTTCCGTTCCCGCCGGATCATTCCACTGGACGAGCGCAATTGCCGCCGCAATTTGAAGCGAAGGTTCGCTACGCATCAACACCAAACGGATCGGGTCCGTAATCAATTGCGTATCCGCCGGATCGATTTCCTCATCCTCCCCGGCGTCGTCGAAGTAAAGGGAAGCGAGTGAACCGAGCGAACCGAGCGTCGTTCGAACCACTTCCGTTGAAGAGTCGTTCAGCATCGGCAGGAGGTTTCGCAAAACCACCAATTCTTCCGACTTTCCGAGCAGTTCACACGCTCTCCGCCGGATTTCCGGGGCGTTGCTTTCCAGTGATTCCATTGCGAACCGGTCCGCCAATTCTCCGAGCGACATTTCAAAAATTCGGAACAGCGCGATTTTCGTCAACGTGTCCTCTTCCGAAACGCCTGCTTCGTACAACCGCGACACGACAAGCGGTCCAAGCGGATTGAGTCGGGCTTTATCCAGAATTTCGTCCGCCGCACGCCGCCGTTCGGCAACGGTTCCCTGTTCCAATTGCATCAGTGCATAAAAAACGGCGTCGGTTTGCGGTAGAATATTCGTGTAAATCTCCTGCGGAATCAACTTTTTTTCCGTGAAAAGCAGGTACTCGACGACGAGCGGAAATTTTTCCTTCAGTGCGATCATCTGTTCCCGTGCAAGCGTTCGCTCTTCCCGGGTTGCGTTCGGATCGGTATACGCCGCGATTGCCTTGCGTCCTTTGTCGAGCGAGAGTCGATCCAGTTCACGCGAATTCTTCCAGGAAACCTGCTGGATCGTTTCGGTTTTCTCGTCCAAATCTTCTTCCCAATCTTCGGCTTCGAAACGATCTTTCAGCGCGGCAAGCGACGGGGCCAGAATTTCCGGTCCTTCTTTATACGGGAACGTTGCCGCCGGTTCCCAGAGTTTTCCGAGCGTTTTCGTCGCGGTTTCCCGTTTCGAAAGCGATTTGCTTCCCATTTCGCCAAGCAAAATGGGGGCTGCTTTGTCGAGCGGCCAATTCCCGACCGCTTCGATTGCCGTTTTTTGTACTTGAGCACTGGGATCGGCGAGCATTTTTTTCGTCAGTTCGACGGTTCGGTTCGCTTTCGGATCGTCGAGTCCCTTGGCAACCTCCAAACGAACTTCGGACGCCTTGTCGTCGGCAAGCCGGAAAAGCGTCTCTTTTTCCCCCAGTTTTCTCAAAGACGCCGCAACTTGGCTCCGCATTTTCGGCGACTGATCGTGGATGTGCTCTTTGAGCGTGCGAATGGTCTCCGGACCGCCTAAAAATCCCATTGCGTCCACTGCCGCCAGCCGCACGGTCAATTGCACGTCTTCGACCCCGCCTTGCAAACGCGGCATCGCTTGCGGATGCTTCCAACGGGCCGCCGCAGTCATTGCCGCAATTCGAATCTGCGGATTGGTCGGGTCGGCGGTTAAATTCAACAATTCGTCGGGACAACTTTGTGAAGCATTGCCGGTCGGCGGATGGTCCCGCCAAATTTTGGCCGCCGTCAGTCGAACGGCAGGAATCCGACTTTTCAAAGCGGACGTAAACACGGGATTCTCGACCGGACTCATCCGTTCCGCCAACGATTGCAACAGTTCGATTGCCAAGTCGGGAACGCCGGGACTGAAGGTCAATTGCGAAGCGGGTTCGGCGTTTTTCTCCGCGTAAAGGGCGTAGAGCATAAGCAATTCGTCGTTTTTCGTTTCCTTGCAACCGGCGAGTGCTTCGGCGGCGGCGCAGCGGAGCGTCAAAGAGAAACCGCCGTTTTTCACCACGTCAAACAGGAACGGTTTGGTTTCCTCAACGCCGAGTCGGGCAAGGAAAATCGCAGCGTTGGCGGAGCAGACCAATTTCGCAGGGTCTTCTGCAAGAATCCGGGCGGCCTGATATTTGACCTGCTCCAATTCGTCCGAAGTCGTTTGCGCCGGATCGAGAAGCCGGTTTGTCGTCTCCTCAATCGGGCCGTGATACCATCGGTAAAGCGAAATCGGTCCAAGCCGAGCGTCGCTGCTGTCGCGGGCTGTGAAATTCCCCCGTTGGATTTTCGACCCGGCGGGCGCGTTGAGCTGGTCGTAAATGTTCGTTTTCGCTTTGCGGTTCGGATCGCCGGGACTGGCCGTGAGCGATTGCACCGACGGAATTTCGCCCGATTCCGCTTGCTTTTCCAACCAAGTTCGTAGCTCGGCGTTTGCGATCCAAGTGTCCTGCGAAAGAACGCCCCGGAGCTTTTCCAATTCCGGAGAGGGGACTTGAGTGGGATCGGCAGGTTTTTCCTGTGGTTTTTCGGGCAATCGGCCAACACCGAAATCGTCGTCAACCGTTTCTTGGGGCGGCGTCTCCGGTCCGAACAAGTAATTGACCGTTTTGCCGACAGTTTGGCTACCCGGTATTTTTTTCGGAACGGTTGGCAACTTCACTGGAGAAGAACAACCGGCGACGACAAGAGCGACGCTGAAAAAGGCGAAAATCGCAAATTGGGATTTCATGGATTTGCTATTTTTGGCGGGATTCGGAAAACCAACGCAATCCTACGATTGCGGCTCTGTTCATCGGAAACTTGTCGATGGACGGGTTTGTGCCCGCGAAGAATACGAAATTCTCCCTGAAATTCCAAGAGCAAAAAAAGGGCGGTTCGCCTTAGCGAACCGCCCCCAACCACGAAAGGAAAACAACCACACCTTTCTTAATTTTTTTACTTGCGTCTCCGACAGGAAAACGGCAACAAACCAACCACTCCGAGTCCAAGCATCAACATCGTTGCCGGTTCAGGAACCACTTCCGGCGGCGGTGGATCTTCCGGTGGATTTCCCGGCGGATTTCCCGGCGGATTGCGAGGAGGATAATTCGGCGGGTAGCCGGGCGGCGAACCAAGAGTGGGCGTATAGGACGCAAACGACACCGTCGGCTCGTTGACATAATCTTGGTTAGGGGAATTCGTAACTTTTCGTGGGTCTCCCTGCCAATTGCCCTGCGTTGGGCTTTCGGTGCAGAAACCATAGACATCCGCCAGGTTACGTGCTCCTTCCGGATTGACGGCGAACAACGCCGTCACATCGTCCGCAAGATCGCCTTTACCATCTTGCGAAGGAGTACCCGCTGTCAGGAAAAAATCGGCCTGCACCGGCTGAGAGAGCACGAAGGAAATGCCTATCGCCAAAAACAGCATAAATAGGGTCTGATTCTTCATGATTGTTCTCCTTTTCATTAAATTTTTACACGAACCTCGCGATAAAACCTGCCGAAATGCAACGTCCCGGATCGCCAGAAACCTCAAGGGCACAACCCCTGACCCTTCCATTATACTTGCAATCGACCGGAATTGCAAATGGTATTCGCCCCTTTTTCCCAAATTTAGGCGAATTTTCCAATGCACTGATTCCATTGCATTCACCACCTAACTACAGCACTTATCATGCCATTACACGGACGTACAATCCATTTTTGTAATTTGCAATCGTTTTTCACGTAAAAAGTCGTGTATTCTTCGGAGTTGGCGGCAAAATGGACCGAAAAAATCTTTATTGGTCCCTTTGTTTTATAATCATTAGCGAGAAACTATGTGATGTTTTGAGAAAGTTCTCGATTCATATCGATTTTGAGTGTATCGTTTTAATACACTGTGTACAAAATAGTGTTGCTTTTTGATCATTCCTGTTCAATTGTTCAACAGTCGGATGCACCGGCTGAAATGGAAAAAACGGTTTATTGGCATTTGCGACTCATTGACTGGGAGATTTTCGTGGACTACAATCCGTCGAGTGTTTGTCGCTTGTGAGTGAAGGTAAAATCGATACTACCATGGTGAGAATTTTTTTCGTTTTTTTCGTTGCGTTTTTCATGGTGTTCGCTGGAAACACCATTTCCGCAGAAACGCCGAACGTAATCATCATTTTCATCGACGATATGGGATACGGCGATATTGGACCGTTCGGGTCCGATACGTCGACACCGAATCTGGATAGGCTGGCCCATGAAGGGAGACGCTTTACGAATTTCGTTGTTTCCTCGGCGGTTTGCTCTGCGTCCCGGTCGGCACTGATGACCGGTTGCCTGCATCGCCGCGTCGATATTCACGGGGCCTTGTTTCCCCGAACCCCCGTTGGATTGAATCCCGATGAGGAAACCATTGCCGAGGTCTGTAAAAAGAAGAATTATGCGACCGCCTGCTTCGGAAAATGGCATCTCGGCGACGCCCCGGAATTTTGGCCGCTCAACCAGGGATTCGACGAGTTTTTCGGACTCCCGTACTCGAACGATATGTGGCCCGACCTGCCGAGCAGGGCGAATTTTCCGGATTTGCAGTTGATCGAGGGAGATCGGCGACTCGACGAAGTCGTTACGGGAGAAATGCAAAAGAATCTGACGACTTGGTACACCGAGCGGGCCGTTCGGTTTATCGAGACGAATAAGGACCGTCCGTTTTTCCTCTACCTGCCGCACACGATGGTTCACATTCCACTTTACGTCAGCGACAAGTTCGCCGGTAAAAGCGGCAAAGGGCTTTACGGCGACGTTGTCATGGAAATCGACTGGTCCGTCGGGCAAATTTATGACACGTTGGTCCGGTTGAATCTGGACCGGAACACCTTGCTCGTTTTTACGTCGGATAACGGTCCCTGGCTTTGTTACGGTAATCACGGCGGAACAGCCGGACCGCTTCGGGAAGGCAAGGGAACCTCCTTCGAGGGAGGCATTCGGGAGCCGACAATTGTTTGGTGGCCGGGCAAGGTTCCTGCAAATTCCGAGTGTGACCAGCTTGCGTCAACGATTGACCTGTTGCCGACGATCGCGCACTTGATTGGAGCACCGCTCCCGGAAAAAAAGATCGACGGAAAAGATATTCGTCCGCTCCTGTTCGGCGAAAAAGATGCCGTTTCGCCCCATGACGCCTTTCCGATTTATTATGACCGGCAACTCCAGGCGATTCGGGACACCCGTTGGAAACTGGTGTTTCCGCATCAATCCCGAACGATGAACGGACGGGAACCCGGCAAAGACGGTCGTTCGGGACAGTACGCCCCCTTGGAAGTACCGCTTGCCCTTTACAATTTGCTCGGCGACATCGGCGAAACGACCGATTGCAGTGCCGAGCACCCGGAAATTGTCGAACGACTCCAAAAGGCGGCGGACGCGGTCATTGCCGACCTGGGCAACCGCGACCAAAAAGGCCCCGGTGTCCGCCCGGCAGGACGAACAAATGAAAAATAATTTTGAACGAGGACTTGTTTTTTGTCTTTCATTTTACATTTTGAACAATAATCCATGCCTGGCGAACGATTTACCGAAGAATTAGTGCTGTCTGAATTAGGAGTCAAACTCGGCAAAAACGATAAAATAACCGTTTTTGAGCAGGGCAACGTGGAAAATATCGCCAAACTAGACGCTCTTTTGCGTAAAGCAGGCGGAAAACCAGACGATTACGAGTTGGACGACATGAAAACGTCCTGTACCGGTAAGGCAAAGCCGGAATTTATCATCGTTTTTGATGACAAGCCGAATACCGTCATTGTCATTGAATGTAAAAAGTCTACAAAAAATCATGAGTCCGAAAAACGCAATAAACCGAAAGGTTTTGCGGTTGATGGCGTTCTGTATTACGCCAAATTTCTGAAACAGGATTATAACGTTATTGCCGTTGCCGTCTCCGGCACGAAAAAAGAAAAGTATAAGGTTTCGACTTTCGATTGGCGGAAAGGGCAACCACTACCGCAGGAATTGCCCAAGGGAAAGGACATTTTGTACAGTCCCGAAAACTATCTTCGGCTTGTTAGCGGAGAGGCAATTCAAAAGAAGATTTCGATTGAAGAAATTCAGGAATTAGCCCTTGAAATGCATGACAAGTTGAGGGCATTAGCAATTACGGAAAAGGCAAAACCTATTTTCATTGCGGGAATTCTTATTGCTCTGAATGACAAAGATTTTGCCTGCGATTATGCCAGTCTCAATTCTTTTAGCAGTCTTTTGACCCAGTTGACCAGTGCCATCGACAATGTTCTCGATGATAGCGACTTAAAGCGAAAGAGAATTGACGACATAAAAAATCATTTCCGAATCATTGGTCGCAATAATAAAATCCGAGAAATTCCGCTGGGCGAAGATAACTCGCTCCTTTGGTACATTTCGGAACTTGACAAAAAGATCAAGCCGATGATGGATCATGCCGACAGTACCGCAGATGCACTCGGTATTTTTTATCACGAATTTGTCAAGTACAGCGGCGGGGACGGTAGTGGACTCGGCATCGTATTGACACCGCAACACTTGACGGAGTTTATGTGCGAACTATCGGGACTGGACAAAAACAGTACGGTCGTCGATATTTGCTGCGGGAGCGGGGCTTTTCTTGTATCAGCAATGTCGCAAATGATGTGCAATGCCAACGCAAAAGCAATCAAACGAATCAAAAAAGAATCGCTTTACGGAGTGGAATTCAATGATGATATTTTTACATTGGCAGTCGCAAACATGATCGTTCGCGGCGACGGCAAATCGAACATCTTTTTCGGCGATTGTTTCAAGCCTGATATTATCAAGGAATTGAAAGCAAAGAACATTAACATCGGACTCATCAATCCTCCCTATTCGCAAAAAGACCACTGCGAATTGGAATTTGTGGAACATCTGCTCGATATTTTGACGGTTGGCGGAACGGGCGTTGTTGTTGTTCCCATGTCCTGCGCTATCGGGACAAAGTTTAAGGAAGACCGAGAGCGGCTTTTCAAGCGGCATACATTGAAGGCGGTATTTTCTATGCCAGACGACATTTTTTATGGCAACAATGCCGGGGTGCAAGTTTGCGTGATGGTCTGGGAAGCACATAAAACACATAATCCGGCACACAATACATTTTTTGGCTACTATTTTGACTGTATAATAAAATTTTGTTTGTAACCCATTGTGGTACAATAAGTTATGGAATCTCCTGTTTTTTTGCTGTTGACCGTGATTTCGCGTGTTAAAATGGGCAATTGGGGATAAATACTTGAAATTCCAACGT
>CAZNVM010000425.1:0-1960 GCA_964576215.1 uncultured Planctomycetaceae bacterium
GTAGCGGACATATTGACCTCCATGTCGTAAAAGAGAAAACAGGAATAAACTTACTTCCGCTCAGTACGAAGGAATTCGCCTATTGTTTCGAATATTTTCTGAAATTTGTCAAAACGACAAACTTGTTAGCGGCCTGCGTGCTCTTGACACGGGACTACGAATGTAGTATCCTTGAGACTACAAATGTCGTCAAGACTGGTGATTGTCAAAAACGAGGAGAAATTTTTCATGCCGAAAAAAGAAGTGAAACCGGACGTCCAAAAAGTGTCCGACGCCGAATGGAACGTGATGCGTGTCCTTTGGGACCGGAAGATTGCGTCTGCGTCCGAAGTCTGCGAAGCACTTGCCGAAATGTTTTCCTGGAGTCCGAAAACCGTCCGAACGTTTTTAGCCCGGCTGGTGCAAAAGAAAGTCGTCGGCGTTGTCCAAAAAGAAGGACTGAACCATTACGTTCCGCTGATTGAGGAATTCCCGGCGAAGCAGATGCTTGGACAATCGTTTCTGCAAAAATTCTTCGGCGGTCTGTTGCCGTCGATGGTCGCTCATTTCGTCAACGACGAAAAAATCACGCTGGACGAACTTGCGCAGCTTCAAAATATGATCGAACGCAAACGAGCGGAAATAAGTGATAAGTGATAAGTGGTTAGTGACACATCTTCCCTATGCCCTATGCCCTATTGCCCTCAAAAACACCATGAGTGAAACCATCCCCCTGAATTGGCTTTTCGGCGAAATTGTACAAAAATCGCTGTTCGCCTGCATTTTGATTGCGGCGTTGCTCCTGTTGACACGGCTTGGCAAGAACCGCCTTGCACCGCACATCCGGTTTGCTATCTGGTTTTTGCTCCCGATTCAGCTCCTGCTGTTCGTTTCAATCCCGTCGCAATGGAGCGTGAAAAACTTCCTGGGACCGCAGGCCTCCAGCCTGCAAGAGGCAGGCAAGATGCCTGCGGTCCCAGAAACGCCCGCATTCCAAGACCTGCCGTTTTGGGCCGAAACCGAAGCGGTAGTAAAACCGGTGTCAACCAACTGGCTTGCCCGGATTTGGCTCGGCGGCGTCCTGCTGTTCGCGGCGTGTTACGGAATTCAACTTTACCGCTTGCGCCGCGACATCCTTGCCGGAGCAACCGTTGTCGATCATCACACGCTCAAAATTTTCGAGGCTTGCAAACGCCGCATGAATATCCGCAGTTGGATCATGCTCGTTGAATCGAGCCGGATTCCCGGCCCGTTTTTGATCGGCGTGTTGCGGCCCGTGGTCGTCGTTCCGGTCGGACTGCTCCGCACGCTGACGCCGGAGGAAATGCGGCACCTGTTTCTCCACGAACTGGCCCATCTCAAACGCGGCGACCTGATTTCCGGCTGGGTGATGAGCCTTGTGTTCGCCTTGCACTGGTTCAATCCGCTGGTTTGGATCGCCGTGTCCGTAATGAATCACCTCCGTGAAGAGGCGACCGACGCCGCCGTGCTCAAATGCCTGGAAAATGAACACCGTTTTGATTACAGTAACACTTTACTCACGCTTTCCGGTCGATTGGCCAGGCCGCAATTCCTGTTGGGAAGAGCGGGACTTTTGGCCGGAATACTCGAAACCCGAAGTTATTTACAAAGGAGAATTGACATGATTACATCCCCCATAAACTGGAAAAAAAGCTGGGCCGTGCTCGCCCTGTTTGCATGTGCCGTGTTGTCGCTGACGCTTTTGACCGATGCGAAGCCGCAACAGGAAAACGCAGATAACACCACCGACTCTGCGGAAAAAGTGGAAAAAGTTGATCCGGCCCGTGTACCGAAAATCGTAAACATCTTTCCGGGCAACAATTAGTATCCGTTCACGCCGCCTACGTTCTCAGCGGCGTGATAGGATCATTTTAGCGGACAATTGTTCGGAAGTAAAGAAGGCGGAGCAAGCCCATGCAGAAAACTGAAAATCGCATCCCGAAGAAAGGCCATCACGTTT
>CAZNVM010000426.1:0-15797 GCA_964576215.1 uncultured Planctomycetaceae bacterium
AAGTGACGCGATAAGTTTATCGCGTTCTCGAAGCTCTGCTCGCAACCGCCTGATCGTTTCTTTCATTCCCATGAAAGAACAATAACAGTTTCAGCAAAAATATGCAATACCAATTTTTAGCGGAAACCGTGAACGGATACCTCAATCTTATGCACGTATCCCTTAATGTGGATACTAGGAAACTTGAAGTGGGTAACTTTGGAAGAAATAGCAATCTTAGAGAAGTTAAAACTCCGTGGGATCAATACGTCATTAACAAAATCCATGTTGAATCGCCATTTGGTAACGGGGATACTTGGGAAGTCAACGAGATGTTGCCAGAATCCAACAGGCTATCCGGCAATAGACACGATGCAGAGGAAAGGGAGCGTCTCAGAGGGCGAGACCTTTTCAAATAATGCTGCTCTCTATTTACAACATTTCGACCGATACCTTTTCATTTCCGGCATTTTATAAAACATCATGACAACTTGGTACTACACGAATGAAAACGGTGAAAGAGTAAGCGTTACTGGTGGACAACTAAAATGGCGTTCGCTACTTTTTTAAAATTTATTCGACAAGACCATTCCTATGCCCGACTACTTCGGCACAATGTCGATCACGCTGATTTCCGGCTTGCAGAGAAATCGGACCTCCGGTGCCCAACCGCGTTCCATTCCGGTGCCGCGAGTTACGATAAAATGGGATCCGTCGGGGTGCTTGTCCGTTCCGGGGTGCATTCCGACGGCCCATTTTCGGGGAAAGGGAAGTTTATGAACACCCGTCGCAATCGGTCCGTAAAAGGGAATAATAATCTGTCCGCCGTGCGTATGACCGGCGAGCATCAAGTCGGCGTCCGTCGGGCCGGTGATGTAAGTGGGGGAGTGTCCGACCATGAGATGAAATTTCGCCCGCTCTTCCTCCGTTTTCAAGAAAATTTTCGGTCTGGGCCACTTGCCGTAGGGACTCAAACCGGAATCACCCAAAGAGAGCAACGTCAAAACGACCGGGCCAAGATCAATGGTTTGGGTTTTATTGATCAATTGTATTTCCGTGTCCTTAAATAATTCCTGTAAGCGTTTTGCATCGTCGTTGTTTCCTTGAATGGCGTAAATTCCCAAAGGGGCCTCAAATTTTTCTGCGGTCAGTGCCCCGTTAAACCGTTTTCGGAGAGTTTCCATATCGCCGGCTTTCCCGAAAAACTGGAGATAGTCGCCGCCAAAGAGGATAATATCCGCTTCTTGAGAGTTCATCAGACGAAAAACTTTCAATTCGTAGTTGCTGATCGTGTTCGTTTGCGTATCGGACACAAACACGACCCGAATCGGTTTTTCGACCTTCGGCGACACAATCTTGTAATGCTCCAGCGTGATCGCGTAGGGTTCATAGAACATGCAGTAGATTCCGAGCACCGGAAACGGCAACCCCAGTACGACGGAAACGACGCCGGTAATCCGAAACTTGCGTAAATAAAGAATGAGGCCGGAAATGATTAAAAACAGGCCGAAATGAAAACAAACGCCTTCAACAATGTTTTGACCGTAACCGTGCCGAAAGAGGACCGAAACCCCTTTGACCATGAAAAGATCAATCAATACGGCGACAAACCACAGTCGTTTATTACCCCAATGGGCGAGGCTCCAGAGCAAAACAACGTCAACGACGAACAAAATTGAATTAAAGGGGACGGTGTCCATTACGAATTACGAATTATGGGCCAATGACGAAGAAAACAGATTACCTGAAAAACCGGATTTTTCAATGTCTGTCCAGTTTACTCTCTGGAAAAATATGTCAAAATACGCAGATCGTCCTCCCTTTTCCATTCCTTTTCCGTGTCCTATGCCCTATGTTCTCTGCCTTGATATTATTTGCCGCCGAAAAGGCACCGGTTTTTGACCTTTCCGTGGTCGTCGATTGGATCGCGTTGTTCCTTTATCTCCTTCTCGCGTTGGTTGCGTTTTGGGGAACGTACAGCGTGATTTTGATTTGGCGTCGCGTCAGCCAGCTTCGTTTCAAAGACGAATCGGAGCAAATCGAGTTTTTGGCCGCGATTGAGCCTTACCTCGCGTCGAATCGCACGGAAGAACTGCAACAGCTCTGCGAGGAAGACCCCAGAGCGTTGGTTCAGTTGACGCTTGTTGCTTTGAAGAACAAGCATCTTCCGACATCAAAATTGCGAGACCTGTTGATCGAACGGTTTCAACGGGATATCTCGGCGGAACTCGACTATCGGGGAAGCTGGGTTCAAACGATCATCAAAGCGGCACCGATGCTCGGTCTTTACGGCACCGTCGTCGGTATGATGGGAGCGTTCAGCAAACTCAGTGCGGTCACACAGGTCAGTCCGGACAAACTCGCCGGCGATATTAGTTTTGCGCTCGTTACGACCGCGATCGGTTTGACCATTGCGATCCCGTTGATTCTCATTACGGCGATCATCAATATTCGAATCAGCAAATTCGAAGACCTCGTCGGTGCCGGATTGACGCGATTGGTTGAGATATTTAGCCGTCAGTGATTAGTGGTTAGTGGTTAGTAAAACTGTAGGCCGCTGATCACTAACCATTAACCACTAACCACTAACCACTTTTTTCTCGTTTCTCATTTTAAAAACTCAAAGTGTAAACGAAATGGTATTGAAACCGGAAAAAGTGTTGAAATTTAAGGGAATCGGGCATCGGGCATCGGGAAACGGGAATCGGAAATTGGAGGAAGTTTTTCACTTATCACCTATGCCCGATGCCCGATGCCCTTGACTGTTTTGAGTTACCATCTGTTTACGGTTTGAGTTAAAAAGTGTTTGCTGAACCACCTCGTTCTGAATACGATCTTCATTTCCGACTTTTCGGTTTGCCGGTCCGCGTGCACCCGTTGTTCTGGGCCGTGAGTCTCTTTTTGGGAATGTCCGGTTCCATCGAGGACATGTCGCTTTGGCTCTTAACGCTCGGCTCATGGGTCGCGGCGGTTTTCCTCTCGATCCTGGTCCATGAACTCGGTCACGCTTTACCGCTTGCCCGATTCTACGGGGCAAGAACTTGGATCATTCTTTACGGCATGGGCGGTTTGGCGTGTCACGAACCGTATTATCGCAAACGTGTGCCGGGAACCTGGGGGACGATTGCGTACACAGCCGCCGGACCGTTTGCCGGGTTTTCGCTTGCCGCCGTTTTGGTCGCTATTCTTCTTTTGTGCCGAATCGAAGTCCTTTTGGAATGGATTGCCTTCGGCGATTGGATTTTTATCCCTTGCATTTCTGTTAATCCTGTCAGTTTCGTTCAATGCGTTTCATTTCTTCCGAAGTACGGAATCTTTGCCCTTTACGAACTGGTCAACAACATTTTTTTCATTTCGATCTTTTGGGGCTTGATGAATTTGCTTCCGCTCTATCCTCTCGACGGCGGACAAATTTCACGAGAATTTTTTTTGATGCTGGATCGTCGCAGCGGCATTGCCAATTCCCTTTGGCTGTCCGTTTTCACCGGCGGCGTTATTGCCGTTCTTGGATTCCTTCAATGGGTCAACGTCCGGGAAATGCAAGGGATTCCCTTTATCCCGCTCCTCTTCGGATACCTTGCGTTTCAATCCTATCGGATGTTAGAGGGTAGAGGATAGTGATTAGTGGTTAGTGGTTAGTGGCTCTTTATCACTAATCACTAATCACTAATCACTAATTTTTTTGTTTTTTTTCAAAAAAATTTCAAAAAAAGTGCAAATCGCTATTGATACCTTTTTAAAATCATGTAATCTATGCACTAATGCAAATGCAGTTGCAAGAAACTTTTGATGATGAGCGTGAGTGTAACTCCAAAACATCCTTCAATCGTTCGATGCGAATTCTGTTTTGCATAAGACTCGACCCCAAGCGAAACATCAGTGAATTTTCAAAATGCTTCGTTGACGTTTCGGCAAAGGTCAATTTTTTCATGGGGACAGGATCGTTGCTTCAACGTTGAATCAACGCCCCCAAGTCAAATACGAAAAGGGTCGCGAGAACAAAAGTTACGTTGGAAAGGAATCGTGAAGCAAAATTATCAGATTCATCGAATTTCCTCCTTGTAGCGTTTCGTGATTGTGAAACTTTTCGTGTCACCTTACTAATAAGGAGATGGTTGAATGCCTAAGAAGGTAGCGAAGAAGGCCGCAGTTAAGAAGGCCGCCAAAAAGACAGTCAAAAAAGCTGCAAAGAAAGCTGCTCCCAAAAAAGCCGCTAAAAAAGTAGCGAAAAAGGCTGCGAAGAAAGTCGCCAAAGCCCCGTGCAAAAAAGCACCGTGCAAAAAGGCTTGTGCGGCATCCTAATCTTTTAGGATTACGTTCTTAACCGATACGGCGCATCTCGTCGTATGATTGACCTTAGAGTGTTTCGATTCCTCGTTTACGAAGGATCGAAGCACTTTTTTTGTTAAGGAAATCGGAAATCGGAAATAGGAAATCGGTTTCTCATTTCTCATTTCTCATTTCTCACTTGAAATGCTCCCCGCCGAAAAGGTCAAAACTTTCCCTCACACGCCGGGCGTTTATCTGATGAAAGACGACGCCGAACGGGTGATCTACGTCGGTAAAGCGAAGGACTTGCGCAGTCGGGCCGGAAGCTATTTTCAAAAAACCGCCGACAACGATCCGCGAATTTCGTCCTGGATCGGCGAAATTCACGATCTCGACTTCATCGAAACGGAGAGCGAAGTCGATGCGCTGCTTTTGGAATCGCGGCTCATCAAGGACATTCAACCGAAATACAATCGCGATCTCAAAGACGGCAAAACGTTTCCCTATCTCCAAATCACCGTTCGGGAAGAGTATCCCCGGGTCGAAATGACCCGCTCCCCGAAAGAGAAAGGCGTTAAACTGTTCGGGCCGTTCGCCAATTCGTCCGGTTTGCGGGGAGCGATTCTTGTGCTGCAGAAAATTTTCAAGTTCCGAACCTGCACGCTTGATCTCCACGAAGAAGATTCGCGTTGGCAATGGTTTCGGCCTTGCTTGCTCCATTCGATCCAGCAATGCACCGCTCCGTGCAATTTTCGCGTTTCAAAGGTCGCGTATCGCAGAAATATCCGGCGGCTGATCGATTTTCTCGAAGGGAACAAAAAGAAACTATTGCGAGAACTGAAAAAAGAGATGCTCATTACCGCCGAAGAAAGACGTTATGAAGACGCCGCCGAGCTTCGGGACCAGATTCACGATTTAGAAACGCTCGACCAACGCGGCGAAATCGACACGCATGTCCAGCCGGAAGTGTTTCAAATTGATCCACGTCGGGGAGTGCTTGGCTTACAAAAGGTGCTCAAGCTCCCGGAGATACCGCGAATGATCGAAGGAATCGACATTGCCCATCTGTCGGGCACGGACACAGTTGCCAGTCTCGTTCATTTCATCGACGGTTTGCCGTTCAAGCCGAGCTACAGACATTACAAAATCCGCAATGTTCAAGGCGTGGATGATTTCGCATCGATTGCCGAGGTCGTGTCGCGTCGGTTTTCGCACACGGATTCCGAAACGCATCCGCCGCCGGACATTTTGTTGATCGACGGTGGCAAAGGACAACTCAACGCCGCAATGAGCGTTTTGGAACACATGCCGAACAAACCGAAGTTTTTACTGTCCCTTGCCAAGAAAGAAGAGGAAATTTTCATCCCGAACCAGGACGAACCGTTGAAGCTCAGCCGACATTCGTTTGCGTTACGTTTGCTGCAATACGTCCGTGATGAAGCCCACCGCTTCGCACAACATTACCACCACGTTTTACGCAAAAAAACCACCTTTCAATGAGGGAACAACAGCCGGGAGCGTAACGAAGCGAAGCGACCCGGTTACTGCGTTATTCCAACCGCAAATTCACCGGCGAATACGGTTTCACGTCGATCTGGAACGAACCGGCGGTAATTGGGATCGGCTCGGCAATCGGTCGTCCCCGCAAATCGCACGGGGTCGCCGTTTTTGCGTCGAGGCCGTCCGGCAACGTTACCGTAACCGCCGGATCATCTTTCCCGCCTTCCCCCCCTTTCCCCCCTCCCTTGCCGGCCATTTCCCAGAAACGGAGCATCAGCTTTTCGGTGTCCACGTCCAGGCCGAACGACGTGACGTAAATCCCCTTGCGGCTCAAAGTGACGCCGTGGGTGCCGGGTTTGAGCGTTTCTTCCGAAACCCAAATCCCATGGTTAAACGCAAGTGCCTCCAATGACGGCGTGATAAGCGACGACTCGTTGTCGTACTCGTCAAACGTCCACAACATGAAACCCGCCGAGATGTCGCCGTGATTCCACAAGTAGAAATTCGTCGTCCATTGATTGTTGAACAGGTTGAAATAGATGTTCGCCTTGTCCGGGATGTAATCTTTCGAGAACCGCCAGCAGCCCGGTTCGCCGAGCGAGACCAATGGTGTTTCAAGCGGGCAAATGCCGACACCATAGCCGTCGTCGCCGAAAACCGCAACGCCGGTTCGGAGCCATTGCATGTGTCGATTGCTGCCGGGCACAATGTCCTTCGCCGGATCCACGATACCGCCGAGCCGACCTAAGCGGAACTGCGGATTTTCAATATTCAGCGGAAAACAAAAATACCCCGCTTCCGGCCAAAGGTCCGGCTTTTTCGCCGTGGCGGTAAACCAAAATCCGATTTGCGGGCGATAATTGAATTGGAAGATGGTAAAAACCATTTCCCCGAAAGGAAGATTGGGATCGGATTTGTATTGAAAATTGTACAATGTTCCCATTGAACACAAACCCGTAACTATCTCTTCGACTTCCAATGGAAAAAAACGCAGTTCCGCAACATCACGGGGAACCCCTTGCTTGCCCAATTGCGTGTGGACCCATTCCAACTGAAGGTTCTGGCAGTAATCGTTCATAAATTGGTCACACATCTCCGCACTTGCGCGTTGGTACATGAGGCCAAGGGGTTGATCGGGATCGTTTTTAATGATTTCACGTTGCGTTCGATTATCGACAATAGATTGAATTCGCCCCGTTTTCTCATCAATCGTAATGTTAAACCATTTTCCGTTGAGTGTTGTGATTCCACCGGGAGATTTTTTTGGTTGCCCATTGTCGATCAAATTTTTGTCAATCCAAGCAAAAGTTTGGCGATGTGTGCCAACGCCGCCGGCAGGAAATTGAGTTCCTGCAAGACCACGTACATCCCACGGTAATGGATTGAAACACAACTCGTGATCCCCTTGGTCGGAAAGACACATTGTGATTAATGACGCCATGTTCGCCGCTATTCGCATACAATCCGTTTTCTCCTCCCACGACTGGATCATTCGTTCTTGTGACAGTGTCCAATTTTGCGAGTCCCAGAGTTTTTGCCAATCGTCGCCGAACACGAGCCGCTCGCCGGTATCACGGTTGTAGAACCATTCCAGCGTGGCCCCCCAGGTGTGTTCGCCGTAACGGAGCGACTGTTCCCGTGCCTCGGCGATTTTTTGTGCGAACTCTTTCGAGAGCGGTCGCTTTTTTTGAATGGACACCAACGTATTGAGTATTTCCAGGTACGACAACCGTTCGTGCAGGACTCTGGCAATCGCCTGGCCTTGCGGATCGCACATCGGGCCATGAATCCAGGTGTCCGGCATGTCGCCGCGAACGACCGGGATTTTCGTAACATCTTCCTTTTCGAGAATGGCGTTACCGAAATCGGCGAGTCTGCCGATCCGAACTTTGGCGTTCGGGTATTTTTCGGTGCACTGTTGGAACAGGGCGTCCACCTCTTCCGGTCGCGGCGGCCCGTGATTGTCGCCGGTGTGAATCAAGCCCAGCCACGTTTTGTACGGCCAGTCGTTCGGCGGATCAATCCCGCTTCCGTAACCGTCCACGTGCATCGTGAGGACACGGCTGCCGTCCGGGCCTTCCCGAAAGTAGAGGAGCGGCACCTCGGGATCGCTGCTTCCCCGGTTCGTTCCTTCGTGCATGAACGTAACGCCGCTGTGTGCAAGAAGCGTCGGCAGAAACCAAACGTGACACGGCACGTCGGTCATCTTGGCGTCGGTCGGCAAGTCGAGACCGTACTGCCTGCTGATATTCGAAGCGAATCGGAGTCCATGCACCAAATCCTCTTCGACGAGCGTTTCGGTATGCGTTGTGAACGGCAAAGCGTGAACGACGAACCGGCCTTCACGAATCGCCTTGTCCAGCCGGTCTGCCCGCTCCGGCGTTTGATTTTCCAAAATTTTCGCAAGCGGCCAACCGGGAATCGTCCAGACGAATTTTCTTTCCTCCAGTTGGTCTTTGGAGGCATCGACCACGTTCAGGGCGTTGTCGATCATTTTTGTCCGATAATTTTCAAGAACCTCCGACGCCAGCCGCGTGTAACCGATGTCGAAATGCGTTTTGAAAACGAGAATGATTTCCTCAACGTTCGTTTTTTCCTCCGCAAACGCGGGAAAAGTAACCGCCAACAAAACCACAACAAGCAGAAACGCGAATATTCGTTGCATGGAATTACCTGTAAGATCAATTTGTTGCCTGGATTTATACGTAATCTTCAATCAAGAGAACCTCTGGGCTGGAAAAACGTTTAAAACCCTGATCATTCGTCAAGAAAAATTTGGCACCATATTGTGTCGCCGTCGCCCATTGAATTGCATCCGGTGTTTTTAATCCATATTTTGCCCGGATTTCAGCCGTCTGCCTTGCAAGCCCCAAATTAAACGGAGCAATGGTAAGGCTTGGTGTTTCAATGAGTAGCATTTCGTATTTTTCCACCAAGTACCAATTTTTTTGACGGCAAGGGATCACCAACGCCTCAGAACAGGTGATTGTCGACGTAATCGAATACAATTTTCCTGCATCGACGGCCTCGAAGAAAGGAGCCAGTAAGTCAGCATAAGGTTCGCGTTCTTCAACAAAATAGACAAACGGTGCCGTATCGATAAAAACCGATTTGCCGTTGATGACGTTCATGAGTCCCATGAATCTCGCTCCTCGCGGATGAATTGGTCAATATCAACCCCTTCCCAAGTTCCTTTACCGATTCCTTTCAATTCGGACAGTCGGCCTCGTTTTTTTTGGGGGGAATCCGGTTGATCAAGGGACTGTAAGATCAATTCTATGGCGCGAATCCGGGAGGATATTTCCATCTGGATAATTTCACTACAAAGATGTTCAAGTAATTGGGTTTGCGGCATGATTTTTCCCCATTGTTCTTCGGATTAAAAATTGTTCGCGGACCTATTCTAAACCGAAGAGTTTCTATTTTCAAGAGAGTCAAAAAGTACCGGCCGAAAAAATCACTCGCCGGTGGTGCTCATCGTCAGAACGCTGTGTTTGAGCCCCTTGATTGTACGCAAATTGGCCAAAAAATCTTTGATTCGTTCCCCCCGACCGCGCACGGCGACAATCTCCATGCAGTTGTCGTGGTCAAGATGAACGTGTTGCGAACAAAGAATGACGTCCCCCCAGTCGTGCTGGACCGCAAGGATTTTTTGGACGGTCCCCGGTTTGTGGTGATCGTACACGACGGAAACCGCACCGGCAACGTCGTTCCCTTTTTCCCATTGTTGAAGCACCAAAGCGTCCCGAATCACGGCCTTGACCGCTTCCGACCGAGTCGGATATCCCTGCTCCGCCGAATACAGGTCGAATTGGTTCAATAATTCTTCCTCAACGGAAATGCTGATTCGAGTGATGGGGGAAGTCATTAAGTGATAAGTGATAAGTGATCAGTGATTAGTGTGAATTCCGCGAGGAAATCGGGAAAATTTTCAGTATCTCCTCCAGAGTGGGTCGCCGTCCGTATTCGCAGATTTCAAATGCTTCGGCGTACTTGACTTTCTTTCCAACTTCGCCGTACAGCTCGATCAATTTTTCCCGGTACTGGTCGGCAATTGCCGCTGTCCGACTTCGGAAACGTTCCTCGGCCCTTTTCTTCTGCTCCTGGTGGGCCTTCACATCCGTCACTGTAGCCACCGCTTGCGGATCAAGGTAACCCAAAGCTCCACCTTCGACAAACTGTGATTCCATCCGCATCAAGGCTTCCATTTTTTTGTCCATCGCGTCGTCGATGGCAACCACGATGTCCGCCGTGAACGGGTTCGGTTTTTGAAACGAATCGTAAGAGTACAGGAAAATCGGCGTTTTTTGGAGCGGCGGAACATCAGGGCACAAAAACGGGACGCCGACCATGTAGGCGGAATCCTGCATCAGGACGCCGGTGTACCGATGATCGGGATGGTAATCGTTGGGCCGATGTCCGATGACCACGTCGGCGTTCCAACGCCGTATTTCCCGGGTAAACCGTCGGCGGTTCTCAAGGTTCGGCTCCAGTTCGCCGTCGTGAATATCCCAAACAAGTGTCGTGGTGCCAAGAATTTTTGCGGCCTCCTGGGCTTCACGGTATCGGCGATTCGCCAGAACACCGCCGGCTTCAAACCAATGCCCGATGTCGCCGTTGGTAACGGAAACGAGCAGAACGTGATCGCCGCGTGCCCCCCAAAGAACGGCGGAACCCCCGGCACGAAACTCCGCATCGTCCGGATGAGCACCGAAGCAGATAATACGCAGCTTGCCGTCTTCGGGAATTTGGGCGTCAGGAGCGGTGCCGCCATAAGGTTGTTGCCCGAAGGCGACAACGCTTACGGCGAAAACTAAAATCGTTGCGAAAATTCGATTCATCGTCCTTCGGTTGTTTGAGGGTCAGGGAGGATCAGTTCGTTTTTGACCTTGGCGATTCCCGGTTCCAGTTTGACAAATTGTTCCAGCAGTTTCCGTTCATGCTCATTTTTTACGGTCCCTCGCAAAATCGCCGTGATACCGTCGATTTCGACCGTAACGGGAGAAACCGGCTTGACTTTGCCGTTGTTGTTAATCCGATTTTCGAGTTGGGTACTCCGAACCATGTCCGTCGGTCGGGCCGTTTCCCTCGTTTCTTGGAGAGAATATCCAAGCGACGTAACCGAACGCACCGTATTGGTGTTTGTTCCGCCGAATCCGCCTATTCTTCCCAGGCTGTTCATCAGGCTGGACGTATTCCGGTTTCTCGTGGTGCTGGCGGCGGTTCTGCTGGTCCGTGCCCCGGTTGTCGTCGTCCGGGTATTGCCGGACGAAGATCGCTGTGTGCCGGAGGAAAGTTTTTCGCCGGTGCTCGCTCTCGGCGGGTAATACGTTCCGCTGTTCCCCAAAAAGGTCGTTTGATTGAGCGACCGGAATCCGGAAAATCTTGGCATTTCGTCGCTTTTCGACATCAGTTCGGAAGTTTGAATACTTTGCCCCGATATTCCCGGTGAGGTCGTGGTCGGATCGCCTGTTCCGCTGCTCCCGCCGCCTCCGAGGGTTTGCCCAAACGCAGAACTTTGGATCAAGACTGCCCCAAACAGAACAAAACAGATCGTCTTTGTGAAGTTACAAAGGTTCATTATTGACCCTCTTCTCTCTAAATAAGGGGTGTGGCCGTGATTTTATACCTTGAACTCGTCAACGAACCACACCCAATCAGAGCCGCGCACGGAGCGGTTTTCACGTTATCACCGGGGTTACCGCTCCGTGCGCGGCTCTGATTGGGCGCGGCTCTGATTGGGTTTACGGTTAGCGAAAAATAGAGCAAAACCGGTTGCTCACACTCCCGGTTGCTGTTGAGTTCACATCGCAAGTCCGGCCATTTCGTCTTCGAAGAGAAGTTTGTTGGCGTCGAGAATGATTTTGACCGATTCGCCAACTTTTCCGAGTCCGCGAATGTACTGAGCACTCGGTGCTCCTCCGCTCTTCGGTGGTGGGGAAACGTTGGTCTCTTCAATCGACCGCACCTCGTTGACGGTATCGACAACAAGGCCGACTTGGCTGCCGTTCAAATTGATGACGACGATACAGGTCCGTTCGTCGTAATCCCGGCCCGGCATGTTGAAACGCAACCGCATATCGATGACCGGAATCACCTGACCGCGAAGATTGACGACTCCCTTGACGTAATGCGGCATATCAGGCACTTGCGTGACTTTCTGAATCCCGACGATTTCCGTAACATGTCGAATTTCCAGGCAATAATCTTCGTCTCCCAGTCGAAAAGACAAATACATGTCTTTCAGCGTATCTTCGACTTCTTCGACAAAAACCCCATCTCCGGCAAGAACGGATTGATCAGATGAAGCGGCAAGTTGATCCATGGTGTTTCTCTCCTTCTTTGAATGGATAGTCTATGAGAATGAACGAATACGTGATAAATGAAAAGGGGCAAAAGTTGACCCTATGAAAATCATAATATATAATCCTTGCGTTGGGGGAATATTTTCCCCAAATAGCGAAATTCTACGGCAGAACGTACGATCATAACGATAAACGGGAATTTATCAATAATTCAAAGTGTAATCGGCTGTAATTGGTGCTACGTCGTGTAATCCGAGTTGAGCCGGACGTATTCGCAAGTCAAGTCGGTCGTCCAGAACCGGATGCTTTCATTCCCCTCGGCGAACGTGAGGAGAAAATGCGTTTCCCGGTTGTTGCGGATGGAATCAGACACCTTTTTCTTGTCGAACGGGATCGCCGCTCCTTTGTAACACAATTCAAACCCGTTGATCGAAAGAGCGACCTTCGCCGGGTCGAAAGGAATCCCCGCACTACCGGCGGCGGAAACAATCCGGCCCCAGTTCGGGTCCGCCCCGTAAATCGCCGTTTTGACGAGCGCGTCATTCGCAATTTTTCGGGCGATTTGCCTTGCACTCTCCCGGTCTTTGCAACCGGTAACGTCAATGGTTATCAAGTGTGACACCCCTTCGCCGTCTTCCGGAATTTTTCTGGCAAGCTCCTGACAGAGCGACTTGAATTCGTTTTTGAACAGTTCCAAGTCGCTTTCGTTTGGCTTACCAGTCCTGGCGGCACCGTTGGCGTAAAGCAACACGGTATCCGACGGGCTGGTGTGGCCGTCAACGGAAATGCAGTTGAACGATTCCTCGACCGCCTCGCTCAAAAGTTCCTGGGCGACTTCCGGCGTCAAAGCGAGATCGGTCATCACCATCGCCAGCATGGTCCGCATGTTCGGGGCAATCATCGCGGCCCCTTTGCAAAAACCCGCAATCGTGATGACGGTGCCGTTTTGGACGGCAAGTTGACGTGACACGATTTTCTCGACGGTGTCGGTCGTCATGATACCACGAGCGGCCCGGAGAAACGCCGCTTCGCCGCCGGCGAGTTGCTTTACGGCCTCGGCGATTCCGGCTCGAACCTTATCCATCGGCATAAATACCCCGATGACGCCGGTGGACATGACGAGTGCCTTGTCGTCTGCCGCTCCGGCACATTGAGCGGCGAGTGCGGTCATTTCAATGGCGTCACGCACCCCTTGCTCGCCGGTGCAATCGTTGGCGACCCGGGAGTTGGCGACCATTGCGACGAATCCGGTCCCCGGCGTTCGGGCACGATCGACCTCGACCGCCGCCCCGTAGACAAGGTTCTGCGTGTAAGTACCGGCCACCGTCGCTGGAGGATCGCTGACGACCAGCGTTAAGTCAAGCTCTTCCGGGTTACTCTTGAGTCCGCAATGAACTCCCGCGAAACGAAAACCTTTAGGTAAATAAATCATTTTAAAATGAGAAATGAGAAATGAGAAACGGATTTTTTAAAAACTCAAACCGTAAACAAGCGGGTACTCAAAACAGTCAAGGGCATCGGGCATGGGGCATAGGAAAAAAGAGATTCTGCCGTCTGCCGTCTGCCGTCTGCTGTCTTACTCCGATGCCCGATGCCCTTAAATTTCAACACGTTTTCCGGACTCATAACCAATTCGTTTACACTTTGAGTCTTCAATATCCAAAGGTTATTCTGGTTTTGGCGATGATCTTCACTCTTCCTCGACTTCAAGAATCGTTTCGACGCCGTGCTCTTTGTTGAAGTGTCCGAAAAACAGGTCGCTGACCAGGTTGTGCCCCAAAACGGTTCGATTCCGTTGTTCCGTGAGCGAACGGTAAAAAAGGTATTGATTTTTGTGCAATTGGATACGAAATCCGACCGCCTGATCGTCGGTCGTTCGCTCCCGTTTTTCGCCGACCGAAAGCTGTCGCCAGGTGTAGGGATACCGAATTCGGGACGGACTCAAATCGAAAAAGAGCGGTGCAAAAAGCGCAACGCCGGTTCCGAATTGACGAAGCACGAGCGAGTTTTCTTCAACAACGAGTTCGCCGGTCGATATATTACTCTGCCATTCCGGCAACGCAAGCGGCAAAACCCGCAAAAGCGGGCGTTCTTTGGAAACCGACGTGGAAAAAAGCACTCGTTCGGTCCCCTGCGGTTCTCCAGGCTGAACGCGCATCCAGGGGGAAAGCGGTATCCGAAGTTCATATTCGAGCCGCGCCGATTCGTCCAACGCATTGTCCGATTTCTTTTTGCCGGCTTGTGTGTAAAATTCTTTTCGAGGCAAAACAGAATCGGCCAAAATCAGAATCTCTTCGTCGTGAGCAAGTAAAAAATGCCGCTGGATACGAAAACCTTCTCCGAGAAAACATTCCAGCTCAAGGTAATCGTGGGTCGGTTCATGAATTTCGCAAAGCGAAGTCCAATCGCCGTCGGTTGTCAATTTTTTGCCGCCGCGAACGACGGAAACGTTTTCCGATCCGCTGAAAATCGTCTGCGACTGAAAATTCAATTCCAAGCCGATCCGTGAATCGCTCCAACCGCCGAAAGGGGTTGCGGCGTTGCTTTCCCCGTTTGGCAACGCTTTCCCGTAAGTGATCGCAACGGACGGATGGACGTGGTCCCAATGGGGCCGAAGCATTGCGAATCGGCTCCAGTTGGAAAAAAACGACGCTCTGGGCAACGGGAGGTCGGCTTCCATTTTTCCCTCTTTGTTCGTCCGTGTTTTTTGGCCGGAAAACACAACTTGAGCGACGTTCTTGTCCAAAGGATCGGAATCGTGAGAAAGGGCGACTTCAATCGTTTTGCAAAACGAATCCCTTTTTTTACAGGGCTGCGTGGATTTCGTGGAGGCGTCCTGAAGTTGCGGCGGCGAAAAAACGGCGGAACCGTCCGAACGGGTTAATCGGAGCGATTGAAGGACCGCCCATTCGTACTGCTGCTGCGATTTGAGTTTCCACGGGTACGACTGAGCGTTTTTTCCCAATTCCAAACAACGGGTCCAACAAGCCAAAAGCGGACGGAGCAAGGAAAGATTCTCCGATTTCGGCAGTCCGGCCCCGTCGAGCAACTGGTCGAATCCCTCGGCCAGTTTTTTCCTGGCCCTTTCGCCGAGGGATTTCATCGGTTTCAGGTCCGGAAAGGCGAGACTCAAAAGCAGGCCAAGTTCACCGAGCAACTGACTGCGGAGCGGTTCCGATTTCGTTTCTACGGGGCTTTCCAGTTCGTGTATCAGCGATTCAAGTTGCCTGCACCAGAGATTCGGCTTGGTTTTTCGAACGTCGATCAAAAGAGAGCAGGCGGTTCGCAGTGAGTTGAAAACCGGTTCTTCCGTAAATTGAGCGGTCAAGTTTCCGAGTTCCAATGTTTTCGCCCGACGTTCCAGGAGATCGCTCCAGTAATTCCATGCGGTTTGCTCGTCGGCGGATTGAATTCGCTGACGAAGTTCTTTGTTTGACGTAGGGGAAATCCAATCGAGTAATCGCATTTGAGAAGTGGGGAGTTTGGCCGTCGCACCCTGTACGGCGTATTGATGAAAATGTTCGCCGTCGCACCCTGTACGACGCAGTAGTATTATTTCCGAAGAACGAGAATTGGCAAGAGTCCGTCAGCAGGAGGATTGCACAGTCCGTCGACAAGTTTGTATGAGACCGTCATTTCGCGATGCTCCATTCCGGCTTTTATTCATCTCCCCCAATAAAAGCCGGAATGAAGCGAAGCGAAATGACGGTAAAATCAGTAAAAATCGTAAACTTGTCGACGGAC
>CAZNVM010000427.1:0-7821 GCA_964576215.1 uncultured Planctomycetaceae bacterium
CATTTTTTATTTTTTATTTTTCATTTGTTCAAGCAGTTTTTCCAATTTTTCGATTTCCTCACTTGACACTTTTTGCGATCCGATCAGTGAGACGAGCATTTCGTCCATTGCTCCGTCGAAGACGTGGGCGAGGAATTTTTCGGTCAGTCCGCCGACGATTCGGGACTTTTTGACCTTGGCGAAGTACCGGTAGGACCGGCCGGCCTGTTCGTGGTCTGCAAACCCTTTCCGCTCCATGATTTGAAGCAGCGTCAAAACGGACGTGTACGCCAGCTCGGAATTCTCAAGCCGGTTCAGCTCGTCACAAACGTCCCGAACGCTCAAGGGACCGGATTTCCAAAGGATTTTCAATATCTGAAGCTCTCGCTCCGAAGGTATCTGTTCGCTCATGGTTTTCGACAAATTACTTATGCGTTAGTAACAACTAGTCCTATAGTAGCACGGATCGAAAAGAAAGTCAAGAGTGTTTTTGGGAAAATTTCAGAAATTTTCGAGAACTGCCGCCTGCCGCCTGCTACTGAAAGAACTCTTCATGCCGAATAATTCCGGATTCCTCTTCCACTTCGGCGTGAGTTTGCCAACGCCAACGCCGGGGAGCGCGTCGCAACTCTTCCCGCAGCGCAATCCGGGGTTCGAATTTGAAGCCGACGATCTCCAGAAGAGATTCCCACCAGCGTTTTTCCAGGGTGTGTTCGACCTGGATTTTCTCCGGCGGTTTTTCCGGTTCCAGATAGAGTTTGCGCATGGAGATTTTCGGACCGAAATCCCCTCCGCACACGCTGCACGGTGCTTTGTTTTTCGGTGCGCGAACCGCATGTCCGCAACTGTTGCAAACATACCGGTACTCCCAAGGGCCGTATCCGTAATGAGTGTCTTTCATGTTAATTACGAATTACGAATTACGAATTACAAATTACGGGTAAAAATGGAAAATTCTGTCGTAATTCGTAATTCGTAATTCGTAATTTCTACTGAACAACGTATTCTGAAGCGAGTTTGGTAAAGGCGTCCACTTGGGCGTCGTTGAGTGTTCCGCGGCGTTCGATTTCAATCGCGGCGGCTTTTCCCGTCGTTTTTTCGTGAGCGGAAACACTGATTCGCCCGGCCCGATCAAAGGCGTAAGTGACTTCCACCGGTGCCCCTTTCGGTAAATTCGGCGGTAACTCCGTGATGCGGCATTTTCCGAGCAACGAACAAGCGACCGGATCCGGCGCATCTCCTTCGAGCACTTGGACCGTGATCCGTTCCTGATTTTCCTCGATGGTCTGGAAGGTCTGCGTAATGTGAAACGGCAAGGGGGTGTTACGGGGAATCATAATATGATTGACCGCTTGCGTTGTCTCCTTCGTGGTCGCCATCATGACAACACCGAGACCGTGCGAGTTGACGTCTTCTTCGCGGACCGCCTCGAGCAGTTTTTTGACTTTTTCGGTCAGACCGGCCTGATCCTGCCGGAATTTTGCTTCAAGAATTGCGGCATGAATCGCAGCTCCACGAGCTACGGCGGTGTGCGGACTGAGATTCGGATTCGTGTACGGTTGCAAGCCGGTCAATTCCCTGAGCATGGCGGGAACCTGCGGCATGAGCGTCGAACCGCCGACGAGAACAATCGCGTCGAGACTGTGAAATTTCAAGGAGGCTTGTTCCATCACAAATTCAATCGTGTCCGCCGTTCGTTGAAGCAAATCCTGCGTGATTTCCTCAAATTTTTCCCGGGACAAACGGACGGAAATCGTCTTACCTTCGTGCCGGCAATGGATGACCGTTTCCGATTTCAACGACAATTCGATCTTGGCAACGTCGCAATCGTTGCGCAAAATCTGGATCGTTTGTTCCGAGTCGCGTGGGTCAACGCCGTGCCTGTCCTTGAACTCTTCGGCAACCAGATCGAGAATCCGGTCGTTCCAATCGATTCCGCCGAGCTGGACGTCGCCGTCCGTCGAAAGAACCTTGAAATGCGCCGGGGTGCACTCCACCAAGGTCGAGTCGAAGGTGCCACCGCCGAGATCGTAGATGAGAATTCGTCTCGGCTTGACCCTTTTTCCGTACCCGGCCCCGAGTTCGCCGCGATGCCAGGCGTACGTCAGCGTCGCCGCCGTCGGTTCGTTGATAATGTCGATCACATTCAAACCGGCAATTCGACCGGCGTCCTGTGTCGCTTTGCGCCGGGCATCATTGAAGTAATAGGGGACGGTAATCACCGCGTTGCCGATTTTTCCGATCCGTTTTTCGGCGTCCTGTTTAAGTTTCTTGAGAATCAAAGCGGAAATAAATTCCGGCGTGATTTCACGACCGTCGAACGTCTTTTTGAACTCCGACATTCCCATGTGTCTTTTGATACGTTCAACGACGTTTTCCGGACTCTCCAAAGCCGCACGGTTTCGTGACGGCCCGACAATGACGTTTTTCGTGTCCGTCAAGAGAATCAAACTTGCCGTCTCTTCTTCATCGTCTTCGTTAAGGATCGGAACAGGTTCGCCGGCATCGTTCACTTGGGCAATCGCGGAAAAAGTCGTACCCAAATCGATACCGACCGTATTGCCCGTTTCGAAATAAATTTGTTCCGTTTGATTTACGCTCATGGTGATTCGACGGAGATGAAAATAGGAAAATTCTGCCGGGGGGCTGACGTTTCGCCCAACCGGTTTCCCATTCTACCAAAGTCGGCTCGGAAAGCAAGAGAACTTTTGTCGGAGAAAATGAACCTCGCACCGATCAGAGCCACGCACGAAGTAATTACTGCATGCACGGCTCTGATTGCGTGGTACCGACGGTAGAAAGATCAGAACATCACGATAAACGAAGCACCGCCGCAAATCTGGTCGTTCTTACTCTCGTCGCCGCCAAACGGTCGGTAGCCGTTGCTGTAATTGGCGTAATCGTACCGAATTTCAGGCCGGAAGGTGACTTTCGGCGTGATATTGTAATGCGCCGCCAAGGTCGCTTCCCACAAATCGCCACCCTGTCCGCCAACACCACTGACTGGTCCTATAGTAATACCGCGATTATCAAACGTCGAGCCGTGAGAATGATGGTACTCGCCGCGAAGACCAATCGAAAACTTTTCGTTAAACGTACGAATCAGGTGGTTATTGATCCCCCAAGCGTCACTGGTGGTTTTGGTTGTACCGTAAACCTTACCGTCCGTGTAAGCGATTTCTCCCATGTACGACCAACATTTATTGATCTTCCACGTAAAAATCAACGTGTTAATGCAATCGATTGCCCCTTTGTTACCGGCACCAAAAATGATACCAGTTGGTCGTGCTCCTTTGTCGTTATAAAAGAGCCGATACGATAAACTCACGTTTTTCGTGAAGCTGTAGGTCGCTTTTCCCAGGAATCCATTGTCGTCGTAGGGATTGTCGAAACTGGTGAATGTTCCCGCCAACCAGCCGCCGGTTAGCATCCATTTCTTGTTCGGGTGCCATTCCAGCATAACCCCCTGCGTCGTCAACGGACGCCCATAGCAGATGTTTGCGTGTGTGTAGAAGTATTCCCTCGGTGCAGCCAATCCTTCGTACGAAAAACTACCGGCAAATTTACCGACCTTGACGAACAAATCTTTTGTGCCGATTGTTCCGTAAAGCTGCGAAAACGAAGCGTAATAATCACCGCTCCCCCAGTCATAGTCAAATGAACGGTCCCCCCAGTTCCTGGCATATCGGGCATCGGTTCCGTACACAAAATCCGACTGGAATCCCACGCCGAAACAATCATCAAGTTCCTTTTTGGCACCCAGCCAAAGTTGGTTGATTTTCCACTCCGTCGGCTCTTCCAACATCAAAACATAGGTGTTGCCCGATTTGTCGGCCATACTATCGCGTGCCAGACTACCATCGCTGTTACGGCGGTTATTGTACTCTTGGGCAGAACCCGCAGACGTGTGTTCCGTCGTCGCACCGTGATTGTTTACGGTAACACCGGTCAGCATCCAGCCGTAGAAGGAAATGCCCGTTTTCGATTTCTTTCCGATGAGCTGATTCTCGAAGAGCCGGGAATTAAAAATGCTCTTGTCATAAAGGTAAGACCCGAACGAACCCGTCTGGCAAACGCTGCCGCAGGGGTTTGAAGCGGAACAACAATCAGCGGCCCTTGCTTTTTCACCGGAAACGACGAAAGCGAAGACAACCAAGCCGAGAACGAGAGCGAATTGAGATTTCATTTTTTCCTCACCAAACAGACGAACTAAGAGGGAAAAAGGGTAAAATTTATACCCCTCCTCCCTTTGATCGTCCGAGGTAAGAATCGATCTATTCCCAAAAACCGAAGCGGCGTACAACCGTTAGAACCGTTAGGAGCGGGAATCGTGCGCCGTCAACTTGCGGGCGGAAATTGCAACGTGCAATGCGGTCTGTTGTGGTTTGGTCGAACCCCTGTTTCCCAGTTTGCACCGTCGAATTAACCGAGCGCAATGTCCAAAGTCATCATGATGGCGAACCCGATGATTGCGCCGATGGTTCCTGCGTCGCTGTTCTCGCTCTGATGCGATGTCGGAATCAATTCTTCGATGATGACGTAAAACATTGCTCCGGCGGCAAACGGCAACGCAAAGGGAAGAATGACCTGAACCAGCGTTACCGTCAATGCCCCGATTCCCGCAGCAATCGTCCCCACCGCTCCCAAAAATTGGCCGCACAGGAAGCAACGAAAACGGGACAAGCCTCCGGTTCGTAAAGGGAGAACAACGGCGGCACTTTCCGGGATGCTTTGAATACTCAGACCGATCATGAGCGAAACGGCTCCCATGAGAGAAGCCGACTCCATGCCGGCGAATACGGCTCCAAAGGCGATACCGATTGCCAAACCTTCGGGAATTTTGTGAATCGTCAACGCAAACAAGAGGAGCAGACTCCGTCGCCAGTTTGCGGGAAATCCTTCCGGGGTATGATGCTCCCCCAAATGCAGGTGCGGGAGAATTTTGTCGATGCACCACAGAAATATGCCTCCTGCGAAGAAACCGCAAAGCGGCGGAAACCAAGGGGGCCAACCGAGTTCCGTACTCATGGCAATACTCGGCAAAAGAAGCGACCAAAAACTTGCCGCAAGCATTACCCCTGAAGCGAAACCAAACATGCCGCTCATCAGACGCCGATTAATTTCTTTCACGAAAAAAACGGCGGCGGCACCCAGAACGGTTGCTCCCCAAGTCGACAAAATCACCAACAACGCATAAAAAACAATTTTTTCGTTCACTGCGGACAATCAAAAAGAAAGGCGAAAAACAACTCCCGGAAAACCACGCAAAAGTGTATCGGGAATCTCTCGAAACGAAAGTAGGGAGACTCTCTTGAACCCCAATCAGAGCCGCGCACAATCAGAGCCGCGCACAATCAGAGCCGCGCACGCAGTAAGCGGTGCCCCCAGTGGTAACGTGAGAACCGCTTACTGCGTGCGCGGCTCTGATTGGCGTTGAATAGTATAACTCGTTTGGATTATCCATGGACAACCTTTTCAACGATCTCGTCGGTCGTGATGTTTTCCGCTTGCCCTTCGAAGTTGAGGATGATTCGATGTCGAAGAACCATCGGGGCGACGGAAAACAGGTCGTCTCGGGCAACGTGGTATCGTTCGTCGAGGATCGCCTGAATTTGAGCGGCAAGAATCATCGCTTGTGCTCCACGGGGACTTGCTCCGTACCGAACGTATTTTTGGACGAACGTTGAAGCGTTGCTGTTCGGGTGAGTTCGAAGTACCAGATCGACGGCACAACGGGCGACTTCATCGGCAACCGTGATCTGTTTGGCCAACCTGCGCATTTCCAGAATGGTGTCGGGAGAAACGCTGTTTTCCACTTTCGCCGGTTCGGGGGTTGTCGTACGCTGGAGAATTTCGAGCATTTCGCAGGTATTTGGAAACGGAACCAGAATTTTGCAGAAAAAGCGGTCCAACTGCGCTTCCGGAAGCGGATAGGTTCCTTCCATCTCAATGGGATTTTGAGTGGCGAGCACGAAAAACAGATCAGGGAGCGGATGCGTCGTATTGCCGACGGTGACGGAGTGTTCCTGCATCGCTTCCAGCAGAGCGGCCTGAGTTTTCGGTGTTGCCCGATTGATTTCGTCGGCCAACACGACATTGGCGAACACCGGGCCGCGTTGAAATTCGAAACGGCGATTTCCGTCGGAGGTGGGATTCAGAAGGTTCGTCCCGGTCAGATCGGCGGGAACGAGATCGGGCGTGAATTGAATTCGGGAAAATTTTCCCCGGATCGTTTCCGCAAGTGTGCGGACGAGGAGTGTTTTTCCGAGACCGGGCACACCTTCCAGGAGAACGTGTCCACCGGCAACGAGCGCGATCACGGTACCGCGAACGACCGCTTTTTGGCCGACGAGAACCCGACCGATTTCCGTTTCCAGTTTCCGAATGTCGTTGCGAAACGACTGTAAACGGTTCCGAAGGATCGATTCGGCTTGATTTGTGCTCATTTACGCTCGCTGAGGCTGTTTTGTCAGAAAAACACGATACAGAAAGAAGTCCTACCATGTTTACGTGCGTTTGTCAATGTTATATCATACAACGTCAACGAACCACAAACAAAAAAACTCACGGAGGATTTTCGTCCTCCGGGAGTTTTTTGAGATGTACTCGCAAGCACCCAATTTGGAAGAAAGATTACTTTCTGCGTCGGGCGGTAAAGCCGGCACCCACAACACCCAATCCGAGAATCAGCAACGTCGCCGGCTCGGGAGTGACTGGGTCATCCTTCTTCCAAGGTTTGTCGCTGTAAATGTCGCCCATCGTCAACAGAAAGTGAGCTTGGTTTTGGTCTGCGTCGGCATACCCCACATAGATATCGGCAATATAAGTGTCATACTCAGCCGCGACGCCAAAATAAATTGTGTCATTCCCAAGGGCAAAGGGAGACGTAAGCTCAAGCTTGACGCGTTCGTCGGTTTTTTGCCAGCTCCAATTGAGGTTGTCATCGGAGACCTTCTCCCAGAGAGTGTACTCGAGGAAAACCTTGAGGTCATGTCCCGTTTCAGCATCACGTGTCAAAGTGAACTCAAACCCAACAACGCCGTACGGTTGTCCGCTAAGGGGGGTTACAACGTCAAAAGAGAAGAGCAACTCTTCCGGACGCTTATCATCAACGGCTCTGAATTGGATTTCCGCCGTGGGATAGCCGTCATACTTATCCTGAAACTTATTACTGTTGTGATACGGTTGAAAATCCAACTTTCCTTGGAGCGGAGTATCTTCTCTTTTGACATCCCTAGCGTCCCATACATTGAAAAAGATCGGTCGGTCTTTTTCTTTGTTGTAGACCCAGTCTCCGGAATTAAAGAGGTTAAACTCTTTAATCCAATCGTTTTCGAAACCACCGTGCACCGCTGAGATATACGAACCGGACGGCAACGATACTGCATAATCCGCCCGCACGTTGGCGACACTGAACAGCACCGCAAGCGCGGCACACACAAATAACATCTTTCTCATTCTTTTTCCTTTCAGTAGAAAAGGTTGTTGAACAAACACAAACACAAACAAACAAACAAACGGTATTTGGTAATCCAAACTTTGTAAAACGATCGCGGCAAGAAGAAGGTTTTACAAAAGCAGGACACCGAATTTCGGTCTCGACCGGAACGTTACTTTTCCCCGGCCATTTTTTATCCAAGCCCTGCGCACGCTCTCAGCGAGCAACTCAAGAGCGGTAAAATGAAGAATAAAACAAGACCGACCGTCATCCCGAAGGATGTTGGCGGCAGTGGAAATATCGAGGGCGACACCATTGACACCATCTCCGCCGCCCCTGTATTTGCCTTGCGTTAAACTGGGGGGGGGGGGGGGATAATCAAAGTGTAAAAAATCGCCCCAACA
>CAZNVM010000428.1:0-4538 GCA_964576215.1 uncultured Planctomycetaceae bacterium
CGCAAGCGTTGGCTTGGAAGACGTCCCAGCGTTCGCGGGGCGGCAATGAACCCCATCGACCACCCGCACGGCGGTGGTGAAGGACGTACCAAAGGTGGACGACACCCTGTCTCCCCCACCGGAAAACCGACCAAAGGAACCTCGACAAGAAAGAAAAGAAAGCCAACCAACAAAGCAATCATTCGTCGCCGCCGAAGCCGACGTTACGGAATTTTGAAGCTGTCCTAAGATTACACCGCACGAGATGAGCAGATCACTAAAAAAAGGTCCATTCGTAAACGCCAAGTTGTACGCGAAGATTGAAAAACTCGACGCGACCAACAAGAAAGAACCTGTGAAAACCTGGGCGAGAGCTTGTACGGTCGTCCCGGAATTTGTCGGTCACACCTTTTTGGTTCACAACGGCAAAGCACACGTCAAAGTGTTTATCACCGAAGAAATGGTCGGTCACAAGCTCGGCGAATTCGCCCCCACCCGAATTTTCCGGGGACACGGCGGAAAAGGTAAACGCTAAAAAGTAAAATAGACTTTCAAATATACGCAAAGAGTACCATGCCCTATACTGCAAAACATCGGTTCGCACAAATCAGCCCGAGGAAGGTTCGCCCGTTTGCGGACCTGATTCGCGGAAAATTCGCGGATGAGGCCTTGGAGATACTCAGTTGTTTCCCTAGCCGGGGAGCGAGACTTTTTGAGGCCGTCATTCGAAGTGCCATGCACAACGCCGAAGACCGAAGAGAGTCGAACCTGAAGTACCTCATGGTGTCCGATGCCCGGGTCGATTCGGGACCGTACTCCAAGCGTTGGCGTCCGAAATCGCGAGGGTCCTCCACCATGATTATCAAGAGGACATCGCACCTTACCGTCGTACTGGATTAGTTCACCCTCTGAAAATACACCATCCAAATTAGACCACGAGAGAGAAAAAATGGGTCAAAAAGTCAATCCGGTCGCCTTTAGAACCGGGATTATGGAAGATTGGAAGAGCCGTTGGTATGCCTCAAAGCGGGAATTTTCCGATTTGCTTGTCGAAGATAAAAAAATCAGGGATTTTATCAAAGGGCGTAAAGACGCTTCGGAACGACGCGAGTTTGCGGGTAAACCGCTTTACCCCTCCATCGCCAAGATCGAAATCGAGCGTACCCGGGATGAAGTCCGGGTGATCCTTTTCTCCGCCAAGCCCGGTATGCTCATCGGACGAAAAGGGGAAAAAGTCGAAGAACTCCAAAACGACCTCCAAAAACTGACCGGACGACGAATCAATTTGAAAATCGAGGAAGTCGTCAACCATGAAATTGTCGCCCAACTCGTCGCCGAAGATATTGCCGACCAGCTTGTCAAGCGGGCCAGCTTTCGCCGGACCATGAAGCGGGCAATGGAATTGGCAATGGAAAACGGGGCCAAAGGGATTAAAATCCAGTTGGCCGGTCGTTTGGGCGGAGCGGAAATGGCACGTTGCGAAAAGCAAATCGCCGGGTCTATTCCCCTTTCCACCTTGCGGGCGAAAATTGATTACGGGTTCGCGGAAGCGAAAATTGCACAGGGCCACATAGGCGTTCAAGTTTGGATTAACCAAGGCGATTATAACGAGGAGAATAAAGATGGCGCGAATGCCCAAACGGGTCAAGCATCGAAAAATCCAAAGAGGTCGTATAAAAGGTAATGCGACCCGGGGTAACTCGGTCGTATTCGGCGATTACGGACTCCAAACGCTTGAGGGTGGTTGGATTGATGCAGCTACGATAGAAGCAGGGCGTATTGCCGCCCAACAATACCTTCGTACCGAAGGACGCCTTTACATTCGAATATTCCCGCACAAATCGATCACCTCGATCCCGCTGGAAACCCGGATGGGTAAAGGTAAAGGGGAGCCGGATTATTGGGCTGCCGTTGTCAAGCCGGGGACTGTGATGTACGAAATCAGCGGTGTCCCCGAGGAAACGGCGAAAATGTGCTTTGCCCGGTTGGCCCACAAAATGTCCGTGCGATGCCGGATGATTAAACGAAAAGCAATATAGTGAATAGACCGTTTAGCCGGAGCACCTTAGGTGCCCGGTGACACTTCCAGAATACTGAACTGATATGAAACCTGGTGAAATTCGTGATATGAGCGATGAGCAGCTTAACATCCTGCTCAAAGAAGCGAAGGAGACGCTTTTCCGCTTGCGCTTGCAGGCTCGAATGGAAAAATTGGACGCCCCCAGTGAACTTCGAAAAAACAAGAAGTTGATTTCACGAATTCTGACCGTGTTCAACGAACGCAAATATAAGAAATAACACTTACCCCAAGAAGCGAGTTTTAAGCGATGCCGAAAAAGGTAGCAGTTGGAGTCGTAACAAGCGATAAAATGAAAAAGACCCGCCGGGTCGAGATCGCCCGCTTGGTGAAATACCCCAAGTACGGCAAAATCGTCCGGCAACGCACCGTCTGTTACGTCCACGACGAACAGGAACAATCCTCGATGGGGGACACCGTCGAAATCATCGAATGTCGTCCCATGTCCAAATTGAAACGGTGGAACCTGGTCTCCGTCGTCACAAAAGCGAACCTGATCGACATCGCCGCCCTTCGCAGCTCGGCCAAAGAAGCGACGGATAACTAAAAACCAACGACAGACGTACAAGCGGAGGAATTGAATTATGATCCAGATGCAGACGAAATTGGATGTCGCAGACAACACCGGTGCCAAGGAGTTGTTCTGTATTAAAGTCCTGGGAGGAACCCGGCGTCGTTACGCGAGAATCGGCGATATTATCGTGTGCAGCGTCAAGCAGGTCATTCCCGGAAGCAATTTCAAAAAAGGGGCCATCGTCAAAGCGGTCGTCGTGCGAACCAAAAAATCCGCCCGCCGTGAAGATGGCAGCTATGTCAAATTCGATTCCAACGCCGCCGTTTTGATCGACAACGAAAAAAATCCCCGTGGAACCCGTATTTTCGGGGCCGTCGCCCGTGAATTGCGGGAAGGCGGATTCGTCAAAATTATCAGTCTTGCGAGTGAGGTGGTCTAATGCATATTTATAAAGATGATATGGTCGTCGTTTTGTCCGGTGCCAACGTCGGGGACAGAGGACGCGTGATTTCCGTCAATCGCGAAAATGAAACCGTGATCGTCGAAGGCGTTCACACGATTCACAAGCATGTGAAAAAGAGTAAACGAAATCCCCAGGGAGGTCGTCTCACCAAGGAAATGCCTGTCCCGCAATCGAAAGTCCAGGTGATTTGCCCCGCCTGCGGTAAACCGGCCCGGTTTGGCGTCAAAGTCCTTCCCGACGGAAGCAAGTACCGCTCCTGCAAAAAGTGTAACGCCCGCTTGAGTCAAATTTCACCCGCTAAAACCAAGAAATAACAAACGATTTTGGATTCCGCTACGAATGACCCGTGGCACAACAAACAATTTTTGAATCCTGCGACAAACAACAATGGAACCGCGACTCCACGAAAAATATCGAACACAAATTCTCCCCGGTTTGAAAGACAAGTTGGGAAAAGCCAATGTGATGGCCGTCCCGAAACTGGAAAAAATCGTCCTGAACATGGGGTGCGGTTCTTCGATTAACGAAAAAAAGTATCTCGAAGAAGCCCTGGACGTCTTGACCCAGGTTTCCGGCCAAAAACCGGTGGTGACCAAAGCGAAAAAATCCATCGCCAACTTTCGCCTTCGTATCGGCATGAACATCGGTTGCATGGTCACCCTTCGCGGGGCCAGGATGTACGAGTTTCTCGACCGCCTGATTTCCATTACCCTCCCGCGAGTTCGCGACTTTCGCGGCCTCAACCCCAAGAGCTTTGACGGACATGGAAATTACAACCTTGGCTTGACCGAACACCTTGTGTTTCCCGAAATTAACCCCGACAAATTCACCAAGCCGCAAGGGATGAATATCACCTTTGTGACCAATGTTGACAGTGACGACGAAGCGAGAGAGCTTCTCCGCGAATTTGGAATGCCGTTCCGTGCAACGGCGGCGATCCCCCGTTAATTAACCGACTACTGACTAACTGACTACTGACCGCTCACATGGCAAGTAAAGCAAAAATCCTCAAAGCGAACAGCAAACCGAAGTTTTCGACCCGCTCCGAAAATCGATGCCGCCTTTGCGGTCGGCCACGGGCGGTCTATCGTAAATTCGGCATCTGTCGTATTTGTTTTCGAGAATTGGCAAACCAGGGTTTGATTCCCGGTGTGAAAAAAGCAAGCTGGTAAACAGGTAAAAAAAGGAAAAATAGATTATGTTGACTGATCCGATTGCCGACATGCTAACCCGTATCCGAAACGCCGTGCGCGTCGCCCATACGCATGTTGATTTACCGACCTCCAAACTCAAATGCGGCATTGCCGACGCCATGAAGCGGGAAGGTTTTATTTGGGACTGGGAAAAAATTGAGTCGAAACCGAACGACACCCTTCGGCTCCACTTGAAGTACGGACCCGACGGCGAGTGCGTCGTCCAGCACATCAAGCGAGTCAGCAAGCCCGGCTGCCGCGTTTATGGCGGTTCGGACAGCCTGAAAAAAGTGGTCCTAAGCGGCCTGGGGG